>JBDQFW010000292.1:0-3689 GCA_040265735.1 Planctomycetota bacterium | reverse complement strand
TGGCCAGGGCCACCGGACGGAAGCGCTCGTCCGTGGAGGTCAACAGTTCGACCCCCGGCAGGGGCCGCACGGCCTCCAGCTCGACAGGGTCCTTCTGCTGGAGCGTGAAACGCGACAGCAGGTTGCCCGTGGGCTCGCAGACGACGGCCGAGCCCTTGAGGTCCGGACCCAGGGCATCGCCAAGAATGATCGCCGGCGAGCACGCGCCGGTGTTCACCCGCAGGGTGTAGTCGTCGCGCAGGGTGTTGGGCTGATAGCCGCGGTTCACGCCCGGGTTGATGCGCGAGGGCCAGACGCTCTTGTCGCGCACATAGCCCCGGTTCGCCCCGGAGGCCGTTCCGTGGTTCGGGTTGCGAACCGTGTAGTGGCTCGGGAACGGGTCCCCTCGGAGTGGATCGGGGTTGGTGTTGTAGAAGGCGCGTCCCCACGCATCGAAGGCCACGCCCCACTGGCCTCCGCCGGCAGTGACGCCGCGCACCAGGCGGTCTCCCTCCCAGCGGTAGCGCGCGTTGGACTTCGCGCAGCGGAACCAGTTGTCGAGGCCGTACACGAGGCCGTTGATCGCATGCTCGGGGTTCGCGATCCCGTTCATGCCGGTCTCGAGCACCTCGACCTCGTCGGCGACCCCGTCGTCGTCGGTGTCCTGGGCGAACATCAGCACGGGGGGCGTGATGATCAGCAGGCCCCCGCGGGTGGGCTGGATCGCGCGCGGCAGGACCAGGTCGGTCAGGAAGTCGTGGCGGACATCCATCTTCCCGTCGCCGTCCGTGTCCTCGAGCCAGGCCACGCAGCCGATGGGCTCGGCCTCTCCATTGGCGTCCGCATCGCGCATGTAGCCGCGCATCTCGCAGACCCACAGCCGACCGCGCTCGTCGAAGACGATCTGGACCGGGTCCACCACCAGCGGCTCCTCGGCCACGAGCTCGGCCACCAGGCCAGGCTCCAGCGCGAAGGTCTCACGCTGCGCGGCCGGGCTCAGGATGGGCGCGGGCGGGACCACTAGGTCCTCGGGAAGGGGTGCCTGCACCTCGCCGTTGCGGTCGCCGTTCTGGGCAAGGACGGGCCCGGAGAGCAGGCAGAGGGCGACGAGGGGAGCAGTGGGGAGCAGCGCGCGCATGGGACTGCACTCATCATGGGTCATGGCAGGGGCGGCGCAAGGAGACCGCGCGCATCGGGCAGCCCCGGGCCCACGCAGCCGCGGCTCACCGCCCCAGAGGCGCGTGCGACCCTGCGCCGCGCCCCGATCCGAGGCGCGCCGATGCTTGCGATCAGGAGAGCCCCTCGTCCGCGGCAAGGGCGTCGATCCGCCGCGCGAGCACGAAGTCGGGCAGGGCCAGGCCCCCCACCGCGTGGGTCCAGCAGACCACCTCCACCCGGCGGTAGTCGTGGAGGCGCAAGTCCGGATGATGGTCCAGCTCCTCAGCGAGCATCGCCATACGGTTGAGCCAGCGCAGGGCTGCGCGGAAGTCCGCGAGCTCGAAGGAGCGCACGAGGGTCTCCTCCCGGCGCGACCACGAGGGCAGCTGGGCGAGGTAGGCCCGCGCCAATGCCTCCTCGAGCGGGGGATCTCCGGCCCTGCACGGGGCGCAGCGCTCGGGGATGCGGGCCTCGGGCGCGTCACTCATGCGCCGGTTCCCTCGAGCCCTAGCTCTGCGGCGTGCGGACGGAGGGCCTCGATCACGAAGGTGATGTGCTCGTCCAGCTCGACGCCCAGGAGCTCCGCGCCGGCGCGCACCTCGGGGCGCTCGACCTTGGCGGCGAAGCGCTTGTCCTTGAGGCGCTTCTTGACGCTCTTCGCGGTGAGGTCCGCGATGCCGTTGGGGCGCAGGAGGCAGCAGGCGCCGATGAAGCCCGTCAGCTCGTCGCAGGCGAGGAGCGCCTTGTCGAGGACCGTCTCGTAGGCCACGCCCCAACCCGTGTAGTGGGCGCTGATGGCGTGGGCCACCTCCTCCTCCCCGCGCTCGCGCAGCCACGCGACGATGCGGCTGGGGTGCTCCTCGGGCCAGGTCTCGTAGTCCGCGTCATGGAGCAGGCCCGCGAGGCCGAAGCGCTCGCGATCGGCATCGCCCGCCCCATAGCGGTCGGCGGCGGCGCGCATGACCAGCTCCACGCTGCGCGCGTGCCGCCGCAGGGCCTCTCCGGGGGTCCACTCGCAGAGCAGCTCCCAGGCCTCCTCTCGCGTCAGCATCAGGCCCCTCCCACCGGGGTGAGCCAGCCGCGATCCTCCTGGCCCGTGACGGCGCGCTTGAACGCCGCCTGCAGCGACCGCGTCACGGGCCCGGGCTGGCCGCTGCCGACCGGGATGCGGTCGACCGAGCGCACGGGCGTGATCTCGGCCGCGGTCCCCACAAGGAAGACCTCGCTCGCGAAGGTCAGCATCTCCCGCGCGATGCGCTGCTCGACCAGCTCGAGGTCCAGCTCCCGGGCCAGCTGCATGACAAGACCGCGCGTGATTCCGGGCAGGATCGAGTCCCCGAGCGGAGGCGTGATCAGCCGGCCGTCGAGCTCGAGGAACAGGGTCGCGCCGCTGCCCGCGCTCACATAGCCGTTCACGTCCAGCACGATGCCGTCGTGGAAGCCGTTCTGCTTGGCCTCCACCAGCACGAGCTGGCTGTTCAGGTAGTTTCCCGCGGCCTTGGCCATCGCGGGGTGCGTCCCCGGGGCCATGCGGCGCCAAGAGCTCACGCACACGTCGATGCCCTCCTCCTTCGCCCCGGCGTGGTGAGCACCCGCCCACTCCCAGGTCGCCACGATGACGTGCACGGCCGAGGTCAGCGGCGAGACGCCCAGGGGGCCCTCCCCCCGGAACGCGAGCGGCCGGATGTAGCAAGCCGGGTGCCCGTTGCGCCGCACGGTCTCGAGCACGGCGTTGTGCAGGGCCTCGCGCTCGAAGGGCAGGGGGATATGGACGACGCGACAGGACCGCTCCAGGCGCTCGAGGTGCGCATCGAGCTCGAGGACCGCGGGCCCCTGGGGCGTGGCGTAGGCCCGGATGCCCTCGAACACGGCGCTGCCGTAGTGCAGCGCGTGGCTCAGCACGTGCACCTGGGCGGCGTCCCAGGGGATCAGCTCGCCGTCCATCCAGATCCAGTCGGCCTTCTGCATGGGCGAGAGCTTAGCCGTGGAGGGCACGCGAGGTCGGGCTAGAATGAGGCGTCGGCGGGCCAGTACACGCCCGGAGCCGCCGCGAGGGCACATGCAGACCAACATCATGGACGCACCCCACGGGATGAACCTCGTGGTCCACTGTAAGGACGGCTCGATCGTGATCGGCCGCTTCGACGAGTCGAACGGGTTCGAGGTGCTGATGCACGACGTGGACCTCTTCGACCCGGCCTCCGGAGGCGACGCCGAGCACTGGGTCCGCGAGACGGCCACCTACGGCGTCGATGTGAAGCACCGCGACTGGCGCTTCCCATCGAGCGAGGTCCAGGGCTGGGTCTCCCTGGGGAAGATCGAGAAGCTCGCCTAGGGCGCTCGGCCGCGACCGCGCTCCGCGCGGGGGCCTTCGGCAGCAAGCGGGCCTCACGAGCGCGCCTGCGTCGCTCGGCTTGGGATCCCAAGCGAGCCGCTCCGCCCGTCAGCGGTCGATGAAGAGGCCGACGCCGGTCACGCCCTCGGCCTCGCCGCTCGACTCGGTGCGCCGGTGCACGACGGTGCTGTCGTCTCCGATGCCCTGGACCGCGCCC
>JBDQFW010000291.1:0-3717 GCA_040265735.1 Planctomycetota bacterium | reverse complement strand
GGCAGCGAAGGCACTTGGGGAGCCGCTCAATGGCTTGAGCTGATCGCCCCCGAGCAGCGCGCTCTCCCCATGACTCTTGATGAGGAAGAGCACATGCGCAGGATCCAGGCCGGTGATGAGGATGCGCGTGAGCACATGATCCGCGCCAACCTGCGGCTCGTGGTCTCGATCGCCAAGCTGTACTCGGACCGCGGCATGACGCTGCAGGATCTGATCGCCGAGGGGAACATCGGCCTGATGAGGGCCGTGGAGAAGTTCGACCCGGACGCGGGCTGCCGGTTCTCCACCTACGGCACCTGGTGGATCAAGCAGTCGATTCGCAGGGCGCTGACGAACACGGTGCGCTCCGTGCGCATCCCGGGCTACATGTCGGAGAACCTCTCCAAGTGGCGCTCGGTGTCCGCGGAGCTCTCCTACGTGCTGGGCCGCAACCCCACGATCGAGGAGGTCGCTCAGGAGCTCGGGATCCCCAAGGAGTCCTGGCCGCTCCTCAAGCAGACCATCGAGAACACTCGCGGTGGCGAGGTCTCCCTCGATGTCCTGCGACAGAACCACGACACCGTCGAGGACGAGCGCCTCGACACCCCCGACGAGCGGACCAGCCAGAAGGACCTGCTCAACCGCCTCCGGGACCTGCTTGGTGAGCTTGACGACCGCGACTCCGCCGTCCTGCGGCTGCGCTACGGCCTCGACCCCGGCTCCGAGCCCATGACCCTGAAGGCCATTGGCCAGG
The DNA here is from genome assembly GCA_040265735.1 of Planctomycetota bacterium. Taxonomy (GTDB): domain Bacteria; phylum Planctomycetota; class UBA1135; order UBA1135. The sequence continues at coordinate 2,984 of JBDQFW010000291.1, read as the reverse complement.
TGGTTGGAGTGACCCGCGAGCGCGTCCGCCAGATCGAGCAGGACGCCCTGCGCAGGCTCTACGAGCGCATGGGCGTGCAGTAAGCAGCCCGCCGCCCGCTCGCGCAGCTGCCCGATCCGCGCAAATCAGGCGCCAAGGACCTGGAGCCTCCCCGGCAGAGCCGGGGGGGCTTTTTCGTGTTCCTTGCGGCCGCTGGCGCGCCTGGGGAGGCGGGATTCGCCCCCTGCCAATAGGCTGGCGTCAGGACCCAGGGCCGCGGCCGCGGCCGGGGACCTTCTCTCTCCCTTTCCTCACGATCCCATGCAATTCCCCTCCACCCGTCGGGCCACGGCCCTCTCCCTCGCCTCGCTGGGCGCCCTCGCCGGCACCGCCAGCGCGCAGTCGACTGTGATCATCAGCGACACCTTCGAGACCGACACCTCCGCCGACTACACCATCGTCGACGACGGCACGCCGAACGGCACCCAGGCCTTCAACTGGGACTACGCGGCGGCCGGCATCCCGCTGGCCCCCCGCTCCCAGCCCGGTGACGCGAGCGGCCTGCGCCTCACGGCCAACGACACCGACGGCTCCGCCGATGCGTGGACCCTGTTCCACAACACGGCCGTGCAGGCCGACTTCTACACGCTCACCGTCGATGTGTTCATGAACTGGGGCAGCGGCAGCGGAACCACCGAGCACGCCCATGTGGGCGTGGGCGGCGACGGCTCCACCTTCAACCAGCTCTTCTCGCCCATCAGCGGCTCGGGCGCCTTCATTGCCTTCAGCGGCGACGGCGGCTCGTCCTCCGACTACCGCTGGTTCCGCGATGCCAACAACACGCCGACCGGCGAGACCGACAACACCACCCTGCCGAACGACCACCCCAGCTACCTGGGCCACGGCAGCAACAACACCGGCGCCTTCTTCCAGAGCCTCTTCCCCTCGCCGCCGGCCACGGTCGCAGGCTCCCCGGGCAACATCTGGACGACCCTCAAGATCGAGGTCGACAACCTGAACGGGATCATCTCGTTCTACTTCGACGACCAGCTGACCTTCGAGGGCCTGTTCTCGAACGAGTTCAACGGCTTCGTCAGCCTCGGGATGGCCGATGTGTTCAGCTCGGTCGCGACCGGCGGCAACTTCACCCTGTACGACAACCTGCAGGTCGAGGTTCCCTCGGGCTCCATCGGCACGAACTACTGCGCCGCCGCGAACAACAGCACCGGCGTGCCCGCCGTCATCTCAGCGGTCGGCAGCAACTCGGCCTCCAACAACTCGCTGGTCCTCACCTGCGATTCGATGCCGAACAGCCAGTTCTCGTACTTCATCTGTGGCCAGGCCTCCGGGTTCATCGCTGGACCGGGCGGCTCCCAGGGGAACCTCTGCATCCTCGGCCAGCTTGGACGCTTCCGCAGCCAGATCCAGAACACGGGAACCGCGGGCTCGGTCTCGATCACGGTCGACCTGACCTCGATCCCGGTGACGCCGGTGGTCGCGGTGCAGCCGGGTGACACCTGGTTCTTCCAGGCCTGGTACCGCGACAACAACCCGACCCCGACCTCCAACTTCTCGGACGGCATCCAGATCGACTTCCAGTGACGCGCCTGGCGCGGCTGGGGCCACGCCCTGGCGCGCTCGGACCTGCAAGGGCCCGCCGTGCTGTTGCATGGCGGGCCCTATCCATTGGGGAGGCGCCAGACCCGCACGCGAACGAGAGTTGGCGGCCTCCATCCGTGGTCGCAGGGCCCATGATGGGGGGCATGGACGGGTCTACGAACCTGGGGCCGAGGCCTCCCGAGGCGCCCCTGCCCCGCGCCCTCGAGGGCACGCCCCTCTACGTGCACCTGCCCTTCTGCGCAGCGAAGTGCCACTACTGCGACTTCTTCTCGGTCCCTGACGAGGGTCAGGATCTGGGGGGCATGGTCGCGGCCATCCTGCGGGAGGCGGAGCAGCGCGCCCCCAGTCGGCCGCGGACCCTCTTCCTGGGAGGCGGCACCCCGAGCCTGCTGCCCGCGAGCCTCCTCGCCCGCCTGCTCGATGGGCTGCACGAGCTCACGGGGTGGAGGGACTCGGCAACCGAGGCGACAGCCGAGTGCAATCCCGAGAGCCTCGACCGCGACAAGGCGCAGGCCTTCCTGGACCTGGGCGTTCCGCGCCTGTCGGTGGGGGTCCAGGCCCTGGACGATGAGGCCTTGCGGCTGTTCGGAAGGGTCCACAGCGCCGCCGACTCCCTGCGCGCAGTGGAGGCTGCCCGCGAGGCGGGCGTCGAGCAGCTGAGCGTGGACCTGATCTACGCCTGGCCGGGGCAGACGCTCGAGGCCTGGGTCTCCGATCTGGAGACCATCTTAAGCCTAGGTACCCAACATCTATCCGCGTACAACCTCACCTACGAGGAGGACACCCGGTTCAAGAGGTGGCTCGACCGGGGAGAGCTCTCCCAGGCCCCTGAGGAGCTCGAACTGGAGCTCTTCCAGGCGGTCCGCAGGGCGACGCGCGAGGCGGGGCTGGGGGCCTATGAGGTTTCTAATTACTCATCTCTTGGTCACGAATGTCGTCACAACATCAATTACTGGCACGCGGGTGACTATGTGGGCCTCGGGCCCGGGGCCGTGAGCAAGGTGGGGCCCGTGCGGGCGGGCGCCCCCCGAGGGATCGCGCCCTACCTGCGCTGGATCGAGTCTTCCGGTCATGCGACGGCTTGGAGGGATGCGCCCACCGCCTCCACACGCCTGGCCGAGGCCTGGTGGCTGGGCCTGCGCCTTCGCGAGGGGCTCTCCCCTCAGGAGGCCCTGGCTCGCGCGGGCTGGGACCGTCCGGAGGACCCCTCGGCCCCGGTCGTGCAGGAGCTGCTGGGCCTCGGGATGCTCGAGCGGGTGGGCGAGCGGGTGCGCCTGAGCGAGGCCGGGATCCCCGTGGCTGACGCAGTCGCCGGCCGCTTCCTGCGGGAGCTCTCGGAGGACGCGCCGACCGCAACCGAGCCCGGGTCCGCGGCGTCCTAGAAT
>JBDQFW010000290.1:0-3731 GCA_040265735.1 Planctomycetota bacterium | reverse complement strand
GAATTCCTCAGGGCGCCCCCGGGGCGGCTGATGAGGCGGCGCAGCGCCCTAACCGCGCTCGAGTCGCGGCCAGGGCGGGGCGCCCGCGCGCAGGGCCGCCTGGACCTGGACCAGGAGCCCGGCCAAGTCGAACCCCTCCGCCTCAGGCAGGTACGGCGCGAGCAGGCGGCGCATGCCCGTGTTCAGCTTGCGCGCGCCCGTGAGGTTCTCGCGCTGCAGGTGGTGCATGGCGATGCAGGCCTGCACGAGCCCCTTCCACAGGTCCGCATCGGGGCCCTCACCGGCCAGCCAGCAGCGCTCGAAGGCCTCGTGGGCCTCGTGGAAGCACCCCGCGTTGAAGTGCTCGTGCCCCTCCGCGATCGCGCGCGCGCGAGCCGCGGCGTCGAAGGCGTCCGGGTCGAAGTCCTCCTCCTCGGGGAGGATCCTCACTTGTCGTCCTCGGGATCCTGGCCGCGCCGACTGCGGCGCTGGCCTCGCTCGTAGCGCACCTCGTTGCCCCAGAAGCGGTCCCAGCGCGCCTGGTCCTCGCGCGGCAGCACGGCCGGCTCGCGGGGCACCTCGAAGGTGCGCTTCTCGCTGCGCCACCACTTGGTCCAGGCCATGGGGTCGTTGCCTTGGTCCACCGCGGTCAGGCGCATCAGGGCCGGGCGCAGGGCGCCGAAGTTCTGGTTGACCTTGCGCGCGTCGGTGGAGGTGAGGAGGTCCATCAGCACCTCCACGCTCTCCTTGGCGTGCACATTCGCAATGGCGTAGATCCGGGCGGCGAGCACATCCCGCGCGTCCTGGTCGAAGGCGTCCTTGGCGAGCAGGTCGAGGGTGTCGGGGTCCTGGTGGCGTCCCACCGCCTTGATCCAGCCGACCATCCGCTCGCGGTCCTTCTCGAGGGCCTTGCGCGCGCGCTTGCCCCACTTGGTCAGGGCCTCGAGGGCGTCCGCGTGACGCATCTGCCCAAGGCACTCGATCGCGGCGTCGATGACCAGGGGCTCCCGCTCGCCCAGGCCCTTCGCGATGGCCGCGATGACCAGCGGATGCACGAGGCCCGTCTCGGCGCGCAGGGCGTTGCCTCGCACGGCTCCCTCGAGCTTGCGATCCTCGAGGGCGGCCTCGATGCGCGCGACCGCCGCCTCGAGCTGCTCCTTGCTGGGGCCGTCATCCTGGGCCTGCGCACCCGGCCCGAGGAGCAGGGATCCCGCGACCAGGGAGCAGAGGAAGACGAGGAGGGGGGACAGCGACCGCATGCCCCCAGTGTAGAGCGGCCGAGCACTCATCGGGGTCCGCCCTGCGTCCTCTGGCTCCGGCGGCGCCGCTCCAGCACGAGCTGGTAGCGCAGCTCGAGGTCTCGCTGGCGGCGGAGCAGGCTCACCCGCTCCTCGCCCTCCGTACAGGCATCCAGCAGAGCCGTGAGCGTCAGCCGCTCGCGCTGCAGCTCCAGCTCCTCGGGGAGGAAGCCCGCGGTCTTCAGGTCCGAGTACGCGCCGCGCAGCTCTGCAGGCACGTCCTCCATGGGGTCCAGGCGTAGGGGCTTGCCCCTGCCAGGCAGGTCTCGGAAGACCCCGCGCTCGGCGGCCTCGCGGATCTTGGCGTCGGCGATCAGGTCGAGCGGGTCCACGCGATCATCGTAGGTCGAGAGCGCGCATCCGCCGAGGGGTGGCGTGGGCGAGGTCGCGTTCGGCGGGACTTGGCCTGGTCCATCAACGCACCGCGGGCGGGAGCCTCTCGGCCCCCGCCCGCGGCGAAGGTGGGGGAGGACCCCCGGTCACTCGCTGGCTGCGGCGGCCGGCTTCTTGGCGGGCTTGGGCTCCTCGTCGAGGAAGCGCAGGCAGTCCGCGCCCTCACCCTCGGCCTTGTCGGCCCACACCTCGCGCTCGGTCTCGGCCTCGCCGCGGAGCAGGTGCTCGGCGAGCGGGTCCTCCACGTGGCGCTCGATGGCGCGGCGCAGCGGACGGGCGCCGTAGTCGGGGTGGAAGCCCTTCTCGATCAGGAACTCGCGGGCGCTGTCGGTGACGTTCAGCTTCACCTTGTGCTCGGCGAGGCGCTTGCGGACCTCGTCCAGCTGCAGGTCGACGATGCGGACCAGGTCCGACTTGACCAGCGGGTTGAAGATCACGATCTCGTCGAGACGGTTCAGGAACTCGGGGCGGAAGTGGCGCTCCACCTCGACCATCACGTCGGCCTCGACGCGCTTCTTGCGGTCATCCTCGGTGGCGGCGCGGTCGTCCATCCGGCCGAAGCCCAGCTGGGCGCCCGCCTTCATCTGACCCGAGCCGAGGTTGCTGGTCATGATCAGGATCACGTTGCGGAAGTCCACGTGGCGGCCGAACGAGTCGGTCAGGCGGCCCTCCTCCATGATCTGGAGCAGCATGTTGAAGACATCGGGGTGCGCCTTCTCGACCTCGTCGAGGAGCACCACGGAGTAGGGGCGACGACGGACCTTCTCGGTGAGCTGACCGCCCTCCTCGTAGCCGACGTAGCCGGGAGGCGCGCCGACGAGGCGAGAGGCGTTGTGCTTCTCCATGTACTCGCTCATGTCCATGACGGTGACCGCGTCCTCGTCACCGAACATGAACTTGGCCAGCTGCTTGCACAGGAAGGTCTTGCCCACGCCCGAGGGGCCGAGGAACAGGAACGAGCCCATGGGGCGGCGCGGGTCCTTGAGGCCCGACCGCGAGCGGCGGACGGAGCGGGCGATGGCGTTGATGGCCTTATCCTGGTGGATGACCACGTTGCCGAGTTCGGTCTCCATCTGGAGGAGGCGCTCACGCTCGGCCTTCTCGAGGCGGGTGAGCGGGATGCCCGTCATCTTGGAGATGGTCTCCTGGATGACCTCGGCATCGACCTCGCCGACCTGCTCGCGCTCGGCCTGCTCCTTGCGCCACTCGGCCTGCTCCTCCTCCTTCTTCTTCTTGAGCTGGTAGGCCTCGTCGCGGAGGCGCGCGGCCAGCTCGAAGTCCTGGGAGGCCACGGCCTCGTCCTTCTCACGCTCGAGGCGCTCGATCTCCTCGGTGAGCTCCCGCATGTCCGGCGGGGGCACCATCGACTTGATCCGCACGCGCGCGCCGGCCTCGTCCATCACGTCGATGGCCTTGTCCGGGAGGAAGCGGTTGTTGATGTAGCGGTGCGCGAGCTCGACGGCCATCTCGAGGGCCTCGTCGGTGTAGCCCACCTTGTGGTGCGCCTCGTAGCGGTCGCGCAGGCCCTTGAGGATCTCCACCGCCTGCTCGGGGGTGGGGGGCTCCACGTTGACGGCCTGGAAGCGGCGCTCGAGGGCGCCGTCCTTCTCGATGTGCTTGCGGTACTCGTCGAGGGTGGTGGCCCCGATGCACTGGATCTCGCCGCGGGAGAGGGCGGGCTTGAGCACGTTCGAGGCGTCGATCGCGCCCTCCGCGCCGCCGGCGCCCACCAGGGTGTGCAGCTCGTCGATGAAGAGCACCACGTCCTTCACGCGGCGCACCTCGGTCATGACGGCCTTGATGCGCTCCTCGAACTGGCCGCGGTACTTGGTGCCGGCGACCATGAGGGCGAGGTCGAGGACCACGATGCGCTTGCCGCGCAGGATGTCCGGGACGGCGTTCTCGATGATCAGCTGGGCCAGGCCCTCCACGATGGCGGTCTTGCCCACGCCCGGCTCGCCGATGAGCACGGGATTGTTCTTCTTGCGACGGCTGAGGATCTGGATGCAGCGGTCGATCTCGCGCGTGCGGCCGATGGTCGGGTCGAGTTTCCCCTCCCGG
>JBDQFW010000289.1:0-3733 GCA_040265735.1 Planctomycetota bacterium | reverse complement strand
TCGTACACGTTCGCGAGGGCAGGCCAGGCGCGCCCGAGCTCCATCGAGTGCCCAGGGGGCCAGCCGGTCTCGGCGGCAAGGGCTCGTTCCGGGCGCGGAACGCCCGGGCGTCGAGTAGCCGGAGCTGGAGTGCTGAGCTCTGGCATCAAGTGCCCGGAGCTCTACTTCTGGGCCCGGGCATCAAGTGCCCGGAGCTGTGAATCTGGGCCCGGGCATCAAGTGCCCGGGCAGGGCTGGGTCTCGTGATCCTCCACGTGGCCGGCGGGGAGCCACTCGGTGCAGCTGCACTTGTTGAGGATCCCGACCAGGCCTCCGAGGACGGTGGCCTCATCGCACTGGCAGGTTCGTCGCTCGACGGGGAGGATCCCCGCGGAGACGCAGCGGTGCCCGGGCAGCTGGGGGCCCTGGAGACAGGTCTGGTGCGCGGGTCGGGCCACCTGCCAGTCCGGGCACTGCGTGCCGTCCCAGCTGAGGTGGATCCAGGCCAGCTCGATCCCCCCGTCACACTCATGGACCAGGGTGCTCTCGCTGATGAGGGCGTCGACCTGGCGAGCGCTTCGACCGGGGCAGGCCGGGGCCGGGCCCTGGCTACTCGCGCGCAGGACTCCCATGAGAGCGGCGGCCGAGGCGAGGGCCAGCAGTGCGCGGGGAGCGCGCCCGCGCTGGCGGGTGGAATCGAGCCCATGGTGATCGTGCGAGCCGCCTTGCCTCGGGCTCGGCAGGTCATGGGACGGGCTCGTCATGGGACGCGAGGTCGCGAGTTGGTCTTGGGAATCGAGGCTCGGCATCGGGTGGTTCTCCGGGGAGGACAGAAAGAGGGAAGGGAAGTGAGAGGAAGGAGGAAGAGAAGCCCCACTGCGGGGCTCTTGAATGCGAGGTGGCCCTAGGAGCAGGTCAGTTGCGGGCCTCGAGGGCTCCGACGACCCAGGCCTTCGTGGCCGGGGCCAGGTCTCCCGAGGCGAGGAGTGCCTGGGCCAGCTCCTTGGCCGCGTGGGCCGCCTCACCGGCGCCGAGGTGCTCCGCCCGCCGAGCGTGGGTCACTGCGATCACGGCGCGCAGGTCTGAGGAGAGTGCGCCGTCACCGTGACCGTCCGACTCTCGAGCGAGCTCGGCCACCAGGCGGGAGAGCTCCTGCGGGCGCGCACGCTGCGCAGCGGTGAGGTGTGCCTGTCCGCGGACCAGGGGCGAGGGGTCGGTGCAGGCGAGGTCGGTGAGCAGCCGGGGGTCCGTCATCGCGCCCACCAGCACGCGCCGCCTGAGCGCCCGGGAGTCGGCCGTCAGAGGCTCGTGCTCCCTGTCAGGCGGACCCTGAAGCTCCTCGGGAGCGGCGTCCTCGCGCAGCAGCTCGCCATAGCGCTCGAGGGCGGCCTGCTCGGACCCGGGCCGGCTCGCGAGGGCGAGTCCCACGCCCACATCACCGGCGTCTGCTCGCCCCTCGAGCCAGTTGAGAGCCTCCGAGAGGGGAGCCGTCGCGGCGACGGCGCCCAGCACGCCTGCGCGCCCTTCGGGATCCAGCTGGAACCGAGACCATAGGCTCTCGGCAAGCGACCAGGCCTGCCTCAGGTCCCCGCTCTCGAACAGCGTGCGGAGGGTGGTGCCGGCGGCTGACGCCGCGGGCTCCCTGGCGAGCCAGGCCTCCGTGACGGCCTCGCGCTCCTCGGCCGAGGCCGTCGAGAGGCCGCACGCCAGGAGCGTGTCGCACCAGGAAGCGAGCCAGGGCTCCTCGGACCGGAGCCTGAGAAGGGTCGGCGCTTGCTTCGGTCCCACGCAGCACTGACCTCGACTTCGCAGGCTGGTGGCGAGCTGGGCGAAGCGCTGGCGCTGCGCCTCGCTCCAGGCCGGTGCGGCCAGAAGGCAGCGCTCGAGCAGGGCCTCCACGCGCGCTCCCCAGAGGAGGCTCGATCGCGTGACGCCCCCCTCGGCAGAGGCCTCCGAATCGCTCCCCTGCGGCACCCCTCGCGGGTCTGGACCTGCGCGGTGGAGGTGGACACCGAGGACCAGTCCTCGCAGTGCTCCCCGTTCGATGGGTTGGAGCTCGTTGTCTTGCTCGGTCAGCAGACCGCTGCACAGGGCGAGGCCCACCTGTTCCAGTCGTTCAAGAGGCAGGACCACGGCAAGAGCGCGCTCTTCGAGGGCCTTGGGGGAGTCGAGCTCCATGGAGCCGAGCTCGATCAGTGCGCTGCGGAGCTCGTCCGTCAGCAAGCCGGAGGCCTCTGGGATGGACCGCACCGCGCCCGCGTCACCCTCCTGCTGTAGCACGGCCGGCGCGTGGGCGACGCGGGAGCTCCACGAGCCCGGGCGCCGCTCTGCTTGCCCCGCCGAGCTCGTCGCCGCGGGCGCGAGCAAGGGCCCCGGGGCGCCTAGGGGAATTGAAGATCGCGTCGCTGCCCCAGCGTCATGCGACGCGAGCGCATGGAGGCCTGCCCACGCGCAGGTGAGGAGGAGGCCGGCCAGGATCGCAGAGCGCAGCCTCGTGCGACTCCTGGGGCCGGTGCTCGCGCGACTGCCACCGCGTTCGCGCGAGGGAGAGAGTCGGAGCGCGGAGAGGAGAGCCGTCAGGCTCGGAGGGACCGGGCCGCGGGGCCGAAGGGCCGACAGCCGGGAGGAGGCGAGGTGGGGGCGCTTGGGCATGACGCGCCAAGAACGCGCGCCTTGCTGGTGGGTGTCACCCTAGTCGCGACGAATCTCGAGCAGGCTCGCGCGGTCCACGCCAAGCAGGAGAATCTCCCCGCCAACTGCCACCAGGTCACCGCCGTGCGCGTCCTCGGGCAGGCCAGCCGCCGCAAGGAGTCGAACATTCTCTTCCATATCGAAAAGATAGATGCGCCTGTCCGTCGCCAGTGCCAGCCGGCTGGCGGTCAGGAGCGCCGTTCCCGTGAAGCGCTCTCCCGCGGCCAGATGAAGGACCGGACTCTCCTGTCCCTCCTCGTCCACCTGCAGGAGCCCGGCGCGGGCTCCATCCCTACCCATCAGCAGCAGCCGTGCGCCGCTCGAGCCGATGAGGTCGAGCGCGCTGCCCAGGGCCGTGGGGCGTCCGACGAGGGGCACGGAGCCGGGCCTCGGATCCACGAGGTAGGCGTGGTCGGAGTCGCCAGGCGCCACCCAGGCTCCCGCCTCGGTCTCCAGCGGCCGGCGCGAGCCCGGCCAGCCCGCGGCAGAGGCCTCGCGGCGACGGGTGCGCAGGGACCACACGAGGCGGCCATCCAACTCGTGTGCGGTGACGAGGCCCGTGTTCGTGCAGCAGAGGAGCCTGCCGTGTGCCAGGCCGAGGGGCATCCCCACGGAGCGCAGCTCCGGGGCCCGCGTGCGGAGGCCGGTGCCTCCAGTGAGGTCGCTCGCCCGGGTCAGGAAGCGGCTCCACACCACGGCCCCGTTCGAGGACGAGAGGGCCAGGAGCCACAGGTCTCCTTCGACCCCGGTGAGCGCGCGAGTGGGCCCTTGGGGGTGGCCGCCGCCGTTAGCCCCTTGGGGCGAGGCCTCGGGGGGCGCGTCTTGCGACGCTGCAGCCTCGGGCGCTGCTGGCCCCGCCGGAGCCCCGCCGGGGTCGGCTGCGCCACCCATCAGGCGCGCAGCGACCAGCACGAGACCCTCGACCTGAAGGGGCCCGGGCTGGAACTCGGGCGTCGCACCCAGAGGCTCGCCCGTGGCTGCGGCAGGGCCGAGGGTGCGGCTGCCCTCGCGAGCCCACAGCACCCCGAGGCCGCCGTCGATCCCGTTCGCCGGGTTCAGGGCC
>JBDQFW010000288.1:3355-3743 GCA_040265735.1 Planctomycetota bacterium | reverse complement strand
GGGGTGCGGCGCGCGGCGCGTGGGGGACATCTAGAATGGAGGGATGAGCCTCCTCTCGCGCTCGGTGTCGTCCCTCCTCATGTCGGCCTGCGCCCTGGGTGCCCTCTCGCAGGGGGGCGCCCGCGCCCAGGTCCAGGAGCTGCGGGCCTGCTGGCTGACGCAGTACACCTACCAGGGCCTGTCCGAGCCGGCGCTGCGCGCCATGGCCCAGAACATGCTCGGCGGCGGGCTCAACACGGTCTATGTGGCGGCCTACTCCGGGGCCAAGACCTGGTGGCCGAGCCAGGCGTATCTCGCCGCGGGCGGGGAGTGGGCCTCGTACGCCAGCGATCCCTTCGGGCAGGTCGTGCGCGTGTTCCAGGAGGAGGGCCTGCGGGTGGGCGCGTGG
>JBDQFW010000288.1:0-3345 GCA_040265735.1 Planctomycetota bacterium | reverse complement strand
GTTCGAGTACGGCCTCGCCGTGGGGCTCTCCACGCATCCCCTGGCCCAGGCCCACCCCGACTGGCTGGCCGAGGATCGCTTCGGCGACCCGGTGACCGGCGAGAACGGCGGCTTCGTGTTCCTGAGCCCGGGTCACCCGGATGCGACTCAGCTGATCGTGGACATGGCGCGCGAGCTGGCGCAGGCCTATCCCGTCGAGGACATCCAGCTCGACCGGATCCGCTGGGGGCGCAAGAGCTCGGGGCGTGAGTACGGCTACGAGCCCGTGACCAGCGCGCTCTACCAGGCCCAGTACGGCGCTCCGCCGCCGACATCGGCCAACAACGCCCAGTGGGTGGCCTTCCGCGAGGGCCTGGTCAATCAGCTCTTCCAGCGCTGCTTCGTGGCGATCAAGGCTGTGGCGCCGACGGTCACCGTCTCCGCTGCGCCGACCGGGTCCTATGGGATCGTGCAGCACATGCAGCGCTGGCGCTCGTGGCTCGATGGGGGCTATGTGGACCTGATCGTGCCGCAGATGTACGCGACCTCGCTCTCGAGCTTCCAGGGGGAGTTCGCGACGCAGCTCGCGAACGCGGGGCCCCATGCGGACCGGATTGCCGTCGGCTACCGGGCGAGCGACACCAACGACTGGCAGCTCGTCCAGGCGCAGCTGCTGAACGCGCGGGCCGCCGGCGTGCCGCATGCCTGCCTGTGGGTCTACCACAGCTACGGCGGGCCGATCGCGATCCAGGACGAGCTGGATCACCTGGCGCAGCCTGGCGCGCCCTGGACCCAGGCCGCCGTGAACCCCTTCGTCTCGCCGCGCCACGAGGTGCTGGTGTTCGACGACGCGGACGGGAGTCCGCGCGTGCAGGAGACCGGCGCCTGGGCGGATGTGAGCGGCTCCGAGGTCCAGGGGCTGCGCGCGCGCGGCACCCTGGCGGGGACCGGGGCGCGGGTGCGGTACCAGGCTGCCGTCCCGCGGCGCGGCAACTACGAGGTGCTCCTGCACTGGGATGCCGCACCCGACCGGGATACGGGCGTCGTGCTCGAGGTCCAGGAGCCGGGCGCACCGCGCGCCTTCGCGGTCGATCAGACCCAGGAGCCGCGGGGGCTGGCGCCGCTGGAGTCGGGCTATGCCCGCATCGGACGGGTGGTGCTCGACGAGGCGCCGGAGGCCCTGCTGGCCGAGCTCCGCACGGGCAGCGATCCCTGGCAGTCCACCCTCCACGACGGCCTGCGGCTCGCGCTCACGCCCGAGTCCACCAACTACTGCGATGCGGTGGCCAACTCGACCGGCCGGCCGGCGCTGATGGGCTACGACGGCAGCACGAGCCTCCTCGCCAGCGACCTCTCCCTGCGAGTCCTCGGGGCGCCCGCGGGTCAGTTCGGGATGTTCGTCCAGGGGAGCCTGCCGACCCAGGTGCCGGTCGGGAACGGCGTCCTGTGCCTGTCCGGAGTGCAGCGCCTGCTGCCGGCCGCGCAGACGAGCGCCCTGGGCCAGGCCTCACGCGCGCTGGACTACGCGGCGCCGCCCGCGAGCACCCACACGATCCTGCCGGGGAGCACCTGGTTCTTCAGCTACTGGTACCGCGACCCCGCGGGACCCGGCGGAGCCGGCTTCAACTTCGCCGACGGCCTCGCGCTGACCTTCGGGCTCTAGCCGCGGAGGCTCGCGTCAGACCTCGTCGAGGCGCTTGCCCTCGACGGCCTGCTTGACGACGCCGTCCATCAGCACGGCCGCGAGGGGCAGCGAGGCCTGCTCGAGCCGATCGCGCGCGCCCTGGACCACGGGCAGCTCGTCCCGCTGCTTGGCGGACTCGGCGACCGCGACGGCCTCCTCGAGCTCGGCCACCGACTCGGGGTCGAGGGCGCCGCGCGCGGACTCGAGGTTCTTGCCGATCGCGTGCAGCATGGTGCCGAGCTCGGTCTGCAGCTCGACGACGCGGCGGCGGTCGAAGTCCTCGCGGGCGTGCGTGAAGCCGGCCTCCAGCATCCCCTCGACCTCGTCGTCGGTGAGGCCGTGCATGGGCTGGATCTCGATGGAGGCGCTCTGGCCCGTGGACTCCTCCTTGGCCGTGACGGTCAGCATGCCGTCCGCGTCCAGCGCGAAGCGCACCCCGACCCGCGCCATGCCCGCCGGCAGGGGGGGCAGGCCCTTGAGCTCGAAGCGGCCGAGGCTGCGGCAGTCCTCGGCGAGCTCGCGCTCGCCCTGGACCACGTTGAACACGATGCCCGTCTGGCCGTCGGCGTAGGTGGTGAAGCCCTCCTTGTGGCTGCACGGGATGGTCGAGTTGCGCTCGATCATCTTGGCGACGGCTCCGCCGATGGTCTCGATCCCAAGCGACAGGGGCGTCACATCCATCAGCAGCACATCGCGGGTGCCGCCCGTGAGCACATGGGCCTGGACCGCCGCGCCCATCGCGACCACATGGTCGGGGTTGAGCTCGGTATGCGGGCGGCGGCCGAAGAAGCGCTCCACCGCAGCGCGCACGGCGGGCACGCGGGTCGAGCCGCCCACAAGGACGACCTCGTCGATCTGGCCGGGCTCCAGGTCGGCGTCCAGGAGCGCGCGGCGGCAGCTCTGGAGGGTGCGCTCGATCAGCGGCTCCGCCAGGGCCTCGAACTCCTCGCGCGTCACGGCCCGGCGCCAGTCCAGGTCGTGCTCGGGGAGGGTGAGGTGCAGGTCCGCCTCGGGGTCGCGCGAGAGGGCGATCTTGCAGCGCTCGGCGGCGAGGCGCGCGGCCTGGAGGAAGGCAGGGTCCTCGAGGAGCTCGGCGGGCACGCGGCCCTCGAGCCCCTGGACCGCGAGGCCGACGAGGGCCTGGTCCAGGTCATCCCCGCCGAGGCGCGTGTCGCCGTTGGTGGCGAGCACCTGGAAGACGCCGTCCTCGATCGAGAGCAGGGAAACATCGAAGGTGCCGCCGCCCAGGTCGTAGACGGCGACGGTGCCCTCGCCCTTCTGCTCGAGGCCATAGGCGAGGCTCGCCGCGGTCGGCTCGTTGACGATGCGCAGGACCTCGATCCCCGCGAGGCGCGCGGCGTCGCGCGTTGCCTGGCGCTGGGCGTCGTCGAAGTAGGCGGGGACCGTGATCACGGCCGAGGCGATCTCCGCTCCGGTCGCGGCCTTGGCGTGCTCCATGACCCCGGTGAGGATCCAGGCCGAGAGCTCCTGCGGCGTCCACTGCTTGCCGCGCAGCTCGATCTGGGCGAGCTTGCGCTCGCTCTCGGTGACGCGATACGGCACCGGGGCGTGCTCGAGGTCGAGGTCGGCCAGGCCGCGGCCCATCAGGCGCTTGACGCTGAACACGGTGTGGGTCGGGTCCACGAGCGCGCGGCCCTTGGCGGCGCGGCCCACGAGCGGGT
>JBDQFW010000287.1:0-3772 GCA_040265735.1 Planctomycetota bacterium | reverse complement strand
CGCTGGAGGCCCGGGGCCGATGCGGATCTGAAGCTGGCGGACATCCGGATCGACTCCAAGGTCGCGGGGCCGGTGGACTGGCTCTGGCGCCTGACCTGGGTCGGGTCGACGGGCTATGGCGTCGTCTACCAGCCGGAGGGTGAGGTCTGGCGGCAGCACCTGATCGCGACCGAGGACGGCGCGGAGGCCCGGGCCGTGGCGACCTGGGACCTCGACCAACGGCCGAGCGAGGCGACCCTGCGCGCGCTCCCCGACGGGTCCCTGGCGGCGCTGGTGCGTCGCGAGGGCAACGCCATGATCGGCTCCGCCCCGCCGCCCTTCACGGAGTGGACCTGGAAGGAGCTGCCGCTGTCGCTCGGTGGGCCTGAGCTGCTGGTGCTCGACGATGGGCGGATGCTCGCCGCCGGCCGTCGCTCCGAGGGGGAGGACGGCTGGCGCAAGCGGACCGTCCTTGGCGAGGTGGACCTCGCGGGCAACTGGACCGAATTGGCCGTGCTCCCCTCCGGCGGGGACACGAGCTATCCGGGGATGATCCTCGAGGGCTCGGAGCTGCTGGTCTCGTACTACTCGAGCCACGAGGGCAAGTCCGCCATCTACCTGGCGCGCCTGCGGCTCGGGGACTGAGCCTGCGCGGCACGAGCCGTGCCACGCATCTGTGACACCAAGTGGAGGCGCGGGACGGTCGGCCGAATCAAAGGAGAGTCCATCGCATTGGGGGCTCCGGTCAACTTGATCCAGAGCCAAGGGGCACAGCGGAGCATCTCGCTTGCCCGGTACTCTTCACCGGTCTTGTCAACCCACGTGGAGTGGCCAGACTGCGTTCAGGGGCTTCGTTCACATGGCGGTGACCGAGGCCAAAGTCAGGCCTGGTGGCGTCGCTGGCGTTCTCTTCAGTTCAAGAGGTGGACCTCACTGCGCGGACGATTCGCTTGTGTCACTTCCCAGGCTGTGGATTCTCAATCCTCGAGCCTGCGCATGGGCTCACCTGATCGCGGGGAGGATTCGCTCGGGAAACAGGGAGAAGGTCTGGCCAGAGTCGTCCCAACCGAGGAAAACGGCGACGGTGCGAGTCCCGCGGTCGACCAGCAGGAGCTGGCCGCCGAAGCCGAAGGCCGCGAAGGTCCGCGTCACACCGCCCTCTTGCCTTCGGATCCACCATTGGTAGCCGTAGCCGAGGGTGGTGTTCGGGCCGACCTGGGGCACGTGTGCGGTCGTGGACTCCGTGATCCACCCTGCGGGCACGAGTTGTGCGCCGTTCCAACGGCCCTTGTCGAGGACGAGTACGCCGATGCGGGCGAGCCCTTCTGCCGAGAGGTAGAGCCCGCCCTCGGTGTCGGCCTCACCCGCAGGGCTGGTCTTCCAGTACCACTCCTCGATCCCGATAGGGTCGAAGAGCCGGCGCTGGAGATAGGCGTCCACGCGCTCGCCCAGGGCCCGCTCGAGGATGTGACCGACCAGAACCGTGGCGCCGTCCACGTACTCGAACTCCGTCCCCGGCGCCGTCCGCATTGGCCGCGCGGTAATGAAGGTGAGCCAGTGATCCGAGCCCTCCATGCGGAGGGTCGGGTGCTCCTGCGTGTAGCCAAGGCTGCCCTCCGGTGGGGTCCAGTCGATGCCGCTCTGCATCGTGAGGAGATCGGAGAGGGTCAGCTCCGCCCAGCGCGGGTCGTCGTTCACCTGGAATCCCTCCAGGTAGTTGGCCACCGGGACCTCGACCCCGGGCAGCGCCCCGTCCGCGATGGCCATGCCCACTGCCAGGGACGTGACGCTCTTGGTGACCGACTGCAGGGAGTGGAGCTCGGTCCCCTCCTTGTACGGATGCCAGGAGGCATGCGAGTAGTCGTGGGTCGGCCGCGGCGAGGATCCCGTCTGGTCGATCAGGGTCTTGTAGCCCGCCGGCTGGAACTGCTCATCGACGACCTTTCGTCCGTCACGGATCAGGATGAAGTGATCCACGGCCCCGTGCTCGCCCCGGCGGAGCTCCTCCACGAGGGCCAAGATGGCGTCGCCGTCGAAGCCCGCGTTCTCGGGGGCCACCACGGTCCAGGGTTCGGGCCTCGGCGCGTTCAGGTCTGGGGCCGAGCAGGCAGCGAGCAGACTGCCAAGGCAGATCAGAATCAGGCGCATTCGCAGATGCTATGGCATCGCGTGCGCCCGTAGCCAGAGCTCGGGGCAGCTCAGAGAGGGGCGTGTGGAGCCCAATCCTCAAGCGTGAGGGCAAGTCCGCCATCTACCTGGCGCGCCGGCGGCTCGGGGACTGAGCCTGCGCGGCGTGAGCCGGCCTAGGCTAGGCTCGGGGCATGACGAGCCTCGCTCCCCGAGGCCGCTCCCTCCTGCGGGCGGCCGCGTTCCTCTTCAGCGCCTTCGCCGCCTGCCGCGCGGCGGGCGACGGAGGCATGGCACCTGCCGCTGCAGCGCCTCCCAATGTCCTCCTGATCTACACCGATGACGTGGGCTATGGAGACGTGGGCTGCTACGAGGGCTCGCGGACGCCGACCCCGAACATTGACCGGCTCGCGGCCGAGGGGCTGAGGTTCACCGATGCCCACTGCAGCGCGGCGACCTGCACGCCCTCGCGCTACGCCCTGCTCACGGGTCAGTACGCCTTCCGCAAGAGGGGCACAAGCTTCCAAGAACCCTGACGCAGGGCCAGGTCGCCGGCCTCGTGGACGAGATGCGGACGGCCGATCGGGTCCACCCCCAGCAATGCGTCGAGGGCGTCCCGCGAGTCGGGGCAGGCACCCGCGGGAAGGTCCACGCCCGCCACTCGTGCGAGGGTGGCTGCCAGGTCGATCTGTCCAAACAGGGCCTCGGAGACGGTCCCTGGCTCAACGGGGCCGGCCCAACGCACGAGGAAGGGCGTGCGCGTGCCCCCCTCGAAGCGCGAGTACTTGCCCGCGCGCCAGGGTCCGTTCGGATCGTGCTCACCGAGCAGCTCGTTGGCGTCGTCCCGGTAGCCGTCGTCGAGGACGGGTCCGTTGTCCGAGGCGAAGATCACCAGGGTCTCCTCGTTCAGGCCCTCGGCGTCGAGGAAGGCAAGCAGCTCCCCCACGCACCAGTCGGCCTGGACCATCGCATCCCCCCGCGGCCCCTGGCCGCTGGCCCCCTCGAAGCGCGAGTGCGGCAGGCGCGGCACGTGGATGTCGTGGGTCGAGAACATCAGGAACCAGGGCTTCCGGAGGCCGTCGTCGCGCCTCTGGCCCACGGCAGACCCGAGGAACTCGAGCGCCTGGCGAGTGAACACATCGGCCATGTCCTCGTCCACCCAGCGCGCGGTCTCGCCGCCGGTCATCCAGCCGATGCGCGAGACGCCGTTGACGATGGTGCTGTTGTGTCCGTGGGACCAGTCCTGGCGCAGGGTGTCCCGCGCCTCCTTCCCGCTCGGCGAGGGGTCGATGCGCTTGCGGTAGCTCACCTCAATCGGATCGTCGGGGTCGAGCCCCACGACGCGGCCATCCTCGAAGTACACGCAGGGTACGCGGTCGCCCGTCGCCGGCATCAGGAAGTGATGATCGAAGCCCAGGTCCGCAGGGTTTGGCCGGACCTCCTGGTTCCAGTCGTTGCCTCCCTGGCCCAGGCCCAGATGCCACTTCCCGACGATGCCCGTGGTGTAGCCGGCGGTCTTGAGCAGGTCGGCCATGGTGACCGTGTCCGGGTCGATCACGAGCCCCGCGTCGCCGGAGGCGATGCCCGTGCCCCTCTTGCGAAAGGCGTACTGACCCGTGAGCAGGGCGTAGCGCGAGGGCGTGCAGGTCGCCGCGCTGCAGTGGGC
>JBDQFW010000286.1:0-3794 GCA_040265735.1 Planctomycetota bacterium | reverse complement strand
CGTCCCAGTAGGATCCCGCGGGTGAAGGCCCAGGTCGCCCCGCCCCCCGACGCGACGCGCGTGCCCACCCGGGTCTGGCGCGGCGCTGGGTGGCGACTGGCCGGACGCATCTGGAGCTCGGCCTGCACGCTCGTGGTGCTCTACCTGGCTGCCCAGGCCCTGGACCTCGCCTCGTTCGGGCGCCTGACGTTCTACCTCGCCGTGTTCGCGGTGCTGGACGCGATCGTCGACAGCGGCACCGGACAGGCCCTCGTCCAGCGAACGGCGGACCGTCCCGAGGCTCTCCTTGCCACCCTCGCCCGCGCGCGCCGGGTCCGCGTCATCGCTGGCCTCGCGGGGGTTGCCCTCGTGGGCGGAGGAGCGTGGCTCCTGGAGGAGCCCGAGGCTGGCTGGATCACGCTCGCCTCCCTCTACCCCACCACCCACGCCCTCGAGCTCTCGACCATCGCCCTGCGCAACGAGCTGCGCTGGGGCCCGCAGGTCGCCATCCGCGCCTTCGCTGCCGGCACCGGCCTCGTGCTGACCCTGATCGTGCTCGCCGTGGGCACCCCCACCGCGGGCA
The DNA here is from genome assembly GCA_040265735.1 of Planctomycetota bacterium. Lineage (GTDB taxonomy): Bacteria > Planctomycetota > UBA1135 > UBA1135. The sequence continues at coordinate 3,232 of JBDQFW010000286.1, read as the reverse complement.
AGCTTCTCGTGGCGCTGGCCGCGGGCAGCACCACGGGGAACCTCCTCGCCCACGCGGTGGGCCGACGCTCACTGCCCCGAGGCCCCCGGGGAGCCGCGGATCCATGGGGCCCGTTCCTGCGCGTCGCGCTGCCCCTGGGCGCCGCGGCCATCTGCCAGCAGGCGTACTTCTGGTGCGACAACGCGGTGCTGCGAGCGGTGCACGGCGAGGCGTCAGTGGGCCCGTACAACATCGCGGTGCGCATCATGGGCTGGAGCCTGAGCGTCGCGGTGTACGCGTCGGCGGTGGCGCTTCCCTGGCTGACCCGCGCCGAGGCAGGGGGCCAGCTCCTGGCCGCGACCCTGCGCCTTGCCGTCCCCCTCGCGGCCGCGGCTGCGTTCGCGGTCGGCCTCGTCACCCCCTGGTCCGCCCACCTCGTCGGCCTGTTCGGGGAGGAGTTCGCGAGCGGCGGCCCCGCCCTCGAGGTGCTCCTGCTGGCAGTGATCGCCGTCCATGCGGGCGCACCCCTGCTCACTGCCGTCACCGCCTCCGGCCGCTCTCGCACGGTACTCGCTCTCTCCGCACTGGCCCTGCTGCTCAACCTGGGCCTGAACGCAGTGTGGGTGCCGAGCGCGGGCGCCCTCGGGGCGGCGCGGGCGACCCTGGCCACGGAGACCTGGGTGGCTCTGGCCTCGGCGGCCTGCCTGGCCCGCGCGGCGCGCCCGCGCCCGAGCGCGCGCCTGCTTCTGCCCTGGCTCGCCGTCCCCGCCTGCTGGGTCGCCGGACGCAGCCTCGCTCTCCTCGTTCATGCCAGCTGAACGACGGAGAACCGCGAGGTCGGGGCTGGCAGGCCCCCCCCGGTCGCCCCATCCTTCCTGCCCATGCGCGTCGGCATCGACTACCGCTCCGCCCTCGTCAACCGCGAGGGCATCGGACGCTACACGCGCGAGCTGGTGCGTGGCCTGATCGGTCACGGGTTCGGAGGCAACCTCGGGCTCTTCGGCTACACCCTCGCGCCGCGCCGCTTCAGCCTCGAAGAGCTGGGCCTGCGGGACGGACGCGCCGAGCTCTGCCGCCTGCGCATGCCCTCACGCTGGATCCCCGGCCTGCTGCGCCGCATGGGCAAGGGCGTGGACGACCTGGTCGGAGGGTGCGAGGTCTACCACCACACCCAGCCGAACGCCCTCGCGGTCCGCGAGGCGGCCCAGGTGGTCACGGTGTTCGACTGCATCTGGGCTCACGATGCGGAGGGTGAGGGCGGTCCTGGATTCCTCGGGGTGGCAGAGGCCCAGCGCATGCGCGCTGCGATCCAGGACCTCGTCTCTCGCGCGCGCCTCGTGCTGGTCCCCTGCCGCTTCGTCGGCGCGGACGTGGTCATGAACCTCGGCGTGAACCCGGGCCGCGTGCGCGTCACCTCCCTGGGCTGTGACCATGTGCTTGCCCACCTGCCGCCCGAGGGCTTCGGCCCGCCGCCTACGCCGTTCATCCTGACCGTGTCCCGGGTGGATGCCCGCAAGAACCATCTGCGCATGCTGCGGGCGTTCGAGCGCCTGGTGCGCGAAGGCCTGCCCCACCGCTGGATCGTGGCTGGCCCCCCGGGCCACGGCCACGAGGACTTCCTGGCTGAGCTCGAGCGCTCGCCCGCGCGCGATCGCGTGGAGTGGCGTCGCCAGGTCGGTGAGGCAGACCTCGTGAGGCTCTACTCTCAGGCGGACCTGCTCCTGTGGGCCAGCCTCAACGAGGGCTTCGGGCTGCCCCCGCTCGAGGCGATGGCCTGCGGCACGCCAGTGGTGACGAGCCTGGTCACCTCCATGCCGGAGATCTGCGGGGAGGCGGCCCTCCTGGTGGAGCCTACCGACGAGGAGCGCATCTTCGAGGCTGGCCCGCCGGCTGCTCACCGAAGAGGACCTGGCAGAGGAGTACCGACGCCTCGGCCACCGTCGCGCGCGGGAGTTCACCTGGTCCGGCTGCGCCAGGGACACCCTCCTGGCATACCAGGCCGCGCGGGACATGGGCGACGAGGAGCCGTCCATGCAGCGTCTCTTCACCTAGCGTCTCTTCACCTAGGGTCTGTTCGCCGAGCGTCTGTTCGCCGAGCGTCTCGTCAATTGGCGCCAGTTCACTGGGGAGCGGCTCCCGGATCGAGCCCGCCGCGCGAGTGCCTCGCGGCGCGGATCGCGGCGAGCTCCGCGCGGAGCCGCGCGACGACCTCGCTCTCGGAGCCCCAGAGGTTGATGGACTCCCCCGGATCTCGCTGCAGGTCGTAGAGCTGGCCCTCCGGCGCGCCCTCCTCGCGCTCGACGCGGCGGGGCGCCGTGAAGCCGCCCGTGCCCCGGGCCTCGATCAGCTTCCAGCGTCCGGAGCGGAACGCGAACATGCCGTCGAGCGAGTGCTGGACCATCGAGGGGCGCGCCCCGGCAGCCGCTCCCCGGAACGCCGCCAGCTGGGAGAACGAGTCCTCGGCCTCTCCCTCCCCGAGGGTCCTGCCCAGCAGCTCCGCGAAGGAGGCGTACAGGTCGGTGAGGCTCACCAGATCCGGCACCACCGCTCCCGCCTGCGCCTCGCCGGGCCAGCGCACCAGGAAGGGCACGCGGTGCCCGCCCTCGTGGATGTCCGCCTTCTGCCCGCGCCAGGGTCCGTTCGCCATGTGCTCCCAGCGCTCCTCGTCGGCCTCCGGCCAGTGCGAGCCGTTGTCGCTCGTGAAGACCACCAGGGTCTCCCCCGCAACGCCGCTGCGCTCGAGGGACGCGGCAACCTCGCCGACCACGGCGTCCACCTGGGCGACGAAGTCCCCGTACCAGCCCACCTGGGTGGAGCCAATGAAGGGGTCGGTCGGCACCCACGGCGTGTGAGGCGCGGTGAGCGGCATGTACAGGAAGAACGGCGCGCCATCGGTGGCGGCCTCTTCGATCCAGGCGCAGGCGCGCTCGGCGAGCCGCGGCAGCACCTGGTCCATCTCGAAGCCAGGGTCGGCTGCGCCGCCGCGATAGAACCCGCCGCCGCCCTGCCTGCGGTGGGCCGAGCCCGCCAGCTCCGCGGTCGGCTGAGCCTCGACGCCCTCGTCCTCGATCCAGACATAGGGCGGCATGTCGAGGGACGCGGGGATGCCGAAGTAGTGGTCGAAGCCCGCGCTGCAGGGCCCGGGGACCAGCGGCTGGGAGTAGTCGGTCTGCTGCTGCGCGCCCAGACCCAGGTGCCACTTGCCCACGCCGAAGGTGCGGTAGCCGGCGCTCTGGAACAGGCTCGCCAGTGT
>JBDQFW010000285.1:0-3826 GCA_040265735.1 Planctomycetota bacterium | reverse complement strand
GCCCCTTCGCGAAGGCCGTGCGCCACGGCTCGGGGCTGGACCTGCTCTCCAGCCTGATCGTGTTCATGGGGTACTCGATCCCGGGCTGGGCGCTGGGGGGCGTGCTGCTGGTCCTGCTGGGCGGCGGCTCGTTCTTGGACCTCGTCCCCCTGGGCGGCTTCCGGTCCGAGGGCTGGGAGGACTTCACCGTGTGGCGGAAGATCACCGACCAGGCCCACCACACCCTGCTGCCGGTGCTCGCGTACATGGTGGGGTCCTTCGCGACCCTGACCATCCTGATGAAGAACTCCCTGATGGAGAACCTCGGTCAGGACTATGTGCGCACGGCCTTCGCGAAGGGGCTGAGCGAGCGCTCGGTCGTCTTCGGGCACGCGCTGCGCAACTCCCTGATCCCGATCTGTACGGGCCTCGGCCACGCGATCGGGCTGATCATGGCGGGCAGCTACCTGATCGAGAAGGTGTTCAACATCAACGGGATCGGGTACCTGGGCTACACCTCGATCGTGGACCGCGACTACGCGGTCGTGATGGGCATCCTCGTGATCAACACCCTGCTGGTGCTGATCGGGAACATCCTCTCGGACATCCTGTATGTCCTCGTCGACCCGCGGATCCGGTTCAGCTGAGATGGCGAGCGACCAGGACAAGCCCCTCACCGTCTTCCAGCGGCGCTGGAAGAAGTTCAAGACCCTCAAGCGCGGGTGGTGGAGCTTCCGTCTGATGACGGTGCTGTACCTGCTCTCGTTCCTGAACCCGATCCTCGTCAACAACAAGGCGCTGGTGGTGAGCCGTGGGGGCGAGCTCTACTTCCCCGCCCTGGAGGAGCTGCTGCCGTTCGGCTCTCCAGGGTTCTACTCCGCCGAGGAGCTGCAGCAGACGGACCCCAGGCGTCCCGATCGCTTCATGCGCGGCGAAGCGCGCTACCGCCTGCTGCAGTCGCAGCTGGAGGTCGAGGGGGGCGAGGACTGGGTGCTCATGCCTCCGTACCCGTATCACCCCAACGAGAACCTGCTCAAGGAGCCGGGCTTCGAGGGGCGGCCGCCGACCGCGCCGGACGCCGAGCACTGGATGGGGACCGACGACCGGGGCCGGGATGTCTTCGCGCGCCTCGTCTACGGTTTTCGCATCTCGATCACCTTCGCCCTCTTGGTGGTCGGAGTGAGCTACCTGATCGGGATGACCGTGGGCGCAACGCTGGGCTTCTTCGGGGGTCGCGTAGACATCCTGGGCCAGCGCCTCGTCGAGATCTGGGCGGCGCTGCCGTTCCTGTACACGGTCATCATCATCAGCGCGATCGTGAACCCGAACCTGTGGATCCTGGTTGGGATCCTGAGCCTGTTCTATTGGATCGGGATCAGCTTCTACATGCGCGGCGAGTTCCTGCGCGAGAAGGCGAAGGACTATGTGGCCGCCGCGATCTCGATCGGCGAGAGCAACCGCTCGATCATGTTCCGGCACATCCTGCCGAACGCGTTGACGCCCATCGTGACCTTCGCACCCTTCGCGATCGTGGGTGGAATCTCGAGCCTGGTCAGCCTGGATTACCTGGGCTTCGGGCTTCGCCCGCCCACGCCCTCCTGGGGCGAGCTGGTCGGGCAGGGGCTGTCGAACATCGCCGCGTGGCACCTCGTGCTGTTCCCCCTGGGCGCGCTCTTCGGGACGCTGCTCATGGTCGTCTTCATCGGGGAGGCCGTCCGCGAGGCGTTCGACCCCAAGGTCTTCTCTCGCCTGCGCTAGGAGCTCTTCGTGACCGAACCCCTGCTGGAGGTCAAGGGCCTCAAGACCTGGTTCCAGGTCGGTGACCAGCGCGCCTGGGCCGTGGGCGGCGTCAGCTTCGAGGTGATGCCCGGAGAGTTCCTTGGGATCGTGGGCGAGTCCGGCTCGGGCAAGAGCGTGACGGCGCTGTCGCTCATGCGGCTCATCCCCGACCCTCCGGGGCGCATTGCCGAGGGCGAGGTCCGCTTCGGCGGCCGCGACCTGCTGCAGCTGCCTCTGGAGGAGGTGCGGCGCGTGCGTGGCAAGGAGATCGCGATGATCTTCCAGGAGCCCATGACCTCCCTGAACCCGGTGCTGACCATCGGCAAGCAGGTCATGGAGGCGCTTCGCCTGCACGAGGACCTCTCGGACGACGCCGCGCGGGCACGCGCCGTGGAGGTGCTCACCCAGGTGGGCATCCCTGACGCCGAGAAGCGCCTCTCCGCCTATCCGCACCAGTTCTCAGGAGGCATGCGCCAGCGCGTCATGATCGCCATGGCTCTGTCCTGCCGGCCGCAGCTTCTGATCGCGGACGAGCCCACGACCGCGCTGGATGTGACCATCCAGGCCCAGATCCTGGACCTCATGCAGGCCCTGCAGGAGGAGCGCCAGGGCGGCGCGACGATCCTGATCACCCACGACCTGGCCGTGGTGGCGGAGACCTGCGATCGCGTGATCGTCATGTACGGCGGCAAGATCCAGGAGGTCGGCTCGACGCGGGACCTCTTCGCGGCGCCGCTGCACCCCTACACGAAGGGCCTGATGGGCTCGATCCCGAGCGAGGACACCAAGGGCAAGCCGCTCGCGGCGATCCCGGGGAATGTCCCCTCGATCCTCGACTTTCCTCCGGGCTGCCGGTTCTGCAGCCGCTGCGAGGTGGCGGAGGACCGCTGCCGCACGGAGGAGCCCGAGCTCGTGGAGGTCGCTCCCGGGCGCCAGGTGCGCTGTCACCTGGTCGGGCAGCAGGAGGTGCAGGCATGACGGAGCGCCCGCTGCTCGAGCTGGAGGACCTGTCGGTGCACTTCCCCGTGCACGGGGGCGTCCTGCGCCACCGGGTTGGGGCCGTGAAGGCCGTGGACGGGGTCTCGCTGACCGTCGGCCGTGGCGAGACCATCGGCCTGGTGGGCGAGTCCGGCTCCGGAAAGACCACCGTGGGGCGCGCGATCGTGAACCTGCACCGCGCCATGACGCCGGATGTGGAGCTCTCGGGCCATGTCTGGTTCGAGTCGCGCTCCGGGCGTGTGGATCTGAACGGCCTCGGACGGCGCGAGATGCTCCCGCACCGCGCCGAGCTGGCCATGATCTTCCAGGACCCCTTCTCGAGCCTGAACCCCCGCATGACGGTGGAGCAGATCGTGGCCGGTCCGCTGGAGATCCACGAGCCGCAGCTCACGGCCGCCGAGCGCAAGGAGCGCGTGCTCCAGCTGCTCGACCGGGTGGGCCTGCAGCCGCAGTACGCGGCGCGCTACCCGCACGAGTTCTCCGGCGGCCAGCGCCAGCGCATCGGCATCGCACGCAGCCTTGCCACCCGCCCCGCGCTGATCGTCGCGGACGAGCCGGTGAGCGCGTTGGATGTCTCGGTCCAGGCCCAGGTGATCAACCTGATGCAGGAGCTGCAGGCCGAGTTCGGCCTCACCTACCTGTTCGTGGCCCACGACCTCTCGGTCGTCTACCACGTGTCGGATCGGATCGCCGTGATGTACCTCGGCTCGCTCGTCGAGGTCGGCACAGCCGAGCAGGTCTACAAGACCCCGCGGCATCCCTACACCAAGGCGCTCCTCTCGGCCGTTCCGCGGCCCGATCCCGACGGCACCCGCGAGGGACGCACCATTCTCGAGGGCGACATCCCGACGCCGCTTGCCAAGCCCAGCGGCTGTGGGTTCCGGACGCGCTGCCCCCTGGCGCGCGCGGAGTGCGCCCAGGCCGTCCCGGCCCTCACCGATCGCGGTGAGGGCCACCTGGTCGCCTGCCCGGTGGTGGAGTGAGAGGCCTCCTCGCGGCGCTCCTGGCCCTTGGGGCCTGTGCGTCGGCGGGTAGGGGGGCAGATGCCCTCGACGATGGCGCTGAGGCC
>JBDQFW010000284.1:0-3872 GCA_040265735.1 Planctomycetota bacterium | reverse complement strand
GCTCGATCAGGATCCTGCAAGTTCTCGCGGATCCGAGGGAGCTCCATGCCAATGCGCGCAGGGGGTCTGCGTAAGATCGCGTTCCGCCCCTGAAGGCCCTTCCAATGATCCTCACCAGCCTGCTGGCCGCAGCCGCGGCCCCCGTCCTCGCGAGCTCCGCCGCGCTCGCCGCGAGCCCGCTCAGCGCGAGCGCTCCGCTCCGCACGAGCCCCACCCCCCTCAGCGCCTGGGCGGCTCAGGACATCAAGAAGGGCTTCCACGCCAGCCCCAAGTTCGGGTTCCAGTTCTCGCCGCCGAAGGGCTGGAACAACATCGCCCTCAAGACGGACGAGGCCTTCCTCGGAGCGAAGTACACCTCCGACAAGACCTACTACTGGACCGACCCGCGCCTCAAGACGACCTCGACCCACACGCCCGAGCTGATGGTCATCTGCTTCGCGCGCGAGGACGAGGAGGGCGGCAAGACCCGGCGCAAGGAGGAGGGCGACGGCACGGTCACCTACGAGATCGTGAACCCCTACAAGAACCACGAGGAGTTCTTGGAGAAGACGGTCAGCTCCGGCTTCTACCGCGACTCGACGGAGGAGGACGAGGTCAACGGGGTCAAGGTCACCAAGAACGTCTACATCTGCGCGAACGGCGCCACCGAGGAGCGCTACCGCTACCTGGTGGCGTGGGTGTTCCACGGGGACGGCATCGACTACGCCATCCAGATGGACGCCCTGGTTGACGAGTACAAGGGCCTGAAGCGCACCATCGAGCGCACCCTCAAGTCCTTCGAGCTGATCGAGCGCACGGGGGAGGACATCGCCTCGGCCCAGCGCCAGAAGTTCGTGTCGTTCACGGACATGAACAAGGGCGACGCCAAGGAGCGCAAGACCAAGCGCGTGGAGTCGGAGTCCTGGCTGCGCACGCGAGCGATCGAGAGCATGCCCCCGGACTGGGAGCAGCTCGATGTGGACGGCGTTCTGATCCTCAGCCACACCGACCCCAAGACCGCCAAGCGCTTCGGAGAGCACGTCTCCGCCATGTACGCCTGGTTCGACAAGACCTTCGACTACGTGGGCAAGGGCCAGTACGTGCGCATGCCCATCCTGCGCGTCTGCGCCGACCGCGAGGAGCGCTTCGCCCTCGGCCGGGGCGTTCGGGACGGCGAGGCCGGCGGATACACCTATGACCGTCGCGACCTCGAGATCTACCTCGAGAAGCCCCAGGGCGGCTGGATCGGGCGCGAGATCGACCAGCTCAACGAGCGCCTGCTGTGGCTGTGGTTCAGCGACCGCGACTGGGATGTGTTCGACGCCATGCCCGGCTGGCTCCAGTCTGGCCTCCAGTTCGTGGTGCGCGGCGCGCGCCCGGACGGGCGCAAGATGGAGTTCCGCGACAACGACGCGGACCGCATCAACAGCAAGCAGTTCCAGGGCCAGGACCTGGGCATCACGCCCCGCGAGATGCTGCTGCTGAAGCAGGCCGACTACAACGGCCCCGAGGCCAACCGCTACCTCTCCCAGGCCACCGCCTTCGTGCGCTACCTGCTCTCCCAGGATGCACGACGCGACAAGCTGGCGAAGGACTTCCTCGAGAGCTACCTGCTGGCCCTGAAGGAGGTCACCCAGGAGGTCCAGGACAAGTACGAGGCTGAGCTCAACGCCCAGCGTGGGCCCGAGACCGAGGAGGAAGAGGAGCAGATGATGCAGCGCCGCCGCGAGATCTTCCAGCGCTCCGAGGCCGAGATCCTCCAGGGCGCCCTGGAGAAGGCCTTCGCCAAGTGGGACGACAAGGACTGGGACAAGCTGAACGAGACCTTCACCCGCTGGCTGTGAGCCAGAGGCCGCTCGCGCCCCCTCCGCGGCGGCCACTTCGAAACACCATGCGCATCACCCACCGCACGCCTCCCGAACGCTCCACCTGCCCCATGACCGCGACCCGCCTGCGCCGCCTCGCCCGCTCCGCCTCCTCCCTTGCCGCCGTCCTCGGGGCGGGGCTGTGTCTCGCGCCGCTGGGCCAGGCGGACATCCTGGAGCTCAAGGACGGGCGCGTGCTCGACGGGTTCCAGATGGAGTGGGACGAGGACTGTGTCGTGGTCCACCTCGTGAATGGCGACCTGCGCGTGCCCGGCGAGATGGTCCAGACCATGCTCGACGAGGAGGGGGCCGCCTTCGTCCCCCGCACCGATGAGGAGCGCGCGAAGTACGCGGAGGGCCTGGTCCCCTTCGAGGGCAAGTGGATCCCGATCGAGAAGCGCCGCAAGGCCATCGAGGACAAGATCGAGGAGCAGCGCGAGCGCATCGCGGAGGACCGCGCCCACGCGACCTGGGGAGACCGCCGCTTCGACGAGACGAAGAACTTCCTGTGGGAGTACACCGTCCCGCAGCACATCATCGAGGCGTTCCAGGCCCGCTGCGAGAACTACTACGACCAGTTCACCAAGGACTGGAAGGTCAAGCGCACGGGCCGCGAGAAGATGCGCATCCGCTTCTTCCAGAGCGGCCGCGAGTTCAACAAGACCGCGGCGGGCGGCGGAGGCGGCGCGCTCGCGTACTTCGTCATCATCCCGCCCTACGAGATCTGCATCTTCTACGATCGAACGAGCTTCGAGTTCACGGAGATGGTGCTCTACCACGAGCTCTCGCACTACCTGCAGAAGCTGATCAACCAGGAGTTCCGCATCCCCCACTGGCCCGGCGAGGGAGTCTCCGAGTACTACGGCGGAGCGCTCTGGGACGCGAAGGACAAGGAGCTCGACATCGGGCTCATCCAGGAGGGGCGCCTGAGCTCCGTGCTGAGCCAGTTCGACGGCGGCAAGCGCTTCTCCCTGGTCGAGATGCTCTCGCAGCCCAAGTACGAGGACTACTCCTGGGGCTGGACCCTGGTGCACTTCATGATGGGCGACAAGCGCTACAAGAAGGGCTTCCAGGACTACCTCAAGGGCATCGCCAACGACCGCAAGGTCAACCGCATCAAGATGGGCCTGGGCGCCCAGATCATCGACGGGATCGAGCCCGCGGAGTCGGTCGAGTACTTCAAGAAGTCCCTCAAGCTCAAGAGCGACGAGGATGTCGCCGAGTTCGAGAAGGAGTGGTACGCCTACATCGACGAGGAGCTTCGCGCCCAGCTGCTGGACAGCGTCACCGGCCTCGAGAAGGCCGCGGTCAGCGCGCTCCAGGACGGCAAGCGCCTGAAGGCCAAGCGCCTCTTCCAGGAGGCCGTCGACGCCGGCAGCAAGAACCCCACGATCTACGGCCGCTACGCGAGCATGATGCGCGCGCTCGGCGAGGGCGGGAAGGCCCGCGACCTCCTGCGCAAGGCCGTCGAGCTGGACCCCCTCGAGGCGACCTACTGGTGGCAGCTCGCGGAGGTCACGGAGGACGCGGACCCGGCCGAGGGTGAGCGCCTCAAGAAGCTCGCCCTGGAGCTGGACCCGTCGGTCGACGACAACGTGATCGACTTCAGCGGCCTCGAGAACAGCGACGGCGAGTGAGCCACCGCTGACGGCCCCTGGGCCCGGCCCCTGAAGCCGGGCATCCGGTGTCAGCGACCCGCGCCGCCGGGGAGGGGCTCGCGGACCTGCTCACGCACCTCGAGCCCGCTGATGCGCCAGGCGGGCGGCCCCTCGCGGGTCTGCTCCGCCCGGATGGTGACCTCTCCGCGATAGCGGGTGCGCCGCGCGTGCTCGTGCCCGAAGTGGATCACGCGCCCGTCGACGCGCCAGGCGGCGTCGACGGTGAAGCTGGCTCCCGCCGCCGCCGCCCGCGCAGGCGATGACGGTCCACGGCGATGTGCTACACGTCAACTCGTACTGCCGCAACGCGGACCGCGATGTGAAGAAGGCGAGCTTCGCGGAGTGCGAGGCGCACTGCGCGAGCCGGAAG
>JBDQFW010000283.1:0-3897 GCA_040265735.1 Planctomycetota bacterium | reverse complement strand
GCATAGAACAGCCCGTGGGCCGCGGTCGCCCGCGAGAGGTCGGCGTTGACCACGCCGGCCTGCACGAGGGCCGTGCGCTCGAGGGGGTCGATGGCGAGGATCCCGCGCATGCGGGCCGTCCCGATCGTGACGCCTCCGGTGACCGGCGTGGCGCCGCCCGAGAGGCCCGTCCCCGCGCCGCGCGGGACGATGGGGACGCCATGGCGGGCGAGCACCCGCATCACGCGCGCCGTCTCGGCCGTGTCCCGGGGCAGCACCACGGCCACCCCCTCGCCGCGCTCCATCGTCAGCCCGTCCGACTCGTAGGCCACCGCGCTCGTGCGCGTGACCACGCCGCGCGGGCCGACCAGGGCCCGCACCTCGTCGAGCCACCGCGGGGTCAAGCAGGATCTCCCGCGAGCCGCGCCGCTCCGATCCAGCCCGCGTCCTCGCCGAGCGCCGCGCGCACCACGCGCGGCTCGGGCGTGCCGTACCGGCGCGCCTCCATGGTCTCCATCACGCCCGGCAGCAGGAGGTCCAGCGCGCCGCTGAAGCCGCCGCCGATGATGAAGTCGGTGATATCCAGCAGTCTGACCACATACGACAGGCCCCGACCCAGGTCCCGGCCGATGGCGTGCGGCAGCGCGCGCTCGGGACCCTCCGCCGCGCGCGCCTTCTCGCACAGCTCCTCGAGGTCGTCCGTCAGGCCGGCCTCGCGGGCCCTGCGCCGCGCGTGGGTCGCGGAGGCAAAGGTCTCGAGGCACCCGGCGCTGCCGCAGCCACAGGGCAGGCCGCCCTGCTCCCGGGGCACCACGACCAGGTGTCCGATCTCACAGGCCATCCCATGCACGCCGCCGTAGAGCCGGCCGCCCAGGATCAGCCCGCCGCCGATGCCCGTCCCCAGGGTCACGAGGCACAGGTCCTCGAGTCCCTCGCCCGCGCCCTTCCACTGCTCTCCATAGGCCGCCAGGTTGGCGTCGTTGCCCACGCGAACGCTGCCCGCACCCAGGCCCAGCCGTCGCTCGAGCTCGGGGCCGAGGATGGCGCCCACCAGGGGCTGCAGGTTCGCGCTGGCGCGCAGGGCGCCGGTCGCGGGGTCGAACACGCCCGGGCATCCGATGCCGATGCCGTCCACCGCTCCGAACCCGCGGGCGAACTCAGCCAGGGCGTCCAGGAACGCGGCAGGACCAGCCTCGAGCTCCGTGGGCAGCACCGCGTCCGACCGGCACCACGAGCCATCCGGCTCCACGATGCCCGCCTTGACCGTCGTGCCTCCAATGTCGAGGCCGAGCCAGCGCCCGCTGTGGCTGCTCAAGACCGATGCTCCTCGCAGGTCCCGGGCTACTTCTTGCCCAGCCGGCGCTTCACGCGCCGGTAGGCCTTGAGCTGCTCCTGGGCGGTCGCGTCCCAGGACATGTCCACCTCGAGGCAGCGTTGGACGAGCTGCTTCCAGCCGGGCTGGTCCTTGTAGGCGGCGCGGGCGCGGTCCACGCCTCCCTCGAGCATCGTGTCGGCGTCCCAGCGCGGGAAGAAGATCCCGTTGCTCGCCTTCGGGTTCTGCTCCAGGTCCACCAGGCAGTCCTCGAGGCCGCTGTGCTCGTAGGCGATGGGGACCACGCCGTACCGCAGGGCGATGCTGCACAGGGTCGGCGCGGAGTGGAAGTGCGCCGGCATCAGCAGCATGTCCGAGCCGCCGAGGAGCACGTGGGCCGTGTTCACGTTGTAGCCCTCGATGATGCGGCAGCGCCCGGCGAAGGTCTGCTCGATGGTGTGCAGGCGCTCGAGGATCTCGGGGCTGCCCGGGCCCATCATCACCAGCTGGACCGAGCGCTCGAGCAGCGGCGTCAGGGCCTCGGTGAGGACCTCGAACCCGCCGTCGGTGTCGAACTTGCCAATGACGCAGATCAGCGGCGTACGCGGGCCGTTGTCGAGCTTCAGCGCCTGCTGGAGCGAGGCCTTGCACTTGCGCTTGCCGGCCGAGGGGTCCTTGTCCCCGGGCCCATAGGTCTGGGCCAGCAGCGGGTCGCTGGCCGGGTCCCAGGAGCGGTAGTCCACCCCGTGCGGCACGCCCACGAGGTCCTTCTTGCGGCGGCGCAGGGTGTCGAGCACCGAGTTGTCGAAGGGCCGCTCGCCGACCTCCTCCACGAGCCGCGGCGAGTGCGAGCCGATGATCGTGGCGAACTCCGCCCCGCCCTTGAGGTAGTTGACCTTGCCGCCGAGCTCCACGCCCTGGATGGCCTGGAACCACTTGTGGGGCAGGCCGATGTGGGGGAGGATGTCGCGCTCGAAGCTGCCCTGCATCGCCTGGTTGTGGATGGCGAAGTAGGTGCCGGCCTTGCCGGCCCCGTGCTTGCGCCCGGCGAACTCGAGCTCCTGGAACACCGGGATGAGGCCCGTGGTCCAGTCGAGGCAGTGGATCACATCGGCGTTGAAGCCGATCGCATCCAGCCCCTCGAGGACGGCCCGCGCGAAGATCGCGTAGCGGCGCCAGTTGTCCGCGTAGGGGCCCTGGGAGTCGCCATAGGGGTTCCGTGAACGGAACAGCTGGGCGTGGTCCACCAGGATGATCTGCATGTCCCCCAGGTGCCCGCGCAGCAGCTTGATGCGCACGCTGTCCTGGCCGTCGGGGATGTTGACCACCCCAACCGTCTCCAGGGTCCCCAGGATCGAGGGGTCGATGTCCCTGGTGTAGGGGACGAAGACGCGGACATCAGCGCCCGCGCGCACGAGAGCCCGGGGCAGCTGTTCGGCCACCTCCGCCAGGTTGGTGCGGCGGACGAGGCTCTGAAGTTCAGGGGTTGCGAACGCGACCTTCACGGCGGTCGTGGGGCGGATCCAGGGGGATGGGGCCAGGGCCGGAGGGTGGCCCATCAGGGGCCGCTCCGGGGCGTCTGGGAGAGGAAGCTAGATTTCACCCTCGACCAGCGCCCGCCCCGAGTGGCGCAGCCATAACTAAGTGCCTGTCAATGCGGCACTTAGATGCGTTCGAAGTATGTAAAGAGGGCTGGGCCCGGGACCCCCTCACGGGCTCCGGGGCGACTTGAGGCGGCCTGCCCCCGGGGGACCCTCCACGGGCTCTGGACCGCCCCGAGGCGGCCCGCGCTCAGGGCGCCCCGGAGCCGGCCTGGTAGATCGCCAGGGCCTCGGGGAGCAGGCTCTCGATCTGCTCGATGCGGTTGCCGTGGCTGGGGTGGGTGGAGAGGAACTCGGGCCCCTGGCCCCCGCCGGACTGGGCCGCCATGCGCTGCCAGAACCCCACGGCCTCGCGCGGGTCGTAGCCCGCACGCGCCATGGTGATCAGGCCCACCCGATCCGCCTCGAGCTCCGCGCTCCGACCGAACTTGAGGCCCACCAGGGCCGTGCCCAGCGCAGCGGCCGCCGTCGCGTACTCCGGGTCGCGGTCGCTGCCGCGCAGGATCAGGTCGAGCGCCGCGATCCCGCCCGCGAACACCTGCTGGCGGCTCACGGCCTTGGTCCCATGGCGCAGGGTCGCGTGCGCGATCTCGTGCCCCATGACCACGGCCAGCCCCGCGTCGCTCTGGGCCACCGGCAGGATGCCCGTGTAGACCGCCATCTTGCCCCCTGGCAGGCAGAAGGCGTTGATGGTGTCGGGCGCGTCGATGAGCGTCGCCTCCCACGCGAAGTCGCGCGCGAAGCCCGGCGCGTCCACCAGGGCCGCCTCCACCAGGCGCGCCGTGACGCGGCGCACCTGCTCGGCCTGGGGCCCGCTCGAGACCACGGCGCTCTCCGCGAGGGTCTCGTGGTACGCGACCCGTCCGAGCTCCATGTCGTCGGCGACCGAGAAGGTGTTGAAGCCGTCAACCGCCTCCTGCACCGCGGCGCAGCCGGTCAGAGGCGCGGCTGCGAGGGCGAGGGGCAGGAGCACGGAGATGCGGGAGAGGAGCTTCATGGCGATTC
>JBDQFW010000282.1:0-3977 GCA_040265735.1 Planctomycetota bacterium | reverse complement strand
ACGAGGAGGAGCCGAATGAGAGCGACCTGGAGTTTATCGCGCCCGAAGGGGTTGTGGAAGAGGAGGAGAGCGATGGCGAATTTGTGCCGCTACCGTCGGAGGAGGATTCGGAGGAGGAAAGCGAGGAGGACGAGGACCAGGACGGCGCGCGGCATCCCCCCATCGTAGCCCTGGGAGCGAGGGCACCGCGCGGACTCCCGCAGGCGGACGCCGCGGGACAGCCTGGCTCACGGCGGCACGACCTTCGCCGGGGGTCTGCCGACTGGGCGACGCGATGCCTGCGCGCGGTTGTCTGGCCTCCGGCACGCGCGCATCATGGGTGCATGGTGGTCCGGGGCGCGGAGACCCGTCGCGCGCGCCGCGGCGGAGCGGGACTGCTCATCGGCCCCTTGGCCTGCGCAGGCCTGCTCGCAAGCTGCGGGGGCCACGCGGACGAGGGCGGACACGCACACGAACACCTCGCGCCGATTCCCCCGGCACGCCCAGCGGCCCCGAGCCCCTCTCCACTCCCGTTCCCCCTCGGGCTCGACGCGCGCTTCGAGCTCGACCTCGGAGGCCGCCCTGAGGGCGTAGTGACGGCCGACCTCGACGGGGACGGCCGTGACGAGGTGCTCGTCACGCACCGCAGCGGGCGCCTGCCGGCGGCCCTGGTGGTGCTGGACGGCGCGCTGCGCGAGCGGCTGCGGGTCGAGGTCGGGGACTGGCCCCTTCAGCCGCGCCTCGTTCCGACGCCGGCGGGCCTTCGGGTCGCGGTGGCGAGCCGCAGCGCGCGCACGGTGCAGTGGTTCGACCCGGTGACCGGTGAGTCCGGCGCCCCCGAGGCCACCAGCGGCGTCCCCCACCTGCTGTCGGCTGGCCCGCTGCACGAGCCCGGGCACGGCACCACGGTGGTCCTCACTCGCGAGGGAGGACTGCGGGCGTTTGGACCCCGCGGCTCGTGCAGCTGGGAGCTCGGTCTCGATGCCGCGACGCTGCTGGCGGTGGAGCCGGGGATGCTGGTCGTGGGCTCGATGGCCCAGGGCCAGCGCCCGGACCGGATCGAGCGCATCACCTTCGATGTCGAAGGACATCCGGTCGTAGCCGCACCCGAGCCCGTCCCGGGCATCCCGCGCGCCTGGCTGGTCACGCCGCGATCCGAGTGGGTGTGCGCCGGTGAAGATGCCCTCCTACGCAGCGAGGCTGGGAAGTGGCTGGCCACTGCCCCCCTCGGCCGCGTCCCCATGCGCCTCATCGGACTGGGGGGCGAGAGCCTCGCCTGCCTCACCCGAGACCTCGCGGTCCACCTCCAGGATGCGGAGGGCCGCCGCCAGGTCCCAGGCGTCCTGCCCCGCGTACCAGCTGCGGCGGCGGGCGACCTGGACGGCGACGGGGCGGTGGACCTCGTGGTCGCGAACCGCGGCGCCGAGCGCCTGGGTCTCCTGCGCGGCGGGGCCGGCGGTTGGCGCGGAGGTCGGCGCCTCCCGGTCGCGGGCGGTCCGATCGCCCTTGCCGCCCTCCGCGACGGGCGCATCGCCTCGGTCAACGCGCTCACGGACGAGGTGCAGCTGCTCGACCCCACAGGGACGCGCGCGACCGTGACCTGGCCGGATCTTGGACGCGGTGTGGACCGCGTTGCGCTGAGCCTCGACGGCGACGACCTCTTCCTCCGCGCGGGCTCCGCCGTGCGCATCGTGCGTGACCTCGACCCGGCGCGCGCGGAGACCCTCGAGGTCGGGGCCGCCGGCGGTGCCCTCCTCCCGACCCCGGCAGGCGTGCTCGCCTTCGACGAGGCCGTCGCGGCCGTATGGCGCCTAGGGCCCGCAGGCGTGGAAGCGGAGGCCGCGCTCCCGGCCCCCGCGCGCGCCGCGGCGTGGCACGAGGGACGCGCAGTCGCCGTCCTCCCCGGCCCGACGCTGGTGGACCTTGGAGACGGAGGAGACCTCCAGCCTGCCGCGCCCTGGAGGCCAGAGGATCCGCGCCTCGCGGGCACCTCCATCCCGCTCGACGCCTGCACCCTGCGCACGGCGAACGGCACGCTGCTCGCGGTGCTGCTGCGTGATGACCGGGCGCCCGAGCCGCCGGGCCGGGTGGCCCTGTTCGCTCGCCAGGGCGCTGAATGGGAGTGCGTCGGAACCGCCGAGACCGGCCTGCGCCCCTTCGCTCTCGCGGCGGCCCCCCTTGAAGACGGCGACGACGAGGTGCTCGCGGTCTCGTGCCAGAACAGCCACCACCTGAACCTGTGGACGGGCGGCGTCCGCCTCGAGCGCGCGCTCGATCTGGGTGCGGGGCGCGGTCCGCTGGATCTGGCCGTCCTGCCCCGGTCAGGGGGCGGAGCCTGGCTCGCCGTGGCGGCGAACTTCTCCAGCGAGGTGGTCCTGTTCGGACCGCGCTGAGAGGCGCGCCGAGTGGCGCGTCCGCGTCAGTCCGCGAGGCGGTCGAGCATCTCGATCAGGCCCACGCCGACGAGCAGCGAGGCTCCTGAGCGGTTCCCCGCCGGCAGCTCCTCGCGTCCCCAGAGGTAGCCGTACGGCCGGCGGTCCCTGGCGCGCGTGCTGAGCAGCACCGTGGTGAAGAGCGCCCGCACCTCCGCGAGGGCCAGCCCCCCGGCCTCGGCCAGGTCGGCCTCGTGCAGCAGCGCCAGGCCGTAGAGCGCGTTCTGCGGCACGCCGCCGGTGTCGCCCACCTGGAGCTGTCCGCGCGGATCGAACCCGTTCACCGTGACATCGCTCCAGCTTCCGTCCCCCAGCTGCTCGCCCTTGAAGTGCACCCGCGCTGCCTCGCCCAGCAGCGGCGCAACCTGGGGAAGGAGAGAAGGCTCCTGGCGCGCGACCCGCGCGAGGATGTCCCAGCAGCGGGTCTGGTCGGCCGCCACGTTTCCTCCCAGACGCAGCGCGTCACGCCAGCGCGGCAGGTAGTACTCGACCCCGGTGCGCGTCAGGCGCGCCATCGAGGGGTCCTCGGGGAAGGCCCGCCAGAGGTCCAGCCCGCGGCGCCCGAAGTGCCCGAAGGAGTCATCGAAGCCCGGGTCGATGCTGTCCCACTCCCCCATCCAGGCGTGGTCCCAGAGGAACTCCCGCAGGGCGTCCCCAAGAGCCGCGCGCGCCGCAGGCTGGGGCGTGCCCGTCAGCCTCACCCAGCGGGCGATCGCCGCGGCCACGTCGAGACTGCGCAGCTGGCTGGCGCCGGGCACGGGCTCGCCCGTGGGCAGGAAGCGTGCAGAGAGAGCACCGCTGGGCTGGGGTGCCCGCGCGAGCACCACGGCCATGGCGCGGTCGAGCAGGGCGCGTGCCCGCTCTCGCTGGTCGCCGCGGGCGTGGTAGCGGCCCTCGCAGAGCTCCACCAGGAACTGGAGCTGGAGCCACACCTCCACCGCCACCGCGTCGAGGGGCTGGTCCGTGATGCAGGAGACCTTGCGCGGCAGGCCCGTCTCAGGGTGCGTGGCGAGGGTGAGGATGTCGTCGAGCAGCCCCTCGGCGTGGGCTCGGCGCGTCTCGTCGTGGACCGCAGCGCGCAGGAGCAGGTCCGCGTACGCCGAGTACCAGCCAGGCAGGGGAATCAGGGACTCGCCCGTGATCACATCCCACAGGCTCGCCGCGAAGCGCGTCTCGAGGGGTCCCTGGCGGTCCGCTCCGCGGTCCTTCCACCAGTCAAGGATCGCGCCGAGCTCCCCCTGCACGAGGTCGCGGAGCTGGTCCTTAGAGGGAGCGGGCAGGAACACAGCCACCTCGAGGTCGTCGAGGCCGGCTGGGGCGTCGGCCTCGAGCACGAGCTCGAGCCGCGGCACGAGCGCTGCTCCTGCCTCTGCAGCCTCGCGCCCGACCTCCCAGGTGAAGGAGCCGCTCACCGCACGCTCGAGGCGGCGGCCAGTGCCGTCCAGCACGACGACGCGCGCCTCGCCCGCCGGTGAGATCATGAGCCCGCAGTAGAGGACTCCACGGTAGGGCGAGCCGAGGCTCGCGATGCCGGCGAGTGTCGGCGGCACGATGCGGGTGCTGACC
>JBDQFW010000281.1:246-3989 GCA_040265735.1 Planctomycetota bacterium | reverse complement strand
AGCCACCATGTCCCCCTTCCCCCTGCGCGCGCTCCCCTTGGGGATGCGCCTGTCGCTCACGGCCCTGGTCCTCGTGCTCCTCGGGGGCTACGCGGCGTCGGGCCTGCACATGGCCGACCACCACGGGCCCCGCGATGGGAAGGAGGGCCTGACGCCGACTGACATCGAGGGCGTCTACCACGGCGTGGTCTCGCCCTCCCCCCTGCGGGTCGCGCTCGAGGCCGGACACCCGAAGGGGGACCAGGCGATCCCGGAGGAAGAGCGCGCCGCCCTGCTGGCGTGGCTCGGCTCGGGCCGCATCGTCGAGGACTGGGACAACCTGGACCTCGGGGACATGGTCCCGGCGGACCTGCTCGATGTGAACTGCCTCTCGTGCCATGCGCGGGGCGCCGAGCCCGAGCTGAAGGCCGAGCCCATGCTCGAGTACCTCGACGACATCCGAGCGGTGGCGTTCGACAATGAGGTCTCTCCCACCGACCTCAAGCTGCTGCTGGCCTCCACCCACGCCCACTCCCTCTCCCTGTTCACCGTCGCCCTCGGAGCCGTGCTCCTCCTTTGGGGCACCCGCTTCGGCCGTGGCCTGGTGAGCCTCATCTCCCTGCTGGTGAGTGCCGGCCTCCTGCTCGACCTTGTGTCCTGGTGGCTCGCGCGGGATTCAGCGGCCTGGGTGAACGGCATCCTCGTCGGCGGTGCAGCGCATGCGGGCGGGGTTGGCCTTGCGGGGCTCTTGATCCTGCTGGACCTCTGGCTGCCCGCGCGGAAGGACTGAGACCCGCCTGCAGGTAAGAGGGAGCGCGCGCGCCATGGCTCGGGCGCCAGGTCCTCGCGCGGCTCAGGCCTCGAGGGGTCCGAGCTCCTGCTCGACCGCGAGGAGCGGAGCCCCGGCGCGAAGCAGCTCCTCGGCGGCGTCGAGGTCGGGCTTGAGGTAGCGATCCCCCCGCAGGGGCCGCACGCGGGTCCGTAGGCACGCGCGACCGAGCTCGACGCCGCGCCCCGCCGAGAGCTCGCCCGCCAGCTCGAGCCCCTGGGCCGCGCACACCCACTCGATGGCGAGCACCCGGCGCGTGTTGTCCAGGATCGTGCGCGCCTTGCGGCCCGCCGTCACCCCCATGGAGACATGGTCCTCCTGGTTGGCGCTGGTCGGGATCGTGTCCGCCGATGCGGGATGGGCCAGCACCTTGTTCTCCGAGGCCAGGGAGGCCGCCGCGTACTGGGCGATCATCAGCCCCGAGTGCAGGCCGGGCTCCGGCGTGAGGAACGCAGGCAGGCGCGACAGGTCCGGGTTGACCAGCTGCTCGATGCGGCGCTCGCTCACGTTCGCGAGGGTGCAGGCCGCAAGTCCGAGGTAGTCGAGGATCATCGACAGGGGCTGCCCGTGGAACATCCCCGCGCTGAAGACCTCGCGCGTGACCGGATCCACGATCGGATTGTCGGTGACCGCGTTCAGCTCGCCGTCCAAGACCTCGTCCACATGCTGGAGGGCTGTCTTGAACGCGCCGTGGATCTGCGGCACGCAGCGCAGGCTGTAGGGATCCTGGACGCGGTCGCAGTCCGCGTGGCTGGTGATGATCTCGCTGCCCTCGAGCAGGCGCGTGACATTCGCCGCCGTGCGGCGCTGGCCCTCGTTGCGCTTGAGCTCGGCCAGCCGCTCCCGAAACGGCCGTGGCGAGCCGCGCAGGGCCTCGACGCTAGTCGCCGCCAAGAGGTCCGCCGAGCGCGAGAGCCTCCGCGCGCGCCACACGGCGCAGGTGGCCAGGGCCTTCATGACCTCGGTCCCGTTGATCAGCGCCAGGCCCTCCTTGGCCTCGAGCTCGAGCGGCTCCTCGCCAGCACGGCGCAGCGCGGTGGCCGCGGCGAGGCGGCGACCCTCGTGCCAGATCGCCCCGTGCCCCATCCAGGCCGCGACCATGTGCGAGAGCGGCGCAAGGTCGCCGCTCGCTCCCACCGAGCCCTGCTGAGGGATCTCCGGGATCAGATCGGCGTTGAAGAAGCGGACCAGCCTGCGCACCAGAGCGGGGCGCACGCCGCTCACGCCGCGCAGCAGAGAGACGATCCGCAGCAGGACCACCAGCCGCGCCTCCTCGAGGGGCATGGCCTCGCCGCCCCCCACGCAGTGGCTGAGCACGAGGTTGCGCTGGAGCTCGCGCAGGTCCTCGCGGGCCACGGCCTGGTTCTTGAGCTTTCCGAAGCCCGTGGTGAGCCCGTAGACCACCTCGCCGCGCCGCACGGCGTCCTCCACCATCGCGCGCGAGTCCTTGAGGCCCGCAAGGGCCGCTGCGGGGACCTTCAGCCGCAGGCGCTGGCCATCCACGAGGGGGCCGAGGTCGTCCAGCTGGAGCGCGCCGCCGAGGGTCAGGGTCTTCATCGGGGCGATTCTAGCGCTGGGCCGTCATGAGCCGCGGGCGCTCAGCGGGAACCGTCGAGGGGCGGCGGGCCGGTCCGCCCGAGGCCCAGCTGCTCGGACGTCGGCGCCACCGTGGCCTCCGGCGGCACGGGCAGCACGAGCACCTCGGCAGGATCGGAGCCGAGGTCGACCTCTCCCACGGTGGCCTGCCTGCCCGAGGCCAGCCGCTGTTCCCTGTAGCGGGCATCCACCCGCCAGAGCCCCGGCGTCAGGCCCTCGATGTCGTGGGTTGCTCCGGGCCGCAGCCGCGCTCGATCGCGCGGCGCGCCCTGCACGCGCACATCGAGGTCCACCGCCCACAGGCGGGGCGCCAGGTCGAGGCGCAGGACGCCGTTGGCCTCGGACGGTCCACGGGGCTGCAGCTCCAGGTCGCCCAGCTCCACTCCCTCCGCGCCGGCCTCCACGAGCGCGCGCGCCACGAGGCGCCCGTCCGCACTCTCGGCCTCGAGATACCAGCGGTCACCGGCCTGGGGGTAGGCGCTGAGGACGAACTTGCCCGAGCTCGGCGTCACGACCTCCTGCTTCGCCGCGTGCACATGGGGGAAGATCGCCTCCTGGTGGTACATGGGGCGCCTCCCCAGGGCGCGGGTGGTCGCGTTCGAGCGGTCCGGCGCCACGAGGCGCACGCGCGCCCCTCCCACCGGAGCGCCCTCGAAGAGGAGGCGCCCGCGCACGACGGCCCCGGGCTCCAGCTGGATCGGAGCCTGGTGAGCGCGCCCCTCGTCGAGCTTGCAGTTCTGCTGGGACGGAACGGCCACGGCCCCGCTGTGGAAGGGCACGAGGGTGATCGTCTCCGGGGGCAGGTCCTCGAGGTGCAGGCGCCCCCCGGGAGGCACGGCCAGGGGGCTCAGCCACTCCCAGGGGAAGCGGCTCTGCCCGGCGGCAGCGGCCCCGGAGCCGCTCGCTGCGAACACGAGCACCTGCACCGGCTCGCGCGCTCCCACCGCCCGCGGTACGACCACATCGAGGGTGGTCCCGACCGGGAGGCGGAAGGTGAGGCGCCCCTCCTCCACCACCGAGCCACGCTCGAGTGACAGGAGCTCGCGCTGCGCGGCGTAGCCCTTGGCGCGCGCGGTCCCCACGATGCGCAGGCCGGGCGCGACCTTGCGGATCGAGAAGTTGCCGTCGACATCGGAGAAGGCCCGGTTCCCGTCGATCTCCACCTCGGCCGAGGCGATGGGCTTGCCGAAGAGGTCCTCCACGCGCCCGAGGACGACGGCCGGAGCCGCGAAGGAGAGCCCGAGGCGGGCCTCAGCGAGACTGCGCAGCAGCACCTCGCGGCGGGCGACGAGGCCGGTGGAGGTCTCGATGCGCACCACGGCCACGCCGGGCCACAGAT
>JBDQFW010000281.1:0-236 GCA_040265735.1 Planctomycetota bacterium | reverse complement strand
GCGCGGGGCGTTGGTCCCGTGCTCGAACTCGAGGCGCGCCTGGATGCCGCGGGCATCGGGGCCGCTGATGAGGCCGGAGAAGCGCGCATTGGCGCCGCTCCCGGGAGCCGGCCAGTCCGCGGGCACCTCCAGGCCAGCCGGGGCCAGCAGGGTCAGCTCGACCTCGAGGGGGTGGGGCAGGGCTAGGCCTCCCGCATCTGCCGCGGAGTCCTGCGCCGCACGCGGTGCCTCCAGGT
>JBDQFW010000280.1:0-3990 GCA_040265735.1 Planctomycetota bacterium | reverse complement strand
GATCCAAGAACAGGTGGGTCACCCCTGAGGCTCACTCAGCCAATCCCCGCGAGGAACATCACGATCTCCGCCACGATCAGGAGGACGATCGCCCACTCGAGCTTGTGTCCCCGGCTTGAGAACCACAGGCCCAGGGTCGTCTCGTTGGCGGACTCGACGGCGTTCAGCTTGTGGAGCACGGCCTGGTGGCGCTCGCGCAGCTCGAAGGCGGTGGAGAGGGCGTCGAAGAGGGCCGAGATGTCCGCTCGCTCCCAGGCCTCGTCCGGGCGGTCCACGAAGAAGAAGAGTTGGCCGAGCTCTAGGCGGCCCTCTGCGATGGCGCCGACCCGCTTGGCCATGCCTCGCGCGCGCTGGGGTGTCTTGCCCTCTCGGGCCAGCACGCGGACCAGGTCGAGCGAGCTCTCCATCAGCCGCGTGACGAGGCGCTCGTAGCGTTCGAGCGCCGTGGACTGGCCGAGGAGCATGGCGATCGCACCCATGGTGGCCGCGTCCTCCTGCCCCACGGCGACGCTGTCCCAGCCGGTCCGCGGATTGGTTGCGGCGCGCTCAGGGTCTACCTGCACCGTGAGGCGCTCCACCAGGTCCAGCAGGGCCTTTCGACCGGTGGCGCGCTCCACGAGAGCCACCAGCTCGGGGTCAGGGTCGTCCGCCCCCTCCTGCACCACCGCACCGAAGCGGAAGATCCAGACCCGCAGGCCTCCGCCGCGCTCCAGGGCGATGCCGCTTGAGAACCGGCTGCGGATGTCGAAGGGCAGGGCCGCGGGAGCAGCCTCGATCTCGAAGGCTCCGTCGAGGGCGAAGCCGACGAGGCGCTGGTGCCGGACGGGCTCTGGGGTGCTCATGGAGCGGGACGATAGCGTCGCCTGGCCGGTCCGGGGTGGTGCGCAGCGGCAGAGGGATGAGGGAACCGGCGGCGGCTGGCTCTGGGCCGCTACCATGGCCCCGGCATGCTTCCCCCCAGCGCACTCCTGTTCTTGACCCTCCTCGCTCCGGCCTGCGGTGGCGAGGTGCGGTTCGC
The DNA here is from genome assembly GCA_040265735.1 of Planctomycetota bacterium. Taxonomy (GTDB): domain Bacteria; phylum Planctomycetota; class UBA1135; order UBA1135. The sequence goes on along the minus strand of JBDQFW010000280.1, from coordinate 2,972 downwards.
CAATGTGTTTGCCGATCACATGGTCCTCCAGCGGGAGACCCAGGCGGCCATCTGGGGGACCGCGGACCCCGGGGATCAGGTGACGGTCGAGGCCTCGTGGGGAGGGGACCCCGTGCGCGCTACGGCTGATGCAGACGGCCGCTGGCAGGTCGAGCTCGCCACGCCGGCAGCCGGTGGTCCGTTCACGGTGACCGCGTCCTCCGGCGGAGCGACCGCGGTCCTTGAGGATGTCCTTTCAGGCGAGGTCTGGGTCTGCTCGGGTCAGTCCAACATGGAGTGGAACATGGCCTGGATTGAGCAGGGCATCGACGCCGCACGGACGGCGGATCACCCTCTTCTCCGGCTCTGCTTCGTGGAGAAGACGACCGCAGCGGCGCCGCAGCCCGAGGTGGATGCGCGCTGGGAGGTCTGCACCCCGAACTCCGTGCTGCCATTCAGTGCCACGGCCTACTTCTTCGGGCGCGAGCTGATGCGGGCCATGCCGGAGGTGCCCATTGGCCTCGTGCGCTCGGCTTGGGGTGGGACCGTGGCCGAGGCTTGGACCAGCGAGGAGACCCTGCGCCGCCTTGGGGGCTTCGAAGAGGTCCTCGATCGCGTGGTGGCCCTGCGCAGCGGCGGCGGGGCGGACACCGTGGAGCAGCTGCAGGCGAAGTGGTGGGCGCGCGTGGCCGCCACGGATCCTGGGATGAAGGAGCGCTGGCAGCTGCCGCAGACGGACCTTGCTGACTGGGACTCAGGGCAGGTGCCGACCATGTTCGCCCAGCTGGGATGGGCCGACTTCGACGGCCTGGGCTGGTTCCGGCGCTCCTTCGAGGTCCCGCGGCACTGGCAGGGCAAGGACCTGGTCCTGCACCTGGGTGCGGTCGACGACATGGATGTCACCTGGATCAACGGCCAGGAGATCGGCTCCGTGCGCGTTCCCGGGCGCTACCAGTCCGCTCGCGACTATGCGATCCCGGCAGCGCTTGTGAGCGAGGGGGTGAACACCCTCGCGGTCTGCGCGATCGACAACGGGGGCGCGGGGACCATCGGGTGGAGCTCGAGCGGACCGTCGTCCGTGCGGCTGGCGCTGGCGGACGGCTCAGAGGAGCTCGTGCTCGACGGCGAGTGGCGCGTGAAGCGGGGCTGCACGATGGGCGACCTTGGCGGGCCCATGCCGACGAGCGGCTGGTTCGACCAGAACGGGCCCACTGCGCTCTCGAACGGGATGATCGAGCCCCTCGTCCCGATGGCCATGCGCGGCGTGATCTGGTATCAGGGTGAGTCCAACCGCGAGCGCGCGCTGCAGTACCGCGAGCTCTTCCCCGCCATGATCCGGGACTGGCGGACGCGCTGGGGGCTGGGCGACTTCCCCTTCTACTGGGTCCAGATCGCGCCCTTCGGCTATGGCGGTGACCGGGGTGAGGCGGCCGAGCTGCGCGAGGCCCAGACGATGACGCTGAGCCTGCCGAACACGGGGCAGGCCGTGACGATGGACATCGGAGACCCCGGGGACATCCACCCCCAGGAGAAGGTCGAGGTCGGCCGTCGGCTGGCTCTTATCGCGCTCGCGCGGGACTACGGACAGCAGGTCGCCTATCAGGGCCCCCGCTACCGCAGCGTCGAGTTCGACGGCCGCAGGGCGCTCCTTCAATTCGATCACGCCGAGGGCCTCGAGCTGCGGGGGGACACCCCCGGCCAGTGGTTCCAGATCGCCGGCAAGGATCAGCGCTTCGTTCGCGCCAAGGCCGAAGTTGCGGCCGACGGCTCGGTCGTGGTCTGGAGCGACGAGGTTTCCGAGCCTCGCGCCGTGCGCTTCGCCTGGGGTGCGGCCGATGCGTCGAATCTCTTCAATGCAGCAGGCCTTCCTGCCGCGAGCTTCCGAACGGATCCCTGGCCGGCGGTGAGTCGGGGCCGCTGAGCGGTCAGCGCTCGAACTGTCTTGCCACGCGCCCCTCAGGGGGCATCGTTCAAGAGCACGGAGGGGAGCAGGCTCGGGGACGGCGCTGCCTCAGCGCTTAGGTGACCGTCTTGGTCGTAGAGCCGCCAGGGGCCGGTCGGCTTGCCAGCCTCATACAGCCCCTCCTCTGCAAGGTGTCCGTTCTCGTGCCACGCCCGAGCAGGGCCCTCGGGGACAAGGCCAAGAGGGGTCTCTTGGTAGGTCACCTCGGTGCGCTTGTACCCATTCGGCCAGCGCGTGATCCTCAGGGTCCCTTCCGGACGAAGGACGAGGCCGAGAATCAGAATCAGCGGCACACAGAGCGCCACAGTCAGGACGACCGGCAGCAGCTTCCGCGCACGGATCTCGGGCGAGTCGAGGACGGTCTCGTCATCATGGAGGCCCGCTAGGTCCTCACGGTCGGTGGTACGGTCGGTGACGAGGTCCGGCCTCATGGAGATCTCCAGTGGTTGCGAGTCCGTGGACCATGATGGGCTCGTCGTCCACCGCTCTTCAGCGGGAAAGCCGCGGCGGTTGTGCCGTGGGTACGAACCGATCGACTGCTTGGTTCGCGAGGTACTCGAGCAGGGTGTTGCGGCCGCCCCAGATCGGCATCCGGCGGCCGATCATGCTCATGCCGTCGTAGAGCAGGAACTGAGCGGCCAGGTCGGCCTCCTCGCGCGAGCGCCAGGCGATCTGTGCGGGGAAGGCCAGGTTTCCGATCACCGGCAGGGTTCCGACGCCGAGCGCTACCCAGGGCGCCCTGCGGCCGCGCAGCAGGTCATGGAGCACTCTTCCCGCGGTGTAGAGCGTTCGCGAGACCGAGCCGCCGGCCAGGATGGCGAGGCCCACGGTGGCCTCGTCCACGACTCCGGCCATCAGGAGGGCGGGGAACGCGACCCACTCGATCCCCTTCACCAGCGGCTTGATCGCCACATGGACCGCGAAGTCGGAGAGCCAGGCGGATGAGGACTGGCGGTCCACGGCGCCGTGCAGCGTGGCAGCTGCCGTCGGGCAGAGGGCGCCCCGGGAGGACCACTGGGACAGGCGTAGG
>JBDQFW010000279.1:0-3990 GCA_040265735.1 Planctomycetota bacterium | reverse complement strand
CTCTTGATGAGGGCTACCACGTCGTTGTGTCGGCCCCTACCGGAAGCGGGAAGACCGCCGTCGCGGAGTACGGCATCGCGGCTGCCCTCGCCTGGCGGACCGCGCTCGCGAGCCCCCGGGCGGATGGTGGCGTCGAACTCTCGGACTCCCTGCGCGAGCGCGCCGAGGTGGACCTCGCCGTGCGTGCCATCGTGCTGGAGGCCGAGCTGGACCGCGTCTGCCGCGGGAGCCTCCTGCGTGATCCGGAGGCCGCGGCCCAAGCCCTCCTCGCCTCGGCGCCGAAGGCCGGGAGCGCACTCGAGGCCGAGCTCTGGGAGGGTGCCCAGAGCCGCGCGCGCGGCCTGGGCCTGCTCATCGACGCGGAGGTCGCGGGCGAGCCCTTGGGCATCTCCGAGGCCTGGATCCAGCGGGTGCTGGCGGTCACGCGCGAGCGTGGCGAGCCGTCCTTCCTGCGCTGACTCGGGCACCGCGGCGGGGACCCCCGGCTCGGGCCCCTTCGGCCCTCAGGGCCGCCCTCGAGACCGGGCGCCGTGTGGGCTCGGGCTCCCTGCCCGAGGACCCTCGAGGCCCTTCTGCCGGTGCCGCGCCTGCGAGCCGCCGGCGACCCGTTTGGGCCGTGTGAGACTGTCCGCGGAGGCGGATGCGGGGCCCCGCCAGGGGTACCCTCTGCACATGCTGCCCATCCGGTTGATCGTCGGGTTCGCGCTCCTGCCTCTTGCCCTCGGCCAGGAAACGCTCACCGACCCGCGTGCCCTCTTGGAGGCGGGCCCCCATGTGGGGCCCGAGGGGGAGCAGCTGGATGAGCTGCCGGTCAGTCTGGAGCAGGCGGTCGAGTTCGCCCTGCGCGCCAACCTGGACCTCGAGCGCGCCACCGTGGAGGTCGCCGTGGCCGAGGCGAACGCACTGGGCTCGTGGGGGACCTTCGACTGGGACCTGACCAGCGTGGTCTCCTACTCCTCCGACGAGCGGCCCGGCTCGAACGTGTTCGAGGCCGGCTCGATCGAGAGCGAGGCGCGCAGCGGGAACCTCTCACTCCGTCGCGCCCTCTCCACGGGCGGCAGCTTTTCGGTGGACTTCAATGCGAACAACACCGAGACCACCAGCCCCTTCGCCGTCGGAGACCGCTTCACGCGGGACGGCCTCTCGATGACCTTCGTGCAGCCTCTGGCGAGGGGGGCATGGCAGGAGTACGCCACGGCCAGCCAGCGCGAGCGCGAGCTGGACTGGACCCGCTCCCAGGAGTCGCGACGCGGCGCGCGCCAGGACCTCGTTCGCCGGGTGCAGCTCGCCTACTGGGACCTGGTGGCCGCCCGCGAGCAGTGGAACGTGAGCGTGTCCAGCCTCGAGCTCGGGCTGGAGCTGTTGGGCAAGCGCGAGCGTGAGCTTGCCGCCGGGATCGGCACCGAGGTGGAGGTGCTGCAGGATCAGGCCGAGGTGGCCACGCGGGTCGAGGCGCTGCTGCTGGCGCGTAACGAGCTGCAGCGCCGTCAGGACGACCTCAAGCTGATCGTGCTTGGTGACCCCGGTAGCGAGCTGTGGAGCAAGGCCCTCATCCCGGAGACGGGCCTGCCGCCGGAGGTGGACGCTTCCGATGTGCCTCGGTGGGCGGACGCGCTCCTTGTGGCGCTCGAGAATCGGTCCGACCTGCGCGTGCAGCGCGTGGCGATCGAGTCGGCCCGGCTCGGGCTCCTGCGCGCGGAGTCGGAGCGGCTGGCGGGGCTGGACCTCGAGGTCTCGGCCTCGAGCAACGGCCAGAGCACGGACCCTGGCGAGGCTCTGGACGACACCTTTGGCTGGGAGTTCCCCGGCTGGTCGGTGCGCCTCACCTACAACATGCCCATCGGCAACCGCGCCGCACGCCAGGCCGTGGTGGCCGCGGAGGCCCAGGTACGGCTTGCCCGCGTGGACGAGCAGCGGGCGGAGATGGCGGCCGTCGCGGAGGTGCGCGACGCGGTGCGCGAGGTGCGCTACCGGGCCGAGGCCGTGCGCGCCGCGGTCACCAGCCTGCGCCTCGCGGAGCGCCAGCTCGAAGCCGAGCAGGCGCGCTATGACGAGGGGCTGTCCACCAACTTCCAGGTGCTCGAGTTTCAGCGCGACCTGGTCGAGGCCCAGCGCGGCGAGCGCCAGGCGCGCGTCGAGTACGTGAAGGCCCGCACGCAGCTGCTGGCCGCACAGGGCCTGCTCGACGGGAGGCGCAGCCAATGACCGGCAGCGAAGCTGACGCTCAGGAGGTCCGCCCCTCCAGCCGCGGATCGCGCCTCCTCGCACTTGCGGTCCTTGGGGCCCTAGTGGGCGGTGCCCTTTGGTCCTCCGGGCAGGACGAGCCCCAGGCCCTCTCCCCGCGGGAGCGGCTCCTTGGCGATCCGCGGGTCCGGCGGCTCACGGACGACTGCGGGATCGGCTTCGCCTTCAACGAGGACACCTCGGAGCTGATCCCGGTGCTGGTGAGCAAGCTCGAGATGGGCATGCTCGAGCCCCTGCAGATGGCGACGCGCGAGCTGGCGCGGATCGGGGCTCCCGCGGTTCCCGAGCTGCAGCGCCTCTATGACCGCGCGGCGGCCACGGAGTTCCTCCAGGGCGTGGTGAAGAACGTCGTGGAGGTCTGCGCCCTCATGGAGGACCCGGCGGGCCTGGAGATCCTGAGATCCACCATGAACCACGCCTCCGAGCCCCTGCGGCTCGCGGCTGCCGACGGCATGTCCCGTCACGGCCTCCCCGAGGACTATGAGCGCGTCCTGGGCTGGGTGCGCGGGGCCTCGAGTCCGGCAGCGCGGGTGACCTATGCCAAGGCGCTGCGCGCCATGGACTCCGGCCGCTTCGTGCAGGACCTGCTGCAGTGGCTGGAGAAGGGGCACCTCGCCGATCTCTATCCCCAGGTCGCGGATGTGGCCTGCGAGGTCGAGCCCGGCGAGCTGCCGGCTCGGCTCGCTGCGGCGGCCGGGTACCACGCGGGGACGCCGGCCGCGCGCCTCTACCTGATCGCGCCGGCCGCCCGGGATGGCGACGCCCTGCTCCTCGAGGAGCTGCTCTCGGCTGCCCAGGGTGAGCACCCTGGACGTGCTGCGATCGCGCTCGACGCCCTGGCACGCATCGGATCCATCGAGCCTCTCGAGGAGGTCCTGACCCACGACCTTCGCCTCGAGGTGCGCCTCTCGGTGCTGGGCTCGGTCGAGCGGCTCGCGGATCCGGACGCCGCGCTGCGCCTCCTGCGCATCGGACTCCAGGACCCAGAGCCGCGCGTGCGCGAGGTGGCTCTGCAGGCCCTCGTGGCCCGTGGGGATGAGGAGGCCCGCAGCCGTGCCCTGGCGCTCCTGCGGGGCACCCAGGCCGAGCGCGAGCAGGGGATGGACGCCCTCCGCCTGGCGTGGGCCGCCAATCCCGGCGCGGCCGGTCAGGCATTCGACCTGCTGGCTCCGCTGCTGAGCGGAGCTCGTGACCGCAGCGCGCGGATCGCCCTGATGCAGAGCCTGAGCCATGTCCCCACGGCCGAGGCCGCCGACCTGCTCTGGAGCCAGGTCGACGAGTTCCAGGGAGAAGTCAAGGGAGTGACGCCCCACCGCTTCGTCTGCGGACTCTCCTGGAACACCGGCGAGCCCGGGCGCGAGCGCCTGCGTAGCCTGCTTGGGGAGGAGCTCGATCCCCTGCGGCGCCTCGACCTGATCGAGTGGATCTGGCAGGACCGCTCGGAGGCCAGCCGCGAGACGCTCCTGGAGGCGCTGCTCGAGCCCCTCGAGGGCCTGGACCCACAGGCCCGGCCTCTGGAGGTCCTCTACCTTGCCGACCGCCTGGCCGTGATGGGGCCTGCCGAGGTGGTCGCCCCGAGGATCGAGTGGGCCTACAAGGAGTCCACGGACCCGGTGGTGCGCCCTGCGCTGCAGTGCCTGCTCTGGCAGTGGTTCGGGGACCAGCGCTTCATGCGGGAGTGATTCCCGGCCGATGAGCCATGGGGAGGCCCCGCCACGCGGGCCCCTCCCGCACGCCGCCTCCGAC
>JBDQFW010000278.1:0-4039 GCA_040265735.1 Planctomycetota bacterium | reverse complement strand
CGCCAGCGCTGCCACGGCGTGCGCGGTCTCCGCGGTGGGGGCCATCGGGTTCATCGGCCTGGTGGTCCCGCATATCGCGCGGCGGCTGGTGGGCACGGCCCACGGGCGCCTGCTGCCCGCGGCCGCGCTCCTCGGCGCGCTCCTGCTGCCCGCCCTCGACCTGGCCCAGCTCGCGCTGCTCCAGCGCAGGCTGCTGCCTCCGGGCGCTGTGACCGCGCTCCTCGGCGGCCCCTTCTTCCTCTCCATGCTGCTGCGCCACGCGCGGGGGAGGGACCTGTGAGCGGCGCCCCCCTCGTGGAGGCGCGCGGCCTGCGCTTCGGCTACGAGGCCGGGGCGGAGGTCCTCAGTGGCGTGGACCTGACCCTTGCTGCTGGGGAGGTCCTCTTCGTGCTCGGCCCCAACGGCTGCGGGAAGACGACCCTGGTCCACCTTCTCTGCGGATGCCTGGAGCCTGCGGGCGGAGAGGTGCTGCTCGGCGGGCAGGACGCCCGCCGCCTCGACGCGCGCGGCTGCGCCACGGCCGTGGCCGTCGTCCCCCAGGAGCTTGACGGCGTCGGCACGGTGCCCGTGGAGCGCTTCGTGCTCGGGGGGCGGTTTGCTCATGTTCCGCGCTGGCGATCGCCCTCGGCCCACGACCGCGCCCGGTGCGACGAGGCCCTCGAGCGTGCCCAGGCAGGAGGCTTCCGCGGCCGCCTGCTCGGACAGCTGTCCGCGGGCCAGCGCCAGCGCGTGCACCTCGCGCGCGCCCTGGCCCAGGAGGCCCCCGCGCTGCTGCTCGACGAGTCGACCTCTGCCCTCGACCCCGGTCACCAGGTGGAGGTGCTGGACCTCGCGCGCGCCCAGGCCCGGGCGGGCGCGGGAGTGCTGGTCGTGACCCACGACCTGAACCTCACCAGCCAGTACGCCACCCGCGTCCTGCTCCTCGCCGGCGGCCGAGCCGCGGCCGAGGGTCCGCCCGCGGAGGTCCTGCGCCCCGAGGTCCTGCGCCCGGTCTACGGCGAGCGCCTGTGGTTCGGGACCTTCCCGGACTCGGGGCGCCCGATCGTCCTTCCGCGCGGCGGGGACTGATCGGCGCGCAGGGAGGCGCACCTGCCGCGGTCAGAGCCGCGCTGGCAGGACGCTCGCCTCGCTGGCAGTAGCGGGCGCGCCTCAGATGCCCATGATGTGGAAGCCCGCGTCCACGAACAGCACCGAGCCGGTGATGCCGCGGGAGTGGGGGCCCACGAGGAACTGGCAGGTGTCGCCGACCTCCTCGGAGGTCACGTTCCGCCGCATGGGGGCATGCTCGGCGATGCGGTCGAGCATGTCGGAGAAGTCCTTCACGCCCGAGGCCGAGAGAGTCCGGATGGGGCCGGCGCTGATGGCGTTCACGCGGATGCCGCGCGGGCCGAGGTCGGCGGCGAGGTAGCGCACCGAGGCCTCCAGGGCGGCCTTCGCGATGCCCATCACGTTGTAGTTGGGCACGACGCGCTCGGCGCCGATGTAGGAGAGGGTCACGATCGAGCCCTCACGGCCCTCCATCAGGGGCAGCGCCCGGCGGGCCACGGCGGTGAGGGAGTAGGCCGAGACCTCGTGGGCGAGCATGTAGCCCTCCTTCGAGGTGTCGAAGAAGTTGCCCTGCAGCTCCTCGCGCTTGGCGAAGGCGATGGCGTGCACGAGGGCGTCGAGGCCGCCGAACTCCTTCTCGACCTCCTCGAAGCAGCGATCGATTTCCTCCGGCTGCGTGACATCGCAGGGCAGCACGATCGAGCCGGGGACCTCCTCAGCCAGCTGCCGGACGCCCTTCTCAAGGCGCTCGGTGGCGTAGGTGAAGGCGAGCCGCATGCCGGCGTCGGCGAGGGAGCGGGCGCAGCCCCACGCGAGCGAGCGCTTGTTGGCGACGCCGAGGATGAGACCGGTCTTTCCTTCCAGGAGCTTGTTCATGGGGGACCTCGAGCCGCACACGGTAGCGAGCGCTCGGGCTCGCGCGGGGGGGGCTGAGCCCAGAACCGGAGCCGGCAGGCGCAGGCCCTGCGCCCGTCTCGATCCGCAGACCGGGCGGTCAGGGGCTCGGGGAGAGGGCTGGGATGGCGCTTGCAGGCGCTCGGGTTACGAGGTCGTAAACGGCGCCGGGCCATGCGCGCCGCGTAGCTCGCGTCGCCCCTAGGCTGCAGGGGCAAGCCGCTCGCTGTGGAAGCACCTGACCCTGCCCCCCGTCCCTCTGAACTTGATTCGATGCGGAATCAAGTGTGGCGACCCGCTTCTCCGGACCCGCTGCGGGTCGCCAGGCAGCTGCTGGAGGAGGACCCCTTGAGTCTCTGGGCAGAGGCGCAGGAGCTGCTTGCAGACGGGGGCCTTGCACACGACCCGCGCGAGGTCTTCCAGCGCGCCTGTGCCATCGCCGCGGTCGAGGCCCTGCTCACGCCCCGGGCCAGCGCGCGGAACCTCCGCAAGCGTGCGCTGGCGGGTGCTCTGCGTCAGCTCGAAATGGAGGTCCAGGAGAGGGCAGTCCGCCGCCTGCACTGCGCGCCCCTTCCCGAACGCCTCGCGCTGCTTGCGCTTGCGGACGACGGGAGCGCGTGTGCGCTTCTCGCCCCGCGCCTCCACCCTCTCGCCCTCCGGCTCTACGCCCGCCGCGGCCTCGCTCGCCTCGGTCGGGCTGGTGCCGCGGCTTCCCAGGCCAAAAAAGACCCAGCTGCTGCGCATGAATCCTGACCTCTCGGTGATTGCCCGCTTCGGCCTCCTCGATGAGGCCGCCGCTGCTCGCGCTCGGCAGAGCCTCCGGGAGCTTGCGACGAAGCGTCGTCACGCCAGGTCTGCGGACCATCCCGCTGCGCGAAGCGGAGCGCAGCCTGCCGCTCTGCGCACGACCGTGCAGGCCCACCTCGCGGCCGACCGGTGCCGGGTGGGCGAGGACCTGCTGCGGCACCTGCTTGCCGCGCACCAGCACGAGGACGCGTGCCTGGTCCTGGGCTCCTCGCGCTGGGGTTGGGAGGAGGCCTGGGCGCGCTGGGTGCTGGATCCCGAGATCCGTGTGACCGTCGCCACCCCCGGCGAAACCGCAGAGGAGCTCGCGGGACGCATCCTCGAGACGCTCGGTGCGCTGGGCATGCAGGCGAGCCGTCGGGACCTGTGGCGCGCGCGGACCCTTGCCCTGCTGGGGCGCGGTCTGGACGCCCCAGCCGAGGTCCTCTGGGAGAGGCTGTGCCGCGGTGCGTCGTCCCTCGCGACGGCGGCGCGGGTGGATCGCGCCGCGCTGCTCCTTGAGCGGGGACAGGTGTCGGAGGCGACTGCTCTGCTGGCCCCAGCCGCGGCGGATCCTCGGGCCGCGGTGCTCCTCCGCTGGATCGGCGCCCTGCACGGGCGGGCCGCGGGGGACGACGGGCTGGTTCCTCACGCGCCCGGAGGGGCTCGACGCGAGGCGCCCTCGACCGCGCCCGTCCCCGCGTTCCTGGTCGAGCTGCGCGAGCGACGGCCCTCCATGGCCGCGGCGCTGGCCGGCATGCCCCGCGTCCGCGGACGCCTGGCTCCCAAGGAACGACTCGAGGACCTGCTTTCAGGGAAGGCGTGGGCCCTCATGGCGGTGGAGGAAGGGGCAGCGGTGCTCCGCGCGGGCGAGGACCCGCGCGGCAGCGCCCGGCGCCTCGAGCAGTGGGCGCATGGCCGACGCGAGGCGTGGCGCGCAGCGGGCGACCCCGCTCGGCGCGCGGCTCTCGACCGCGAGCTCCAGGTCGTCCGGGCGCATGACGGGCTCTGCCTCGAGCCCGGCAGCCGCGCCGCAGTGTTCCTGCCGCTCCCGGCGGATGCGGGCGCAGGCTGGCTGCAGGTGGAGTGGCCCCACGACCCGCAGCTCTCCACTCCCCGCCTTGTGCGCGCTCTCGAGGCCAGTGCCCTGGGCTCTCTGCCAGCGGTTGCGGGCGAGGTCACGAGCGCGCGCCGATCCGCCGTCCTCGAGCCGCCCGCGGCCCCCGCCAGCCGTGACCTGCGCGTCGAGCCGGGCGCTCGCATCGAGCCTGGCGTCGGGCCCGCGCCTTCGGCGCTGGACCACGCGCTCCAGCGC
>JBDQFW010000277.1:0-4042 GCA_040265735.1 Planctomycetota bacterium | reverse complement strand
CCTCCGGTCGGGTCTCCGTCCAGGTCCCCGCGGGGGGCAAGGCCTCTCTGGACCTGGTCCTGGAGTGACCCCGCCAGGAGCCGGACTGCGCTCTCGGGCCAGCGCTCAGGCGCGCTTCTCCGTCGCGGCGGCGGCCGCAGCGCAGAGGGCGAGGCAGTAGACGAGTCCGAGAGTCAGGTAGGCCGTGAAGTAGAGCATGGGGGTTGGTGCGGCGTCCGAAGGGGCCGGGCGCGGTGACGGGGTGGCAGTGGGTTCGGGAGCGGCGGAGGTGCGGCTCGTCCGGATCTGTGGGGAGCTGGGGCCAAAGTCGGCCGGGGCCCTCGTGGGAAGGGTTCCTGGGGGAACCGACTCGAAGTCCCCGCCGGCCTGTGCGTCTTGCGCGGGCGCGCTTCAGGACGCGCGCCGGGCGGGTTCCCGGTCGAGCGCCGGTGAGGACGGGCTGGCCGGAAGCGGTGCCTTGACCTGCTCCAGACTCGGCTGCGCGAGGGGCGCAGACGGCCCTTCGGCGGTCGCGGGGACGGGGCTTGCCTCGCGCCGCGCGCGGCGACGGCTGCTGCTGCCGGAGCGCCTGCGGCTGCGCCTCCGCCGGCCCTGGGAGGGACTCGCGAGCAGGCGGCTCTGGATACGGACTCGCTCCTCCTGGACCCAGGCCGAGCGGCGCTGGCTCTCGTGGACGATCCACGCGAGGGCCCAGGTTGCGATGGTCAAGGAGGCCAGGAGGCCCAGTGCGAGATTAGGTGAAATCGGCATATCGGCAGAGGGTTTATCGCCTGTGATGCGCTCGATGTCGCGGCTCGAATCACGGCCAAGCCCCAGACTCCCACCCTTGGGAATGCCAAGGGTCCGGAGCGCCCTGGCCTGAGGGACAATCCCGACATGCGGCTCCCCTCCTTCCTCGCCGGGCTCCTCGTTGGGGGGCTCCTCGCGGTCCTGCTCCGCCCCGCTCCCGCTGGCCAAGGGACGGTTCCGCCCGGGGCGTCAGCCCTTCCCGTGACTGATCCCGTGCCCGAGGGCGGAGCGCCTTCCGGCGCGGGGGTCTCGGCGACGGAGGAGCCCGAAGGCGCGAGCGAGGGCCTCGGCGGGGCGGAGCGACGGGAGCTGGAGGAGCTGCGGGCCTGGACGCAGGGCCGTGAACAGGAGCTGCTGACCGAGCTCGACCAGGCCTACTCCCGCTACGAGCAGCAGGTGCTCGCCAGCATTCCCCTCACTCCCGAGCAGGTGCTCGAGGGGCTGCAGGCCAGCGCGCCGGACCTGGTCCACCGGGTCCTCGAGCCGGGCGGTGACCCGGCCGCGGGGGGCGGAGTGGGGGAGCTCTACTGGTCTCCGTCCCGCGGCTCGGGGGTGCTGACCGTGGAGGGTCTGCAGGTGCCTGCCGGGACCAGCCTGCAGGCGTTCGTCGTGGATGCGACGCGGCCGGACGATGCGCCCGTCCCGGTGGCCCTGTTCACCGTTGGTGGGAGCGAGCGGAGCGTGGTGGAGCTGCGGCCTGCGCTGCCCCTGGGGCAGGTGGCTCAGGTCCTCGTGACCGCCGAAGCCGCGGGAGGCCGGGTGGTCTCGCTGCAAGAGCGCCTGCTGCTGATCTCGCTCCGCTGACAGGCGAAGGGACTGAGGAGGGCCAGGGGCCGTCGAGGGACCCCACCAGGAGCCCTTCCCGGCCGGGCTTCGTTTCCCAGTCCTGGGAGCAGGGGGCGCGTAGGGGTGCGAGAGGGTGCCCGTGGTGAACCGCTCGCTCGCAGTGCATGGGGAGAGACTGGAAGGCGCCCCGCCCGCGGCCTAGAAGCGCGTAGCCCGGGGGATCGCTCCAACGGGCATGCGCCGGAGCACCCGGGGGGGAGCTCCGGCGCCCTTTATTGGCGCTCGAGCTCGCGCGAGGTCCCTCGAGCACCGCGCAGGCCCCGGCCTTGACCCAGGCGGCGCCTCTGCCGCGCGGGCTCAGCGCCGACGGCGCCTGCGGCCCCGTCCCCGCGGCTTCGGCGGAGCGTCCTGCCCGGCGGCCAGCCAGCCGGCCGGGGGTTCGCGCTGCTGGAGCTCGAGGACGAAGCGGCTCGGGTGGCGCTGGACGCGCTGGCCGCCCCGCGCCCGCTCGAGGCAGAAGGACATCTGCAGGGCGCGCTGTGCGCGGGTGATACCCACATAGGCGAGGCGCCGCTCCTCCTCGATCGTGTCCTCCTGGGCCGCCTTGAGGTGCGGGAGGATGCCCTCCTCGAGGCCCACCAGGAACACGCGGGGGAACTCCAGGCCCTTGGAGGCGTGCAGGGTCATCAGGGTCACGGTGAGGCGCTTGGCAGCCTTCTCCGCGTCGTCACGCTCGTCGGCCTTGAGCAGCAGCTCGTCGATGAACCGCTGCAGCCGCGGCCGCTTGCTGCGGCGCGCGTAGTTCTCGGCGGCGTTGAGGATCTCGTCCACGGCCTCCCAGCGCTTGGTGCGGTCTCCCTCGTCGGGGTAGCAGCGACGCACCTCCTCCTCGTAGCCGACCTCGTCGATGGTGGCGCGGATCAGCGGGACCAGGTTGGAGGTCGCGTCCGGGTGCAGGCTCCGCAGGGTAGCCAGGCGGGTGAGCAGGCGCTGGGCGGGCGCGATGCGGTCGGCCTTCACGCCGGGCACCTCTCCCTTCTGGAAGACCTCGGCCAGGGAGACCGCCTCCGCCGTTGCGTGAGCGAGGCAGCGGTCGATGGTCGCCTTGCCGATGCCGCGCGGAGGGGCGTTGAGCACGCGCAGGAGGGCCTCCTCGTCGTCCGGGGAGTCCAGCAGCCGCAGGTACGCCAGCACGTCGCGGACCTCCTTGCGGTCGAAGAAGCTCTGGCCTCCCACCAGGGTGTACGGGATGCCCTTCAGCCGCAGCTCGGACTCGAAGGGACGCGCCTGCACGGCCGTCCGGAACAGGATCGCGAACTCGTCCAGGGCGTGGCCCGCCTCGACGAGCTCGGCGATGCGCTGCACGACCTTCTCCGCCTCGACCTCCTCGTCACGCATGGTCGTGAGCTGGATCGCCTCCCCTTCGCCGAGGGCCGAGCGTAGGACCTTCTCGTGGCGCCCCGGGTTGTTCGCGATCAGCCGGTTTGCGCAGCGCAGGATGGGCGCAGTGGAGCGGTAGTTGGTCTCGAGCTTGACGACCTTCGCGCCCGGGAAGTGCTTCTCGAAGGACAGGATCTTGGTCATGTCCGCTCCGCGCCAGCCGTAGATGCTCTGGTCGTCGTCGCCCACCACGCACAGGTTGCGGTGGCGGCCGGCGATGCCGCGCACGATCTCGAACTGCGGGCCGTTCGTGTCCTGGTACTCGTCCACCAGCATGTAGCGGTGGCGCTCGGCGACGAGGTCCTGCAGGGGCCGCTCCTGCAGCAGGCGGCGCGTCTCGAGGAGCAGGTCATCGAAGTCCAGCTTGCGCCTGCGGCGGAGGGTGTCCTGGTAGCGCTCCCAGGCCAGGGCCACGAGCTCCCCGCGCTCGCCGCTCACCCGGCGCGCCAGCTGATCGGGGCCCTCGAGCCGGTTCTTGGCGAGGCTGATCATGCTCAGGGCCTCGCGCGGCTTGACCGCGCTGGCGGGCGCGCGGACCTCCCGCAGGGACTTCGTGATCAGCGTCTGCTGGTCGCCGGGGTCGCAGATCGAGAACCCCCGGGGCATGCCGAGGTCCTCGGGCCGCTCGCGCAGCAGGTTCAGGCAGAAGGAGTGGAAGGTCGAGGCGATGACGCCCTCGCCCGCCGAGCCGATCATCTGCCCGAGGCGCTCGCGCATCTCCGCGGCGGCCTTGTTGGTGAAGGTGACCGCGAGGATGTGCTCGGGCCGCACGCCCTTGGCGATCAGGTAGGCGATGCGCGTGGTGACCACCCGGGTCTTGCCCGTGCCGGCGCCCGCGAACCCGTCGCGGTTCATGAAGGAGGTCGAGCAGTGGGCGATGACGGACTACGCCACGGCGGTCCTCGCCGGCAGCGCGGTCTCGCCCGAGCAGCGGGGACGCGTGCTGCAGCAGATGCACGAGTACACCGGGCTGAGCAAGGAGTACCTCGACCGCAACAACCTGCGCGTCACCGCGTCGCAGTACGAG
>JBDQFW010000276.1:0-4057 GCA_040265735.1 Planctomycetota bacterium | reverse complement strand
GGGCCTGCTCGATCGCCTCGGGGGCCTCCTCGCGGTCGAGGAGCGCATCCGCGTCCCCGGGAGCGAGGCGCTGGCGCAGCAGGCAGGCCTCACGCGCCAGGCGACGGGCTGCCGAGGCCGAGACGCCCACGAGACGCGCCAGCTCCTCCGCAGGCAGAGCCTCGACCGCGGCGAGATCTGCGCAGCCCCCGCGCCGCAGGCGCTGGAGAGTGGCCGGACCGTCGGCGTGCAGAGTGCAGAGGAGGGCGAGGGCTTCCATGGGTCGATCAGTGGGAGAGGGCCTGGGCCCCCTCGCGGTCGGGGGCATCGAGTCCCGCGTGCAGCGGGCGGGGCGCGCCGGCGCGAGCCTCGCGATCGGCGAGCACCTCGTCGGCGAGGGCGGTGAAGTCCGCCGCGGCGCGGCAGGAGGGATCGAGTGCGTGGACCGGCAGCCCCATGGCCGGCGCCTCGCGCAGGCGCACGCTGGTGCGGATCACCGTGTCGTAGAGGGCCTCGCCGAAGCGCGCGTGGAGGGCCACAAGCAGCTCGCGCGCGAAGCGCACGCGGCGGTCGAAGAGCGTGCCGATGACGCGCACTGGATAGCTGCGCCCCTGGCTCTCCCCCACCTCATCGAGGATGCGTAGGGCCTGGAGGGCCCCCTGGAGGGCGAAGGCGCCGGTCTCCACCACGAGCACCGCCTGGGTGCACGCGAAGAGGGCGTTCGCGCACAGGACGCCATCCGCGCGAGGCGGACAGTCCAGGATCACGAAGTCGTAGCGATCGCGCACCGCGTCGAGGGCGTACTGCAGGCGCTGCTCGGCGTGCAGCAGCCGCTCCGAGGCCTCCTCGAACTCGATCAGGCGCGCCCGCGAGGGCAGCAGGTGCAGGCCCAGGGGCCCCTCCACGATGGCCTGTTCCACATAGGCCTCCTCCAGGAGCACCTCCGCGAGCGTCGGCTGGTCCTCGGGGGCGTGGCCGACCGCCATGGTCGCGTGAGCCTGGGGATCCAGGTCCACCAGCAGCACGCGCTCACCCCGGCGCGCCAGGGCCCCGGCGAGGTTCACCGCCGTGGTGGTCTTGCCGCAGCCTCCCTTCTGGTTGACGAAGGCGAGCACCTGCATCGGACCGGCCGCGTGACGGCGGCTGCGGCCAGGGTTCGAGGGGCTTGCGGGGGTCATCGAGGGGTGCGCGGTGGGTCGTCCTCGCGCGCCTTGGAGGACGGCGTGGAAGGCGGCGAGGAGCCCTCCACCACAGGGACTCCGTCGATTCTATCCCAAGCGGGGCACAACGGCTGGGGACCCGTGTAAGGGCCTCGGCGTCGACCCCTCGAGCGGGCGGCGGCGATGCTCAGCGCAGCGCCCGGCGGGCCCGCTCGTAGAAGGCGCTGGCAGCCCGCGCGTGGTCCAGGGGAGCCCACTTCGCGACTTCCTCGAGGGCCTTCGCCGCGGGAGCGTCGGGCCAGGACAGGGTGATCGGCCGCCGCTGCTGGACGCTCTGGCTGACCGCCGGGTCCGCAGGCACCCACCCGATGTAGTCGGGCTCCTGACGAAGGAACCGCTGTGCGGCTCCACGGAACCGCTCCCAGGCAGCCAGGGCGAGTCCCTCGTCCCCCACCCGGTTGACCACCACGCCCACCCGCATCTGGGGGTTCACGGTGACGGCGCGCTTGTAGAGGGCGTAGGCGTCGCTGAGGGCCGTGAGCTCGGGGTTCGTGACCAGGACCAGGGTCGAGGTGGCGGCCAGGTGGGCCACGGTCGAGTAGCCGAGACCAGCCCCGTGGTCGATCACGATCAGGTCGAACTCCTCCTCGAGGGGCCGGAGCGCCTTGAAGAGGCGGTCCAGCTCCCGGCGCGTGGGGTTGATCAGGTTCTGGCGCCCGACTCCGCCCGAGAGCAGCTTCAGCCCGAAGACGCAGTCCACTGCGGCCTCGCGGGCGCTGACCACCCCGTCCAGGACATGGCCCAGGTCGTACTCGGGGCTGACGCCCAGCAGCAGGTGGGCGTTCGCGAGGCCAGCATCGAAGTCCACCAGGAGGACCCGCTCGCCGCGCTTGGCGCGCTGCACGGCCAGGTTCGAGGCCGTGATGCTCTTGCCGGTGCCGCCCTTGCCGCTGGCCACGCAGACCACGCGCGCCGCGGGCGTTCCGGCCGCCCGCTCCGGGGCCTGCTCCTCGTCGGGGCGACGCAGGCCGAGGAACCGGGGGAGCTGGAGGCGGGAGAGCATGGGGGATCAGACGATCCCGCGGACCCGCAGCCCAGTCAAGGGTCGGGACCAGGATCCGATTCCTGGATCCAGGCCCTTGCGCTGCAGCCCTCGAAGGGAGTCCGCAAACGATCGCAGCCCGGACCGTTCGGTCCTTGGCACGCCGCCGAGGGTGCCCTTGGCGACTGGACGCCGGGCGGCTCGGGCAGCGCGGCGATCTTCGGGCCAGCCCCCAGGGCCGGTCCGTCCGAAGAGCGCGGAGCCAGCCCTCAGGAGAAGCGGACGACCTCGCCGATCCTGTGGAGCTTCATCACGTTGGTGCTGCGCGCCACGCCCGGAGGGACCCCGGCGACGAGGACGACCTCCTCACCCTCCTCCACCATTCCGCGCGACAGGAGCAGCTCGGAGCCCAGCTGGATCATGTCCTCGAGGTTCGTGACCCGGCGGAACAGCAGCGGGCGCACGTGGGCCAGGCAGGTCATGCGCGCCACCGAGCCGGCCTCGGGCGAGAGCCCGATGATCTCGGCGTTGGGCCTGTAGCGCGACAGGAGGCGCGCGGTGTTCCCGGTCTCGGTGAAGCAGACGATCCGGCGCAGGCCAAGGGCGTTCGCCGTGTGCACGGCGGCCATGGCGATTGCGTTGTAGAAGGTAGCGTCCTCGGGGTTGAGCTTGAGTCGCGGGCGATTCTGGTAGCGCTGGGACTGCTCTACCGAGTGTGCGATGCGCGACATCTGGCGCACGGCGCCCACGGGGTACTCGCCCACCGCGGTCTCCGCCGAGAGCATCACGGCGTCCGTCCCGTCGAGGACCGCGTTGGCCACGTCTGTGACCTCGGCCCGCGTCGGGCGGCTGGAGTGGATCATCGACTCCAGCATCTCGGTGGCGGTGATGGTGAACTTGCCCGCGCGCACCGCGGCGGCCAGGATCGACTTCTGGACGATCGGGAGGTCGGAGAGCTCGCACTCGACGCCCAGGTCGCCACGAGCGACCATCACGCCGTCCGAGGCCTCCAGCAGCTCCTCCAGGTTGTCCAGCGCCGCGCGGCGCTCGATCTTCGAGACGATGGCTGCGCCGGGGATGAGCTCGCGGATCGCGGCGATCTCCGAGGCACGCGCCACGAAGCTCACGCCAACCATCTCGACATCCAGCTCGCGTGCGAACTCCAGCCACTGGCGGTCACGGTCGGTGGGCAGGTCGTACTGCACCTCGGAGTCGGGCATGTGCACGCCCTTGCGGTCACCGACCCAGCCGCCGCGGACTACGCGGCCGACGACGGTCTCGCCGAAGCCGTCCTCCACCAGGACCTCGATCTGGCCGTCGTTGAGGAAGACCCGATGGCCGGGGCGCAGGCTCTCGTGAATGCCGGGGACATCGATCTGGATCTCTCCCGCCACGGCGCGGCCGCTCCCGGAGCGCATGCGCACCACCTCCTTCTCGACCAGCTCGATGCGGCCGCCGCTGAAGGTGCCGGTGCGCATCTTGGGACCGGGCAGGTCCACCAGGATGCCCACCGGGAGGCGCTTCTCCTGGGCCGCAGCACGGACCTTGGCGATGCGGCGGCGCGCATCCTCCTCGTCCCCGTGGCTGAAGTTGATGCGCGCGACCGAGAGGCCCGCGTCGAGGAGCTCGCCGACGCGGTCCTCCGAGGCGGGACCAATGGTCGCCACCACCTTGGTGAAGGGGAACTGCCCCGGCTTGGGGGGGCGGCTGGCCGTGGGGATCGCCGAGGTGCGGCGGGACTGGTTCATGGTGGCTCGGGCCGTCGTCATCCTGAGGTGTGGATGCTTCGCGGGGACCGCGATCGTGCGGCGCGCCGCGAGACCCTGGGCGGGTGCTGGGCGGCGGGGCCGGCCGCGCGTGACGCGCGGGCGCTGCG
>JBDQFW010000275.1:0-4124 GCA_040265735.1 Planctomycetota bacterium | reverse complement strand
ATCGCGAGTTGGAAGGAGCGGGTGGGGCCGCCATGGGACGCTGGGCCTGGGGAGGACGGCTGGTGGACCTGGACCTCGACGGGGTCCTGGACATCACCTGTCCCGCCGGGTTCGTCACGGGCGAGCGCCTGGACGACTTGTGAAGCTACTTCTGGCGGCAGGTCGTGTCGCAGACACCCAGGGCGGTGGAGCCTGAAGCAGATCCCTATCTGCTTGGCTGGGCCGCGGTCTCGCGGCACCTGAGGAGGGGGCTGTCCTGGTCCGGCCATGAGCGTGACACGGCCTACCACGGCCTCGGCGGCGGAGAATTCGTCGATGTCTCCTGGGTGAGCGGGCTCGACCTCGAGGACGACGGCCGGTCCGTCCTGCCCCTGGACCTCGACCACGATGGGGACCTGGACCTGCTGCGCAGCGGCCGCGGTGAGCCGCGGCTCCGGATCCTCGAGAACCGCTGCGGAAGCAGCGTGCAGAGGCACTTCGTGGCGCTGCGTCTGCTGGGACTCCCCGGGGCACGGGATGCCATCGGCGCCCGCCTGGAGGTTCGGGATGGTGCAGGACTCCAGGTGCGAACGCGGCGCGCTGGGGACGGCTTCCTCGGCCAGACGGGGCCCTGGGAGCATCTTGCGGCCCGAGGCGACGATCCGCTTCGCGTCACGGTGACTTGGCCGGACGGCGAGCGCGAGGCCTTCGAGGGGGTCAAGCCAGGGGGCTGGTTCACCCTTGCGAGAGGGCGGGGGGCAGCGGTCCGCTGGACGCCACCAAGCGCTCCGGCGGCTGCTCGGACCGACCCGAGGAATCCTGCGGACGAAGCGGACGCCGTGGGACGGCGGGTCGTCCTTGCCAGCCCTCTTCCGCTGCCGGCACTGAGAGGGGTGGAGGGGACCGGCCAGGTCAGCGCCCTAGCGCCGGCTCGTGAGGAGGGCCCCACGGTGCTCGCGCTCTTCAGCGCGGACTGCGGGACCTGCGTCGCGGAGCTGCCGGCGCTGGCGGCCGCCGCGGAGGGCTGGAGGCGCGACGGTGTACGCGTGGTTGCCCTGCATGCGGACCCCGAAACGGAGAGCCTGCGCGGTCAGGGGCTGCTGCTGAAGGCTGGCTGGGGCGGCGGCTATCTGCGGGCGGAGGAGCAGACCCTTCGCGTCCTCGAAGCCGTGGAAGGGCTGCTGTCCGACTCGGATGCGCCGCTGGCCCTGCCGTCGCTCTTCATCCTCGATCCGCGCGGCCGGCTCGTGGTGCTACACCGGGGGGCGCCCGAGCTCGAGCAGGTGACGAGGGACCTGGGCTTCGCCAACGACGTGGAGCCCACGGTCAGGCGTCGCCTCGCAGGTCTTGGTTCTGGGCGCTGGTTCGAGCCCGCCGAGGAGCTCGGGGCCGACGGTCTGGTGGAGATCCTGCGCCGAAGGGGACTCTTGGCCCCTGCGGAGGAGCTCTCCCGGCGGGCGCTCGCCGAGAGCGGGCGCTGGGATCCGCGCGTCCTCCTGCCCGTCATTCGGACCCGCTGGGCACAGGGGGACCGGGAGGCTGCGCGCGGCCTCTGCGCTCGGCTGCTCGCGGAGAGTCCTGCCGACCCGGAGGCCCTTCGGCTTGCGGCCAGCATGGCCACGGTCGAAGGGGACTGGCCCGGGGCCGTGGCGGCCTGGCGGGCCCTCGAGCGCCTGCAGCCCGAGAGCCCAGAGGTCCTGCTCGGCCTCACCTTCTCCCTTGTCCAGGCCGGTGAGCAGGCCGCTGCGGGGGCTGCTCGCGTGCGCCTCGAGGCCCTGTCCGCGGAGGCCTCTGCTCAGCTGGACCAGATGCTGCGGGCATTCGAGCGCAAGGCGGCGGCGCAGGATCCGGACGAGGGAAGATGACCTCCGCAGAGCCAGCCCATGAGCGCGCTGCCGGGACGCTGGAGGGCGACCTGGAGCCGGGCCTTCGTGAGCAGCTGCGTGGTTGGCGGGCCGCGCTGCGGGCGAGCCTTGCCTCCAGTGATCCCGGGCGCGGGCCCTGCCTCGTCGTGGTCGGACCGAACAACGCGGGCAAGACCAGCCTGGTGCAACTGCTTGGGGCCTGCGAAGCCGAGCCCAGCGCCCTGGGAGGGGCCACGACCCAGGTCGTCCTTCATGGGGCCGGGAGAGCCGCGAGTGCCGCGGGAGGGGAAGCGTCCGTAGATCGCTGGATGGAGGGCGCCGAGCTCGGCGGGGCAGTGGAGCAGGACCACGGCTGGCTCCTTGCGGACACGCCTGACTTCGACGGCCACCGGGAGCTGCACCACAGGCGCGCGATGGACGCCGTGCGGGCCGCGGATCTGGTGGCCCTGGTGGTGACCCCGCTCGTGTACGCGAACGCTCGCGTGCACGAGTTCATGGGCGAGCAGGTGATCGATCGGGGCGTCTCGTGGGTGCTCGTGGTACGCGGCGCCGTGGAGGAGGAGGCGCGCCGCGTCTCTGCTGCGCTGGCGTCCCAGCTGGGCTCGGCGCCGTCCGCGACCTATGCGTGGGACGGGTCGGGGCCCAGGCGAGTCGATGGCATGGGCCCCGGCCGGAGCCTGAGCGAAGACCTCGCCGCGCGCTCGGAGGATCTCGCTGGGCTGCGGGAGCGGCGGGCAGTGCTACGGCGGCGCATTCTCGCTGAGGGTGAGGCTCTGTGCCGGAGCGTCGGCGAGAGGCGTGAGCGGATCGAGGTTCTGCTGGAGCGCGCGCGTGCGGACCTGCGTGAGGCTGCGAGCGCCGTGGCGATGGAGGCTCTGCCCCTGGAGGAGGCCGTTCTCGCCCTGCGCGAGCTCCTCGACCCGCGTGTGCATCCGGTCAGGCGCGCCCTGCGCTCCGGCACAGCACGCCTGGGCCGGCTCCTTCGGAGGAGCCCCGAGGCGGTGGAGCTCGACCTTCAGACATCCGAGCGCCGCGCCTTGGAGCGGAGGCTTCCGGGGCTCCTGGATCGGCTGGAGGCTCTCCTGCGCGGCACGCTCGGCGACGGAGTCAGCCCGTCGTGCGGCGAAGCGCTCGGGGACTGGCTGCGCCCGGTCCGGCGGGGCGCCTCGTTGGACGCTGCGCGCACCCCAGCGCCCGTTCCCGAGGACGACCGGAAGGCCTTTCGAGCGGAGCTCCGTGAGCTGCTGGAGCGCTCTCTCGCGGAGCGCGGCGGCGAAGGCGCCCTGCAGCTGCAGATGGATCTCGTGCTCACTACGCCGATGGCGGTGGGCTCGCTGATCGCCCTGAAAACCGGCGGGCTGGGTTCCGACTTGGTGGTGGGAGGGCTTGGTGTCCTCAGCTCGGCATGGCTGGAGAGGCTGGCCTCCCATCTGGGGGCTGGAGTGGCGAAGGAGGCGCGAGAGCGCTGGGCGCGGATGGCCGCGGCGAGGCTCGAGGAGCACCTGGAGCGGTGCCTCTGGAGGAGCTGCGAGGAGGCCCTGCGGGGCGAGCTCCTCGGCCTCCGGCGCGCGGAGGAGAGCATTCAGGCCTCCATGCTGACCCTGCGCGAGGAGGAGCGCAGATGAGAGAGGCCGCGGACTGGAGCGGGGAGCTGGCTCAGGAGCTGGCGGAGCGCCGCGGGGCCTTCCACGCCCTTGAGGCGCGGCTCGAGGTGAGCGAGGCCGAGGAGGCGCGCGCGCTCCTTGCGGACCTAGAGCGGGCCGCGCAGCGCGCGCGCCCCGCAGGGGTGGTGGCGCTGGTGGGACCCACCGGCGCGGGGAAGTCCTCCCTGTTCAACGCGCTCGTCGGAGAGCCCGCTTCCGACGTGAGCCCCTTGCGGCCGACCACCCGTGGCCTCATTGCAGCCGAGCCCGTTCCCGGCCTGGCGCGCGAGCTCTTGGGCGAGGCGCTGTGCTCGAGGACAGAGGTGCGGCGCGTGCCTTCGCTCGAGGCGTTCGAGGCTCCCGTCGTGCTGGTGGATGGGCCCGACCACAACAGCCACGCGCCCGGCCATCGGGAGCTCTCGTGTCAGCTGGTGGAGCGTGCGGACCTGCTCCTCGTGGTCACGCATCCGCAGGGGATCGTGGAGCTTGCGGGCCTCAGCTTCCTGGCGCGCTTCCTTGGCCGTCGCAGGGTGGTCGGGGTCCTTGGGCATGTGGAGGAGCACGCGACCGAGGATCGCGAGGCGCTGCTGCTGCAGTTGCGCGACATGCTCACCGAGGTCCTGGGCCAGGCCCCTGC
>JBDQFW010000274.1:253-4153 GCA_040265735.1 Planctomycetota bacterium | reverse complement strand
CTCTTGGCCCTCGCCGCCTGCGGAGAGCCCACCGAGCCCCGCCAAGCGGCCCGGCCCGAGCGCCCCAACGTGCTCCTCGTCGTCATCGACACCCTGCGCAGCGACCACCTCTCCTGCTACGGCCACGACCGCGTGACCAGCCCCCAGCTGGACGCCCTGGCCGCGCGCTCCTGGGTCTACGACCGGGCTTATGCCCAGGCCCCCTGGACCACGCCCTCCATCGGCGCGCTGCTCACCTCGCGCTACCCCACTACCCTCGGGATTCGTAGCGACCGCTCCGTCCTGCCTGAGGACGAGATCACCCTCGCTGAGACCCTCCAGGCCGACGGCTACCACACGGCCGCGGTCGTGAGCCACTCGTTCTGCTCCTCGCGCTGGGGCTTCGCGCAGGGGTTCCACGACTTCGACGAGACCAATGTCTTGGGGCACGACGCGGTCACAAGCGAGGGCGTGACCGCACGCGGCCTCGCCTTCCTCGAGAGCCGCAGGGACAGCGCGCAGCCTTGGTTCCTCTGGCTCCACTACTTCGATCCCCACTGTGCCTACGTCGAGCAGACAGAGACCTTCGGGGGAGCAGGCAGCTACGCGGGCCCCGTGCGCAGCGGCCAGCTCTACTCGGAGCTCTGGAAGCAGCGCCGCGACCTGGAACCCGAGGACCATGCGGAGCTTCGAAGGCTGTACGACTCCGAGATCCACCACACCGACGCGCAGCTCGGCCGCATCCTGTCGCACCTCGAGAGCACGGGAGCCCTCGAGGACACCATCGTGGTGGTCACGGCGGACCACGGCGAGGAATTCGGTGACCACGGCTCCATTGGCCACGCGCGGACCCTGCACGAGGAGCTCATCCGCGTGCCGCTAGTGGTTCGGATCCCCGGCCAGGAGCCCCAGCGCATCGACGATCCGGTGGCGCTCGTGGACCTCTACCCCACCGTCCTCTCAGCCCTCGGCACCGAGGTCCCCGCCGGCCGCGTCGGCCAGGACATCCGCCCGGGCGGACCCGGCCTGCAGCCGGGCCGGGTGGTGTACTCGGAGACGAGCCGCGGGGCTCGCCTGCGCGCCGCGATCCAAGGACCATGGAAGGTCATCCGCGAGGGCCGCATGCCGCAGCCCGCGGTTTACGACCTCGGGCGCGACCCCCTCGAGCAGGCATCCCTCCCTATCGCAAGCGCGCCCGAGGCCCAAGACCTCACGCGCGCTCTCGACGACTGGTGGGGCGCACTCAAGGACGAGGCTCGCGAAGAGGCGACCTTGGACCTGGGGGGCGAGGAGCAGCAGCTGCTGGAGCAGCTCGGGTACGGCGGCGAGTGACCGCCCGGGTCAGGCCCAGGCTCTCACCCAAGCGCGCGCGGCCGGCCCCCCAAAGGAGGACCGGCCGCGCATCGACATCAGGTGAGGCGGCGGCGGAGGATCAGCCGATCTCCCAGCGCTCCCCGGCGTACACGAGGTCGTCGACCTTGCCCTCGCCCTTCTTGGCGATGGCGTCCTGGACCTGGGCGTGCACTCCGACCTCGTAGACCGGCTCCTCGACGGCGCGGAAGACGCCGATCGGCTTCGGTGCGCCAGGCTCCTGCTCGAGCTGGGACAGCGCGAAGGCCTGGGAGGCGTTGGTGGGATCCCACACATCGGCCTCGTCGGCGGTGCAGAGCTCGGCGCCCTTCGCCGTGAAGCGCACGCCCTTGTCACTGTCGGCCCCGTAGACGATCTTCTCGCCGGGGACGAAGTTGACGGTGCGATCCGCGCGAACGGGCTTGTCGACCACGCCGGAGTAGTAGTCCTTATTGAAGATCACGCAGTTTTGCATGATCTCGATGAAAGAGGTCCCACGGTGGGCGTCGGCCGCCGCGAGGATCCCCGCCAGGTGCTTGGCATCGGTGTCGATGCTGCGCGCGACGAAGGTCGCCCCGGAGCCGAGCGCGAAGGCCAGCGGGTTGAAGGGCCGGTCGATCGAGCCCATCGGCGTCGACTTCTTGACCGTCCCCACGGGGCTAGTGGGCGAGTACTGCCCCTTGGTCAGGCCGTAGATCTCGTTGTTGAACATCATGATGTTCAGGTCGAGGTTGCGGCGCAGGATGTGGGCCAGGTGGTTGCCGCCGATGGACAGCGCGTCGCCGTCACCGGTCACGAGCCAGACCTTGAGGTCGGGGTTGGCAACCTTGACCCCGGTCGCCACGGCCGGGGCCCGGCCGTGGATCGTGTGGAACCCGAAGGTGTTCATGTAGTACGGGAAGCGGCTGGAGCAGCCGATGCCCGACACGAACACGGTGTTCGCGGGGTCGTGGCCGGAGTCGGCCATGTACTTCTGGACGGCGGCCAGGATGGCGTAGTCACCACACCCGGGGCACCAGCGCACCTCCTGGTCGGAGGCGAAGTCCTTCTTCGTCAGCTTCACTGCGGTCTCGGTCATGGCTCAGCCCTCGATGATCTCCTGGATCTTGGCAACGACCTCGGTGGTCAGGAACGGCTGACCGGTCACCTTGGTGTAGGGAATAAAGTTGTGGTGCGGCATCTCGCTGCGCAGGACGCGGGTCATCTGACCCATGTTCATCTCCGGCACGACAATCGACTTAAAGCCGGAGAACATCTCGTCGAGTCCGTGCGGAAGGGGCCACACGTGGGTGAGGTGCGTGCGGCTGACCTTGAGGCCCTTGGCGCGCGCGGTCTCCACCGCCTGGGTCATGATGCCCACGGTCGAGCCCCAGCCGACCACGAGGACGTCGCCCTCGGCCGGGCCATCGAGCGCCGGCGTCGGGATCGAGTCCGCGACCGCCGCCACCTTGGCGTGGCGCTGGTCGGTCATCCCCTGGTGGTTGTCCGGGTCGTAGGACACGTTGCCCTTGCCATCCTTCTCGAGCCCGCCGATGCGGAACTCCATGCCCTTCGCCCCGGCTTGGCCCACGGGCGCGAGCCGCGCTCGTTGCGGGCGAAGGTCGCGTGCCCCTCGGGGCTGGTGGCGAACTCGACCGGGAAGGGCTCAAGCTTCGAGAGGTCAGGCAGGCGCCACGGCTCCGCACCGTTGGCGATGAAGTTGTCGCTGAGCAGGATGACCGGGGTCATGTACTGCACGGCGATGCGGCAGGCCTCGATGGCCAGCTCGAAGGCGTCGGAGGGACGCGAGCAGGCGATGACCGGCATCGGAGCGTCCCCGTTGCGGCCGAAGATCGACTGCAGGAGGTCGGACTGCTCCACCTTCGTGGGCATCCCGGTCGAGGGGCCCGCGCGCTGGATGTCGACGATCACGAGCGGCAGCTCGGCGGAGATCGCGAGGCCCATGGCCTCACCCTTCAGGGCCATGCCCGGCCCGGAGGTCGAGGTCATGCCTAGGGAGCCCGCGAACGAGGCGCCGATCGCCACGCAGATGGCGGCGATCTCGTCCTCGGCCTGCACGGTGATCATCCCGTGGTTCTTGTAGGCCGCGAGGGCCTCCAGGATGGTCGAGGCCGGGGTGATCGGGTAGGAGCCCAGCACCGGCTGGAGGCCGGCCAGCTGCGCGCCGGCGACGAGCCCCATGGAGAGGGCGTCGTTGCCCATCACGTTGCGGTAGGTGCCAGCCGGGAGCTCGGAGGTCTTGGGGACCTCGTACTGACCCTGGAACAGCTCGCGGATGTCGCCGGCGTTGTAGCCCGCCTTCAGCGCGCGCACGTTGGCGTCCACGAGGTCGGGCTTCTTGGCGAACTTCTGCTCGAGCCAGGTGATGGTCGGCTCCATCGGGCGGCTGTACAGCCAGTACATCAGCCCCAGGGTGTAGAAGTTCTTGCAGCGCGACTTCTCCTTGGTGGAGAGGGGCGAGTCGTCGAGCGCCTCGAGCACGCGCGCGTTGATGTCGACCTCGATCACGCGGTAGCCCTCAAGGGTGCCGTCCTCGAGCGGGTTCGCCTCGAGCTTGGCCTTCTTGAGGTC
>JBDQFW010000274.1:0-243 GCA_040265735.1 Planctomycetota bacterium | reverse complement strand
CGTGCCGCCGGCTTTGAGCGCCTTGATGTTGACGACCAAGGCGGCCGGGTTCATGGCCACCAGCACATCGGGGGCGTCGCCGGGCGTGTGGATGTCCTTCGAGCTGAACTGCAGCTGGAAGCCCGAGACGCCGGGCCGCGTGCCTGCTGGCGCGCGGATCTCCGCGGGGAAGTCCGGCAGGGTCGCCAGGTCGTTCCCGAAGAGCGCGCTGGTGTGGGTGAACTGGTTCCCGGTGATCTGCAT
>JBDQFW010000273.1:0-4163 GCA_040265735.1 Planctomycetota bacterium | reverse complement strand
GGCGCGCGCCCACCCCGGAACCGGTCGGGCCACCGACCCAGTCCCGGTTGACGGTGTTCCAGGCCGTGCCAGCGATGTCGAGGTGGCACCAGGCGATGTCCTGGGGCACGAATCCGCGAAGGAATGCGGCGCCCTGGCTGGAGCCGGCGCCCACGGCGGGAGACCCGATGTTGGCGAGGTCGGCGCTGGTGCCCTTCATGGCGTCCAGGTGCTCCTGCAGCAGGGGCAGGGGCCAGCACTTCTCCCCGGTCCGCAGGCCGCTCGCCAGGAGGGCATCACGCAGCTCATCCGTGGAGGGGAAGATGCCGGAGACCTCGTGGCCGATGCCAACGATCACGGCCCCGGTGAGGGTCGCGAGGTCCAGCATGGTGTCGGGCTTGGTCTTGCGGGCCGCGTAGACGAGGCAGTCCGCGAGGACGAGTCGCCCCTCGGCGTCGGTGTTGAGGATCTCGACGGTGGTGCCGTCCATGGCCGTGTGCACATCACCCGGCTTGGTGGCCTTCCCGTTGATGGTGTTCTCGGAGCAGCCGAGGATGCCGTGCACCTCGAGGGGCAGGTCCAGCTCGGCCAGGCCGCGGAATGCTCCCAAGACGGCGGCCGCGCCCGACATGTCGAAGCGCATCTCGTCCATCTTGGCCGAGGGCTTGATGCTCACGCCGCCCGCGTCGAAGGTCAGGCCCTTGCCCACGAGCGTGATGCGGCCCTTGGCCTTGCCCTTGGGCTTGTAGGTGAGGTGGACGAGCTTGGCCGGCTCGTCGGAGCCCTGAGAGACGGACAGGAAGAGCCCCATCCCCATCTTCTTCATGCCCGCCTCGTCGATCACCTTGCAGGTGATGCGCGCCGACCCGGAGGCCACCTTGCGCGCCGCGGCGGCGAAGGCCGTCGGGGTCAGCACGTTGCCGGGCTTGTTCTGGAGGTCGCGCGCCAGGGAGCAGGCCGCGCCCATGACGGAGCCGCGGGCGACGCCACGCTTGTAGGTGGCCCCATCGGCGGCCAGGGCCAGGCCCTTGCAGGTCGCGGCCTTCGCCTCGCTCTTGAGCTCGGTGTAGCGGTAGGCGCCCAGGATCGCGCCCTCGGCCAGGGCCTGGCCGGCGTCGCAGTCCTCGATGCCCTCGAGCCCCTGCAGGTCGGTCGCGAGGACCGTTGCCTTGGGGGCTCCCAGGGCCTCGGCCTTCTTGGCCATGACCGCGCCGAGACGCCGAAGGCCCTCCATGTCCAGGGTGCTGCGCTCACCGCAGCCGACGAGGACCACCTGGGCGGCAGGGCCGCTAGCGGCGAAGGACTCACGCGTGGTCCGCGCTGCGGCCTCGAAGCCCTTGGTGAAGGCGGCCGGGACCTCCACGCCCGTGGGCAGGTCCACGCTCTCCCCGGCGAACGCCGGAACGAACAGGAGCGGGGTCTTCTTGAGGGAGGCCGGACTGGTGACGGTGATCTTCATGATGCTGAGCGGAGAGGGAGCGCGCGTCGGGCTCACATGTCGAGGTACTTGGGACCGCCGCTGCCCTCGGGCACGACCCACTCGATGTTCTCGTAGGGGTCCATGATGTCGCAGGTCTTGCAGTGGACGCAGTTGGAGGCGTTGATCACGACCCCCGCGTTGGACTCGGGCCACTCGTAGACCGCGGCCGGGCAGAAGTGCTGGCAGGGGTTGCCGTACTCCTTGGCGCAGCGCTCGACGCAGATGCTCGGATCGGCGACGACGAGGTGGCTCGGCTGGTCCTCCTCGTGGATGGCTCCCGACAGGTACACGTCCGAGAGCTTGTCCATGGAGGCTCCGTCGTCGAAGGCCGGCTTCTCGAGGCGGCTCTTGGCGACAGGCTGCATGCACTCGTGGTCGGCATGACCGCCCCGCCGCGCCACGAGGCCGCGCCCGCCGGTCACCATCTGGACCCCGAAGTCCATGAGGCCGGCGAACATGCCCTTGGCGAAGGCCTGGCGGTAGTTGCGGACGCCGTGCAGCTCCGCATGGGCCGACGAGGCCCGGAACAGCTCGTCGTAGCGCGCCAGCTTCGCGGCGGAGGTGTCGCCGGCGAGGACGGCCTCGGCCACGGCCTGGCCGGCGAGCATCCCCGACTGCAGGGACAGGTGGATCCCCTTGAGGGTCGCGGCGTTCAGGAAGCCGGCCGTGTCCCCCACCAGGACGAAGCCCTCGCCGAAGAGCTTCGGCATGGAGTGCAGGCCGCCCTCCGGAACGGTCTTCGCGCCGTAGCGGATGGGCTTGCCGCCCGCGAGCAGCTTCGCGATGCGCGGGTGCTGCTTCCACTGGACGAACAGGGCGTGGGGATCGAGCCGCGCGTCGCCGTGGTCGAGCCCGACCACGAAGCCGATGCTGAGCCGGTTGCCGGGGAGACCGTAGATCCAGGAGCCGCCGTACGAGTTCAGGTCGAGCGGGTACCCGCCAGTGTGGATGACCTTGCCCTCGAGCTCGGCCCCGACCATGGGCGTGACCTCCCAGATCTCCTTGATGCCGGTGCCCCAGGTCTGGGGGTTGCGCCCCTCCATGAGCCCCAGCTCGGGATCGCGCAGGAGCTGCTTCGCGAGCGAGCCGCGCGTGCCCTCGGCGAACACGGTCACCTCGGCGGTGATCCGCATGCCGGGCTCGAAGGTGCCCTTGTGCGAGCCGTCCTTGGCGATGCCGCTGTCGCGGGTCACGACTCCTTCGATCCGACCGCCCTCGCCGCGGATCAGCTCCGCCGCGGGGAAGCCGCCGTAGACCTCGATCCCCAGGGCCTCGGCCTGCTCCCCGAGCCAGCGCACGATCTGGTTGAGGGAGACGATGCAGTTGCCGTGGTTCTTGAGCTGGGGCGGGCACAGGGCGCCTTTGAGGGGGACGCTCCCGCCGCCGGGGCGCAGCATCTCGGCCCAGTCGTCCTTCACCTCGGCCAGGATCGGGAACCCGCGCTCGCGCCAGTCCGGGAACAGGGCCGCGAGGCCCTCGGGCTTCATGACCGCGCCCGAGAGGGTGTGGTGCCCACGCTCCTCGGCCTTGTCGATCACGAGGACCGTCTTCTCGGTCTCCCCCGCGGCCTGGAATCGCCGGGCCACGTCGATGGCGCACGCCAAGCCCGCGGGGCCGCCGCCCACCACGAGGACGTCGACGGGGAGCTCGTCGCGCTCCACGTCGCGGGCGTTCAGGCTGGTGACGCGTTCGCTCATGGGATCCTGGGGGGCGGTTGGGGGGACCTCGGCCACCTCTTGGCCCATCCGCGCGGGAGACCAAAGGGCTGGAGGACCCGAGAATCGGGCAAAGAGAATAGCAGCGCGGGGGACCCGCCGCCACGGCTCTCCGGCTGGGGTCAGGAGCGCTCGCCGACCCAGTGGGAGCCGTCCTCGAGGACCTCGCGCTTCCAGATGGGCAGGCGCTCCTTGAGGGTGTCGATCAGGCCCCGGGCCAGGTCGAACGCGTCGGCCCGGTGGGGCGTGGCCACCACGATGGCGACCGAAGGCTCCCCCACCTCCACGGTCCCGACCCGGTGGACGCAGAGCATCCGCGGCTCGCCCCCCTGGACCTCCCCGCAGGCCGCGCGCACGTCCGCGAAGATGCGGCCCATCTCGGGACCGGTCATGGCCTCGAAGGCCTCGTACTCCAGCCGCAGGACGCGCCTGCCCCTGTGCGTGTCGCGAGTGGTTCCGACGAAGCTCACCACGGCCCCGCAGCGCGGGTCACGGACCCGAGCCTCCAGGGCCGGGAGGTCCAGGGGCTGCTCCCAGAGCTCGAACACGCCTCTCCCCCAGGCCTCGTCCTCGGCTCCCGGCGCGCCCCCGGAGACCGGGGGGAGGAGGGCCACCTCGGCGCCCGGTTCAACGGTGGCGTGGTCCGGCGCGTAGGCGGTGCCCACCACGCCCGCCACGCCCTCGAGCGAGCCCAGCTCGGGACAGGCCTCGGCCACCGCCGCCTTCACCGCGGCGACGGTCACGGGCTCGGTCAGCCCCGACAGGCGGACCTCGTCAGACCCGGCCCGATCTCGGAGCCCGGCGAACAGGCGGACGACGAGGTCCATGATGCTCCGGCAGCCCTGGGGCCGCCGCGGCCATCAGAAGGGGGTGTCCTCGAAGGAGTCGCCCGCGGGCTGGGCGCCGTACTCGCCGTAGCCCCCATCTCCATCGCGGGAGCCGCCGCCCTGAGAGCCGCCGCCCTGAGAGCCGCCGCCCTGGGAACCCCA
>JBDQFW010000272.1:0-4175 GCA_040265735.1 Planctomycetota bacterium | reverse complement strand
GCCGAGGAGGCCGGGCGGGTCCGAGCTCAGCGCAGGGCGACCGGCGAAGAGCTGCGGGCGGCGCTCGCATCTCTCGCAGGCGCGTCCTGAGGGACGGCGGCTCGTGCGAAGCCGCATTGGGCCTCACTGCGGGGGCCCGCCAAGGTCCTTGCATGGCTCCCGGAGACCTGCAAGATCCTCTGCCTCACCCGCCGATAGGGTTCCTGTGATGTTGGATCGCCTCCGCAGCTGGGCGCGCCGCCTCCGCGGGCAGCGCCGCAAGACCCTCGAGGAGTGGGCCGAGGGGCACGCGGAGGTCGTCCGCCAGGAGGTCGAGCGCATCCTCCCTCACCTCCCTGAGGAGGGCCTGCTCGTCGACGTGGGCGCCAACATCGGGCTCTTCACGCAGGCTGTCCTGGAGCATCGCCCGGGGCTGCGGGCCGTGCTCTTCGAGCCCGTCGCGAAGTACCACGCACTGTGCGCGAAGCGCTTTGCGAGTGATCCCCGGGTGGAGGTGCATCAGCTCGCCCTGTCCGACGCCATCGAGGAGCGGACCATCTTCAAGACCGCGCACAACTACGGCGGCAACTCCGTCGTCACGGAGCTGATCTTCGATGAGCGCGACAACGCCCGGATCTTCCCGGAGACGGAGATCGAGGAGGAGCGCATCCGGTGCACGACCTGGGACGCCTTCGCACGCGAGCGCGGCATCGAAGAGGTGGCGTTCGTGAAGACGGACACGGAGGGCTTCGACTATGCCGTTCTGAAGGGACTGGTGCCCTTCCTCGAGCGAACCGGCCAGCGGCCGCCGATCCTGAGCGAGCTGCTCAACCGCGACTTCCACACCCGCTGGGCCGAGCAGGACGCCGTGGTGAGACGCCTGTTCGAGATCGGGTACCAAGAGCAGGATCTCTCCTCCATGGAGTGGATCGCGGACATCCTGTTCCTGCCTGAGGCCGCGGATCGCGCATGAGCCCCGGACCCCTGCGCCGCGCGCTTGGGAGTCGCTTCCTGCGTGACTCCACCGTGCTGCAGCTGGGCAGCCTGTCGATCTCGGGTTTCGGGTTCCTGGGGACCCTCGCCCTCACGCACGTGCTGGGCGCGGTCCGTCAGGGGGAGTTCTACCTCGCTGTCGCGGCCTACTCGCTGCTGTGGTTCTGTCTGAACCTGGGCCTCGTGCCGGTGACCATCTCGCAGGTGGCGCGCAGCCTTGGAGAGGGACGCGAAGAGGACGCGGGCCGGTGGCTGGGCTACCTCGCCAAGGTGGGCGCCCCGCTCGCCGTGCTCACCTTCCTGGCGGGCTCCTTCGGTGCTCCTGCCCTGCTCTCACTCTGGGTGCGCTCTGGCGAGGCGGATGCGCACCTCATCGGGCGCTGCGTGGGAATCCTCAGCGTAGCGCCCGTCCTCGAGCTTCCCCGCGTGGTCGCGCTTGCCGGGCTGGAGGGCAGCCGGCGTATGGCCACGGTCGCGCGCATCGAGAACGGCCAGGAGCTCCTCCGCGTGGTGCTCGTGGTCTCGGGCGCCCTGTGGACTGGCGACGCGGTTGGGCCGTGCGTCGGGACCGTCATCGCGAGCCTGCTCGGGTCTCTACTGGCTCTCGATCTCTGGGCCCGGGAGCGCTCCTCCGGGCTGCTCACGCTGCCGCCCGCACGGGAGATCTTGAGGCTGGGGTGGCGAGCACCCTGGGGCCTAGGCCTTCGGCTCGGCATCAAGGTCGGGATCATCCGGAACATCGACGCCCTGGGCGTGCAGATCCTGCCGGCGCTGATCCTGGGACGCTTCGCCAGTCCGCGGTGGGTTGCGTATCTGCGCATCGCCCTGCGCCTGGTGGATGTCGGGCGGCTGTTTATGAAGGGCATCAGCCGCACCGCTCTTCCCGTCCTCAGCCAGCTTGCGAGCGTGCGGGACCTGCGCGGCCTACGGCGGGTCTACTGGCGGGCCACGATTGGATCCGGGGTTCTGATCGGCGCGGGGCTCTTGGCCACCGCGCTGGTCCTGCGCCCAGCGCTGCGCTCCTTCCTGCCGCAGGACTACCTCCATCCGGTTTGGGTGTCGTTCCTGATCCTGCTTCCAGGGACCGCCGTGGTCGGCTTCTCGGTCGCGAACGACACCTTCTACCTGGTCACCGGACAGCTGCGCATGGCCATCTGGATCAGCGCCACGGGGCTCGTCATCAACACGGCGGTCCTGGTCTTCGCCTGCTGGAGGTGGCCCGACTATGGCGCGGCCGCCGGGCTGTCGTTCACCTTCCTGTGGAGCCTGGTGCACGTCTCCTACGCGGCACTCTGGTTCCGCAGGCACCGTGCGACGATCGATGGAGCCGGAGGGCTGTCCGTTGCCCAGGCCTGAAGCGGTCCTGTTCGACCTGGATGGGACGCTCTACGACGAGCGTGCCGTCCGGCGCGCCATGCTCCCTCGCCTTGCGCTCGGGGCTCTGCTCGGCGGCGGGCCGCGGCTCCTCCGCACGATCCAGGCCTATCGCACCGCGCGCGAGGAGCTGCGGGGTCACAAGTTCCCGACAGGGGGCGTCCTCGCTGAGGCTCACAGCGTCCTGGCCTCCGAGCGGGCGCGCGTGGCGGGAGGCGAGCTGACGCGGGTCACCGAGGATTGGCTCGAGAAGCGTCCCCTGCGGGCTGTGGGGCTGGCCGCTCGGCCGGGCCTTCGCGAGCTCTTCCAGTGGCTGGGGGCGAGCGGCGTGCGGGTGGGGGTGTTCAGCGACCATCCGGTGGAGGGCAAGCTCGAGGCGCTTGGGGTCCGGGAGCTGGTGAACTGCCACCGCTCGGCGTTCTCTCCCGATGTGGGGGCGTTCAAACCGGCCCCCGAGGGCTTCCTGAGGCTTGCGCAGGACCTGGGCCTCGAGCCCGAGGAGTGCTGGGTGGTCGGCGATCGGGACGACTGCGACGGCGCCGCCGCGGATGCTGCGGGCATGCGCTTCTTGCTTGTGGGGAATCGGCCCGCCGCTCCGCATCGTCAGCGCCTCTCGAGCCTCGCGGATCTCCAGCGCGAGATCGAGCGGGCCTGAGCACGACGGCCTTGGCAAGATGAGGGGGTGCACGAAGGGGCTCCCTTGCTCGTGGCCTGCCACTGCTGCGGTCTGATCCAGCGCACCCCTGAGAGGGGCGGGCTGCAGCGTCTGGCTTGCTGCCGCTGTCGAGCCCGACTGGGCGGAGCGCGAGGCTCCCGCAGCGGCCTCGTCACGGGCCTGGCAGCCTCTGCGCTCGTGCTCTACCCCGCGGCCGTCGCTCTGCCCATCATGCAGTTGAGCACCTTTGGACATGAGAGCTCGGGGAGCGTGGTCACAGGAGCCCTGGAGCTCTGGCGCAGCGGCGAGGTCCTACTCGCGCTCCTGGTCGGGGTGTGCTCGCTGCTCCTGCCTCTGCTCAAGCTGACCGGACTCCTGCTCGTCTCCCGCCCACCTCGAGCGCTCGAGAGCGCCGCCCGTGGGCGCATCCTGCGCCTCGTGGAGTGGACCGGCCGCTGGGGCATGCTCGATGTTCTGCTCATCGCCGTAGTCGCGGCGTGGCTCAAGCTCGGCGACCTGGTGACCGTGGAGGCTGGCCCCGGCGTATGGGCCTTCACGGGCATGGTCATGCTGTCCCTCCTGGCCTCGTCGGCCTTTGATCCCCACGCGGCGTGGAGCGCCGCTGACCATGACGGACCCCCAACCCGCTGAGACCTATCCCATGGCACTCCCCGCCGCGAGTGGCGGGAGCCTGCTGGCATGGCTGCTGCCGCTCGCCACCCTGACGGCGACAGTCGCCTTGCTGCTGCATGCGCGGCAGCCGGTGGTGGAGGTCGAGGTGTTGGCCAGTGAGGGCTATGGGCTGGAGGAGGGAGCGCCCATCCGGCTGCAGGGGGTGACGGTGGGGCAAGTGGAGGAGGTCTCGATGGAGGGGCCGGGGGCGGTTCGGCTGCGGCTTCAGCTCGACGCCGAGGTGAGCTGGGCCCTGGGACCCGGCGCCGCGCTGCATGTCGTGCGGCCGCGTATCTCCCCGGCAGGCGTGGAAGGCTTGGAGGCGATCGTTGGGCCACGCTTCCTGGCCCTGGAGGCCGGCGAGTCGGGAGGTCAGGCCGAGCCCGATTCCCTCCGCATTCTCGACACTCCACCTCCGCGCTCTTACCAGCCTTCGGGGCTGAGGATCACCCTGCGGTCCGAGAGCCGTCAAGGCCTCCGCGAAGGCGCCTCGGTTCTGTTC
>JBDQFW010000271.1:0-4217 GCA_040265735.1 Planctomycetota bacterium | reverse complement strand
CCCCAGGAGGGCGCGCCGCCGGGCGCATAGAGGTCCAGGTCGCCGTCGCCGTCGGCGTCGAACAGGGCCAGGCCGCCCCCCTTCACATCGAGGAGCTGCTCGGGCGGCATCGCCCCGTGCACCAGCCGCCCCTCAAGGACCACCTCACGCATGGCGAAGCGGGGCTCCTCCGCTCCGCCGCAGGCCACGCTCGCCCCGATGAGGGCCGCAAGGGCGGCCGTCCGCCTCACGCCCCCGCCGGCGCCTCCGCGACCCGCCCGGAGAGCCCGTAGGCCGTGCACTCGTCCAGGACCACCGCGCGGTAGGTCCCTACGAAGGAGGCATCGCCGGGCAGGGAGACGGGCAGGCCGTGCACGCTCCGTCCGAGGACGATCGACGCGTCACGCGTAGAGACGGACTCGACGAACACGCGCTCCGTGCGGCCGCGCCAGCCCTCGAAGCGCGCGCGCTGGACGCGCTCGGCGGTCTCCATCAGCAGGCGGTGCCGCTCCTTCTTGACGGCGACCTCGATGTCATCGGGGTAGCCCACGGCCTTGGTGCCCGGTCGCTCGTCGTACTTGAAGATGTAGTTGACGACGAAGCCCTGCTCCTCGAGGAAGCCCTGGGAGCCGGCGAAGTCCTCGTCCGTCTCCCCGCAGAAGCCCACGATCCAGTCACTGCCCAGCTCGAGGTCGGGCACCACCTCGCGCAGCGTGTCGGCCCGACGCCGGTACAGATCGAGCGTGTAGCCGCGCTTCATGCGCTTGAGCACCGGGTCAGAGCCCGCCTGGGCGGGGAGCGGCAGGAACCGGTCGACCTTGTCGCAGTCGCGGATAGCCTCCGCCAGGGCACGGGTCGCGTAGGAGGGGTGCAGCGTGATGAGGCGGATGCGCTCGAGGCCCTCGACCTTTTGAAGGGCGCGCAGCAGATCGCCCAGGCCCGTACGCCCCTGGCGCCCCGTGCGGCTCGCCCGCGCTCGGCGCCGGCAGGTCCTCGCCATAGCTGTTCACCGTCTGGCCGAGCAGGGTGAGCACCTTCACGCCCTGCTCCGCGTACCAGCGCGCCTCGGCCACGAGGTCCGCGATCGGCCGGCTCTGGACGCCGCCCCGCGTGTGCGGCACGACGCAATAGGTGCAGGACAGATCGCAGCCACGCATCACGGCGAGGTAGGCGTGCATGCCGCCCGACCACTCCTCGCCGGCCCGGTCGAAGGCGACCTCCGAAGCCATGTCCGTGTAGGCCACGCGCTGGTCCTCCAAGCGCCGGCCGGGCTCGTCGCGACGCTCCCGCACCTCCTCCACCATGCGCGGCAGGTGGTGGAACTGGCGTGTGCCCGCGACCAGGTCCACGTGGGCCGCGCGCTTGAACGCCTCCTCCTCGACGCGCTGGGCCATGCAGCCCATCAGCCCGATCACGAGCTCGGGGTTGTCCTGCTTGAGCTTCTTGAGCTCGCCCACCCAGCTCCAGGTGCGCTCCTCGGCGTGATCACGCACGCTGCAGGTGTTGAAGAGGACCACATCGGCGTCCTCCACCCGGTCGGTGGTGGCGTAGCCCTGCTTGCGGAACTTGCCCTCCACCAGCGACGAGTCGTACTGGTTCATCTGGCAGCCGAAGGTGACCACGCATAGGCGCGGCGCCTCTGCGTCCCCGGAGCGCTCGGAGGTGTGGCGGGTGGTCGTCATGGGCCCTGGCGGGTCGGGGGCACGCCCCGCGAGCGCCCCATGATGCCAGACGGGCGCCACCGGACGGTGGGGTTCCCGTGGCGGAGGGTCGGTCTCCGGGGCGGGTGCCGCGGGCCGCGCCGCGGCCGGAGGAGGCTCCCCACCACCGTGGCGAGGCCGGCCGCGAGGAAGGCCCAGGCCGCGGGGAGGAGCCCCGCCCAGACGGGGGTCAGGGCCGCGGGAGCGGGCCCCTCCGCCTGCCCCATGGCGAGCCAGAGGACGAGGTTGCCGAGCACGACGCCGGCGATCGCGCCCGTCGCGCTCGTCCGGCGCCAGCGCACCCCGAGGAGGAGCAGCGGGAACAGGGTCACATAGCCGGAGAAGGCCACCGCGGCCTGAGCGAAGATCGAGCTCGGCGCGAGGCGCCACACCAGGAACACCAGCACCGCCACGACCACGGCGAAGGCGCGCCCGGCCCGCACCTCGGCGCGCGCGTCACGCCGGCCGGGGAGCACATCCCGCGAGAGCATGGAGCCCAGCGTCAGGAGCTGCGCATCGAGGGTGCTCATCACCGCGGCCAGGATCGCGACCAGGCCGAAGGCTCCCAGACCGGCCGGCGCGACCTCCTCCACGAGGCGCGTGAAGACCTGGTCCGACGCGCGCCCCTCGAGGCCTGGGAAGGCCGCGCGCCCCAGGAGGCCGAGCAGAACCGCCGGCAGCCAGAGGGCCACCAGCGCCAGGGGATAGAGCACGCACACGCGGCGCAGAGCCCCTTCGCTGCGCGCCGCCACGAGGCGCACCAGCATGTGCGGGAACGCCACCACGGTGAGGCTGATCACGAGGCTCCAGGAGGCCAGGGCCCCGCCGGAGTAGAGGCCCGTCTCGGGGCGCTCGAAGTAGGCCGGCCCGGCCTCCTCGCGGAGGGTCCGAAAGACCTCCCCTAGGCCTCCGAGCCGGCCGGGCAGGATCACCGCCAGGGCCACCATGAACCCGAGGAACAGCGCGCCCTGCAGCACATTGGTCCATGCCGTCGCGCGCATGCCGCCGAGGGAGGTGTAGCCCACCGCCAGCGCGAGCACCGCGCCGCCGGCGAGGGGCGCGCTCTCCGGCGCCAGGTCCAGCGCGGCGACCAGGCTCCGCGCGGCTCCCTCCACGGCCGTGGCCATATAGGGCAGGGTGTAGAGGGTGAACGCTGCGAACAGGAGCAGCCCGAGAGCTCGGCTCCCGAGGTGACGCGCGTAGAGCTCCGCAGGAGTGAGAGCGCCCAGGCGGCGGGCCAGCCGTCGCGCGGGCACCCCGACCGCCCAGAACGAGAGCGGGATCCCGAGGGCCACGACCGGGACATTGAGGCCGAACACCGCGGCCCCGTCGTGGTATGCGCGGCCGGGAATGCCGACGAGAACGAAGGGCGTGCAGTTGGTCCCGAAGAGGGCCATGAACAGCACCACCGTCCCCAGCCCAGAGCCCGCCAAGAAGTAGTCCTCGGGCGAGGCGCTCGCGCGCCGCGCCGCGAGCCACCCCAGCGCGAGGACCGCCGCTGCGTACAGAGCTAGGGCCAAGAGCGAGGGCGTCATCCCTCGGCCCCCCCATCGGTCGCCTCTTCGTCCGTCCACACGGCGCGCGCGAACCAAGCCAGATAGACCCAGGCCACGGCGCACCAGCCCAGGCGGAGCCACCACTCCTCGGGCAGCCCAAGCCACAGCTCTCCGCCGCGGGGCGCCGCGATCTGGTGGATCAGGAGCAGCGCGATGGGCACGGCCCAGGCGATGAGGAGGCGGAGCCGCGGCACTCCCGCATGGTGCCATGCGGGGTCCCGGAGTCCACAGCGCGGTCACCGTGGGCGTCGCCGCCGGCGCGTCCCTCGGGGTGTGCAGGCCGTGTCCACGGGGGAGCACACGCCCCCCCCGGAGCCCCCGGAGCCTGCCGTAGGCGTGTTGGCACGGCGCTTGTCATCCCTGTCAGCGCAGGAGGAGCCGGCCCCCGCTCGTGCCCCCGGTCGGGAGGTCGGCCCCCTGCGCTTCCCAACGAACCTCTCCCCAAGGAGCCGTCCCATGCTCGCCTCGCACGCCGCATCCCGCCTCGCCCTCCTCGCCGCCGCCCTCTCCGCAGCAGCCTGCGTCCCCCCGTTCGACGACCGCCACTCGGGCGGCTACCCCCTCCTCGGCGAGGTCGAGCCCAACGACACGCCCTGGGAGACGACCGTGTTCGACCCCCTCGCCCCAGGGGACCTGCTGTGGATCGAGGGGCATGTCGGTTTGCTCAATGACAGCGAGGACCATGTGGGCTTCGAGGCGCTCGCCCCGATGGAGGTCCGGCTGCACCTGAACGGCGTCGGGGACGACACGGACACGGACTTCGACCTCGCCGTCTGGGACGAGGGGCTCCAGACCTATGTCCTGGTCTCGGACGACTGGGGCTCCGACAGCGCCTCGTTCCTCGTGGACTGGGCCGGACCGTTCCAGGTCCGGGTCTGCGCAGCCTGGCTGGGCAGCGGCTCCTGGGAGCTCGAGGTCGAGGCCCGCCCCCACCCCGGGTTCCGCACGGGCTCGGCGCCCGACCCGAATCTCGACGCTGCGA
>JBDQFW010000270.1:0-4255 GCA_040265735.1 Planctomycetota bacterium | reverse complement strand
TTCCGCAGGTTTCGGCCTTCAGGGATCAGGGGTATGCTTCCGATGGGATGAGCAGCCGGAGCCCTCTGGGTCCGCGGCCGGCCCTCCCCGCGCCGCAGCGCCCCCCGAATCCATGATCCAGCGCAAGAAGAAGATCGTCCTCTACCAGCCCAAGCAGGTCGACGACTCGCTCGGAGCCGAGTCCTCCAAGGACATGCTGCCCCTGGAGATGCTGACGATCGCGGCCTACCCCATCGAGGACGGCTACGACGTTCAGATCGTCGACGGCTCCCTGCACCGCGGCGAGGCCGGGCACGAGGTCCTGCTGCAGGCCTGTGAGGGCGCGATGATGGTCGCCACGACCGGCATCCTTGGCTACATGGTCACGGACGGCTACCTGGCCATGCGCAAGGTGAAGGCGCGCTACCCCGACCTGCCCGCCGTGATCGGTGGCTGGTTCGCGAGCGTCCGACCGGACCTGCAGCTCGAGACGGGCATGTACGAGGCCGTGGTCCACGGCCAGGGCGAGATCGCCTTCCGCGAGGTGGTCCAGGCCATCGACGCGGGCGAGCCCCTCGACAACATTGCCGGCCTCTCGATCATGCGCGATGGCCAGATCATCCGCACCGAGCGCCGCGGCGTGGTGGGCTGGGACAAGGTCCTGCGCCCCGCCTGGGACCTGATCGACATCGAGCCCTACAAGCGGCACCAGCTGCGCAAGACCAGCGCGCGGGACGTGCTGCGCATGCCCACGCCGCCCAACCTCGGGTACGGCGAGCCCTACTTCGGGATCACCTACTTCGGCTCCTACGGCTGCCCCGAGCCCTGCACCTTCTGCTGCTCGCCGATCGTCACCGACCGCCGCTGGAAGCCGGCACCGGCCGACCGGATGCTCGATGACATCGAGGACCTCTACGAGCGCTGGGGCGGCTTCGACGCGATCCGCTTCCACGACGCCAACTTCGGGGTCATGGAGAAGCGCGCGCGTGCCTTTGCCGAGGGGTTCATCGATCGCGGACTGCACCGCAAGGTCAGCTGGAACGCGTTCATGGAGACGCACTCCATCCTCAACTACAAGTCCGACACCCTCGACCTGCTGGCCGAGTCGGGCATGTACATCGCCGAGATCGGGGCCGAGGCCGGCACCGACGAGATGATGAAGAAGATCGGCAAGCCGATCAAAGGCGACGACAACATCGAGGCCTCGGTCGAGATGGACCGTCGCGGCATCCAGGCCTCGGTGACCTACATCATCGGCTACCCGGGCGAGGCCGAGGAGTCGATGCTCGCCACCATCGACCAGTGCCGCCGCCTGCACATGGCCGCGCCGCACGCGCGTCCGACGGTGTGGCCCTACCGCCCCATCCCCGGCACGGTGATGTGGGACCAGGCCATCGAGCTGGGCTACGAGGGTCCGAAGACCCTGCCGGAGTGGGGCTCCATCGGCGAGTACCACCTCGAGGAGACCTGGCCCGGCAACATCCCGCCGCGGGTCGCCGAGGCGCGCATGATGTACCAGCACTTCGCCACCCTGAACTGGGGCCTCGCGCGCGGTCGTCGCCGCGGGTTCTGGGAGAAGCGTGCGGAGAAGCGGCTGGGTGACGGCTCCTATGTGAATGGCCGCCTCGAGACGCGGGCCTTCGGGGTCTACAACAAGCTGCGCCGCACGCTGTTCAAGCCGGACGACCTGCCGCGCTCCTGGGTGGACCCGGGCCACAAGACCGGCACCGAGGGCAACGAGCGCTCGAAGTCGCGCAAGGCGATGACGGACACGGCGCTCGGGAACTGAGCTTGCCCGTGGAACGAGGGCTCGCGCCCTCTTTCGAGGACCTCCGAGGGGCCGCCCCGGCGCATGCGCCAGGGCGGCCCCTCTAGCGTGGGTACGCGTGGTGCCCTCTCGCGGCGCGCGCTCTCGCGGCGTGCGCTCTCTCAGGCAGCCAGCTGCGCCAGGACGGCGCGGGCGCTGTCCTCGTTCAGGGGCTTGTGGCTGGAGGTCAGGAGCTCGCGACCCAGGACATTCACGCCCAGGTGGGAGAGCTGGAGGCGCATGGCGACGAGGACCTTCTGGCCGCCGCCGCCCGAGTGGGTCGCGATGGCCGCGGTCTTGCCGTTGAACAGCTCGCGGAAGTCCTCGGTTCCGACGGACAGCCAGGCGATCGCGTTCGACAGGGTCGGGGGGATCGAGCCGTTGTACTCGGGCGCGACGAAGGCGAAGCGGGTCGCGGCACGGAAGAGCTCGGCTACGGGGGCGAGCTCCTCGGGCATGCCGGCTGCATGGGCCGCGGGGGTGTAGAGGGGCAGGGCGTCCTCGCTGAGGTCGAGGACGCGGGCGTCGAGGCTGGCCTCGGCGGCGAGCTCGGCGAGTCGGTCGGCGAGGGCGCGGTTCTTGCCGCTGCTGGCGGTGCAGATGAGAAGCATGGCGTGGGCGCCCGGAGCGGGCGAGGGAACACCATGGCCCCTCTGGACCTGGCTCTCAAGTGCCGATGCCGAGGCCCTGGGCCACATAGCGGAGCCCGACGAGCAGCAGCGCGCTCTGGACGAGGCGTTGGAAGGTCTGCGCCGCGAGGCGCGCGTGCAGCCAGTGGCCCGCGAGGCCTCCCAGGGCGAAGGCCGGGGCGAGGATCAGGTTCAGGCGCAGGGTGTCTGCGTTCACGATCCCTGCCTGGATGAAGCCCGCGCAGGCGGCGCAGGAGGTCACGAGGAAGAAGGTCTGCAGGTTCGCGCGAAACGCAGCCGGGCCCCAGCCGCGCATCGACGCGTAGACCAGCATCGGCGGGCCTGCAGTGTTGAACGCGCCGCTGAGCGCGCCCGCAGCACCGCCCGCGAGCAACCCCCAGCCGCGGTGGAGCGCGCGGGGCTCGAGCCGCGGCCGCACCAGACCGAGGATGCTGCTCGCGACGAGCACGGCGCCCAAGGCTCCGAGCAGCGTGCTGGAAGGATAGGAGCGCAGGAACAAGAGGCCCAGGGGAGTGGTGACCGCCCCGGCAAGGGCCATGCCCCCGACCTCGCGCCGGTTGGCGTCCGCGCGCAGGGACCAGGCGAACCAGGCGTTGAGGACGACGCAGAAGACCGTCACCACGCCGACCGCCTGGGGCACGGTCCACACGAGCGGCAGCAGCGCGACCGGGATCATGGCCGAGCCGAACCCGGTGAGGCCCTGGGTGAAGGCTCCCAGGAAGAAGAAGAGCGCCGGGAGGAGGAGGTCCATCTGGGCGGGACGCGGGCCGCGGGCTCAGTCCGGGCGGATGCGCTCGAACTCGAGCAGGGTGCCGCCCTGGACATAGGCGACGCCCACATCGCCCTGGGTGATCTTGCCAGCGATGGAGCTCATAGCCTCGTACTCGAAGCGGTCGCCTGCCTCGTCCTCGAAGGTCACGTAGTGCGTGGTCGTGGTCCGCGTGCGGTTGTGGCCA
Source organism: Planctomycetota bacterium (assembly GCA_040265735.1). Classification (GTDB taxonomy): domain Bacteria; phylum Planctomycetota; class UBA1135; order UBA1135. Next base: position 863 of record JBDQFW010000270.1, on the reverse strand, counting down.
CTGGAGCTGGAGGAGGTGCGGGTGCTGGTCTCCGTGCGCTCCTCGAGCACGCCCCACAGGTGCCGCTCCTGCTCGGACTCGAGCACGAGCCTGCGCTTGCGCAGGGTTCCGAAGGCGATGGCGAGGCCGATCAGGATGAAGGGCACCCCGAAGAGCGGGAACCAGTACTCCATGCCCTTCGGAGCGTTGGCCTGGTCCTCGGCCATGCGGGTCATGGTGAACGCCATGAAGGTCCAGAAGGCGCCGAAGCCGGCGAACACGAGGCCGAACGCCGCTCCGCAGCCTGCGCCCTTGAGGGCCTTCTTCGCATTGACCTCGCGCGCCAGAAGCTCCTCGAGCTGCGGGGCCGTGCGCGCTCGCCGTAGGGCGAGGCGCAGGGCCTCACTGGGCGTGCTGGCGATGGGAGCGAGATTCGCGTGCGGCCTGTCGTGAGTCATGGGGTCCTCAGGCCTTGCCGCAGCACTTCTTGAACTTCTTTCCACTTCCGCAGAAGCACGGGTCGTTGCGGCCGAGCTTCGGCGCGGTGTGGACGACGGTCTCCTGCTTGGGGCCGTGGGAGTGGCCGTGGTGGGGATTGTGGCCGGTGCGGACGGTCTCCTCGAACTCGTCTCGGGTGGACTCGATCGCCGCGCGCACCTCGAAGGCGTTGGGCATCACATGACTCTCCTCCAGGTAGTCCACCAGCGCGTGGAGGAACGGAGCGATCAGCGGCGCGCGGGGGTCCTTGCGCTTCAGCCAGCCGGGGAGGACATGCCCGAAGGCGCCGTGCATGTCCTGTCCGTCGAGCAGGTGCGGGGCCTTGCCCAGGTCGTCGTAGGCGATGGACAGGAATGCGGTCGCGAGCTTCTGGCACTCCTCACGCG
>JBDQFW010000269.1:0-4305 GCA_040265735.1 Planctomycetota bacterium | reverse complement strand
CACCCGAGCCGCCACCCAGGAGCTTCCCGGCCCCCCGAGCCCCTCGGGACCCTGCTCCCGCGCGCCGCGGCGCACGCGCCACGCCTCGAGCCGCGCGGCGTCCCACACGAGCGCCACTCGCAGCCACTCCAGGTCGAGCCGCGCCAGGTTCGCGGCGGAGAGCCGCGTCGCCGCGAAGCCGGAGGCCGACAGGAACAGGCTGTCGGCCACCGCGTCCTCCACATCTACGCGGATCCCCTCGAGCCGGTCGAGGAGGGCGGCGTAGGGGGCGGGGCCCTCGCTCAGGGCCTCAGCGAAGCCGGCCAGGTGCTCGCGCGCGGCCAGCAGGCCGTCCGACCACTCGTGCAGGAGCGCCACCTCGGCCTCGTCTCGCGCGAGGGCGGCCAGGGACTCACGCACCGACGCGGTGCGCTCGAGGAAGCTGCGGCCGTCCCACACATCCGAGTCGCGCTGGCGCAGGTCGTAGGTCTCCCGGCTCGTGGTCGCGAGCAGGCTCTCGATGTAGAAGCGCGCGTCTCCCGCGCGGGTCCTGCGCCAGGACGCTCGGGCGAGCTCGCGCGCCTCTTCGGGGTCCGACGCGAGGGCGGGGATCTCCTCGGGCAGGCCCGCGACTGGCAGCGCCTCGCCGCGCGCGAAGGCCTCCAGGTCGTCGGGCGAGAGGCGCACCAGTGCGACGGCCCACTCGAGCAGGTGCGCGTCAGCCTCGTGCAGGGGAACCGGCCGACCCAGGAGCTGTGAGCAGGCCTGGGCCACCGCGCCCAGAGGGTGCTCGCGGCGGAAGTCACGCCACACGAAGTCGAGGACGTAGTCCTCCTCGTCCTCGACCAGGACTCGCCCGTGGCGGTCGACGATCGCGCCGCGCCGGGCGGGGATCACTGCGCTCTCGCGCACCAGGCCAAGGGCCTCACGCGCCCACACCTCGTGCTCCCCCACCTGCACCTCGAAGAGGCGCACGATCAGGGCCGCCAGGGCGACACCGAACACCGCCAGCAGGGCGCCGAAGCGGCGCAGGCCGCTCACGCGCGCCTCCCGGTGAAGGGGCGCAGGCCCGGGAGGCGCACCAGGACCGGAAGCAGGACCGGGGCCAGGAGCGTGGTCACGAGGACCGGGCCCGCGAGGCCCTCGAGCGCGGCGGGCTCGCCCCTGCTCGCGCAGGCCAGCGCACGCCAGCCGTGGAAGGTCAGCGCCGCCGCTCCGGCGATGCCGACGCGCCCGAGGAAGCCCTCACGGTCCAGCACCGACGCGACCCCGCGCGCCGCCATGAAGGCCAGCACCATGGCCGAGAGGAGCACCAGGGGGGAGGTCATGCTCAGGGCGCTCCGTGCACAGGCGGCGCACGCCGCCAGTCCGAGGTGGGCGCGCCGTCCGCGGGCCGCGACCACGCTGGCGAGGAGCAGCAGGACGAGGTCCGGCGCCCAGCCGCCCGCTTCGAGTTGGAGGAGAGCGCCGGCGAACGCCGCCCAGGCGCACCAGGTGAAGGCCAACACCCAGGCACCGAAGGAGGGGCGCCTCATTGGGAGCCCCCCCCGTCCACGCGCACGCGCAGGGAGGCCGGGGGGGCCTCACTCGAGGGGCGCTCGACCATGAGCGTGTGCGGGCCGGGACCGACGGGGAGCAGGCAGCTCCCGATGAGAAGGCCCCCGGGAACGCCGGCCTCTCCGGCGAGGGTCCACAGGGTGACGGGCACGACGCCGCGCACGACCGCGGCGTCTCCGGACCAGCGCAGGCGGAGGCGCCCGTCGGGCGCGAAGCCCAGGGAGCGCAGCCGGCCAAGAACCACGGGCAGCCCACCGGCCTCCACCAGCGCGGTGGCGTGAACCGTCGCGCCGGGCTGCTCGAGACGTTCGACCACCGAGGCCAGGGGACCGGCCCGACGAACGCGCCCCACGAAGCGCAGGCCGTCCGCTACCGCCGCGCCAACCCTCACACCGTGCCGCGTCCCGGAGCGCAGGGGAAAGGCGCTGCGCCCGCGGTCCTCGAGGAGGGGGCCGCGCGCGGAGGAGATCCAGGCTCCGGCAGCGGGCGCCTCGAGAGGCTCCGCCGGCGCGGTCGTCCGCACGAGCACGAGCACGCGCGCAAGCCCCGCCTCCAGGTCGACCTCGGGCTCGAGACCGACGAGACGCGGCTCGTCGCGCAGGGGGTCCTGCCCATAGACCGCGCGGCCCAGGCGCCAGCCGTTGGCGAGGGCGAGCTCGGTGCCGGCGTCCTCGGCCAGGACCACCGGCTGCTCGGGCAGGGGTGCGTCCTCCGGGCTGTGGACCGCGAGGGCGAAAGACGCGCCGCGCTCGACGATCCCCCCCACCACCCGTCGCGGCGCACGCCCCTGGTCGAGCACCGCCCGTGCCTTCACCCGCGCGTCACGGGCCGTGACGAGCCGAACGCGCGCGAGGTGAGCCTCGCGGCCCGCGGCCCGCGCGCTCGGCAGGCGCTCCACCACACCCACGAACGCATCACCCCACACGACCGGCGCGCCGCGCGACACGCCGCGGGGATCCTCGAGCAGCACCTCCAGCTCGTCGAGGCGGCCGTCCGGTCGCGAGAGCACCTCGGCCGCCACGGTCCGGACCCCGGCCGGCAGGCGCAGCTCCTGGGGTCGTGACGCGCGTCTGGCGCGCGCCTCGAGCTCGTCGTGCATGCGCTGCTCCTCCTGGCGGGAAGCGAGCGGGGCGGCGGCCTCAGCCGGCAGCAGGACCGCAGGGGCCGCGAGCTCGAGCGCCGCGCGCGCGGGCATGAACAGGAACTCCACGCCCGCATCGAGCGCCGCGATCGGCCGCAGGGAGGCGAAGGCCGCGACGGCGACCAGCACGCCCTGGACCGTCCTCAGCCTGCGTCCCCTCACGCGTGCATCGTCCGTTCCAGACCGCGGGGCCGCGTCTGCGGCCCCGCGTCTCGATCAGTCCACCTCTTCGGTGGCCAGGACCTTGCTGAACACGTCCAGCTTGTCGAGGAAGATTCCCGTGCCGCGCGCGACCGCAGACAGGGGCTCCGAACCGACGCGGGCGGGAAGGCCCAGGTGGTCGGAGACGGCATCCGGCAGGCCGAGCAGCAGGGACCCGCCGCCCACCATGGTCACGCCGCTGTCGTAGAGGTCCGCCGCGATCTCGGGCGGGGCCTCCTCGAGGATGCCGCGGATGGCCTCGCAGATTAGACGCACGGGGTGGCTCAGGGCCTCGCGGATCTCGATCGAGGTGATCGTCGCCTGGCGGGGGAGGCCCGAGACGGAGTCACGGCCCTTCACCTCCATGGACAGCTCCTGCTTCATCGGCCAGGCCGAGCCCAGGGTGAGCTTGATGCGCTCCGCGGACTGCTCGCCGATGAGCAGGTTGTGGTGACGACGGAGGTGGGAGATGATCGCCTCGTCCATGTCGTCACCGGCAACGCGCAGCGAGGTCGAGACCACCGCACCCGCGAGGGACAGGACCGCGATCTCGGTGGTGCCGCCGCCGATGTCCACCACGAGGGAGCCGCGCGCCTCGGTCACGGGCATGTCACAGCCGATGCCGGCCGCCATGGGCTCATCGATGAGGAAGACCCGGCGCGCCCCCGCGCGCTCGGCGGAGTGGATCACCGCGCGACGCTCCACCGGCGTGATGCCGACCGGGACCGCGATGACCACCTGCGGCTTCACCCAGTGGCGCCCCTCATGCACCTTGGTGATGAAGTAGCGCAGCATCTTCTCGGTGACATCGAAGTCCGCGATGACACCGTGCTTGAGGGGCCGGATCGCCTCGATGGTGCCCGGGGTCTTGCCGAGCATCGCCTTGGCCGTGTTGCCCACGGCCATGCCGTCGAGCAGCACCTCGTTGGTCCCCTTCTTCACCGCCACGACGGACGGCTCGTTGAGGATGATTCCGCGCCCCTTGACGCAGACGAGCGTGTTGGCCGTGCCGAGGTCGATGCCCATGTCGACGGACAGGTGCCCGAAGGCCCACTCCATCGGCTTCAAGAAGTTCAGCATTGCGCCAGGGTCCCCCCCGATCGGTTGTTGGTGTGCGGTGCGGCGCGTGCTTCGTGTGCGGTGATGCACGCTCCGAAGGCGAGCATAGGAACGCGAACAGGGCGATCCAAGCACGGCGTGCGCGCCGGAACGAGGTTCTCCCGCGGCGCGAACCTCTCCCGCAGCTGCGGGCCCCTGGAGGGCGAGACGGCTCTCGCGAGGACCTGAGCCCGGCTGCCCTCCCGCCGGCGGGGGTGCGAGGAGCTCCGGCGTGCGTCAGCGTCACTCGCGCTTACCAGCTGGCGCAGCGGCAGCGCCTGTGACCTGCGGCAGCGCCTGTGACCTGCGGCAGCGCCTGTGAGATGCGG
>JBDQFW010000268.1:0-4314 GCA_040265735.1 Planctomycetota bacterium | reverse complement strand
GTAGAGCATCGCGAGCGGGGCCAGCCAGAGGGTCCACCCCCCCTGAAGGCCCACGGCCAGCAGAGGGTAGACGCACCAGTGGAGCCACTCGAAGAAGTAGTTCGGGTGACGCGACCACGCCCAAAGGCCAGAGCGGCAGGTACGGCCGCGGTTCTCCGGCCTTGCCCGGAACGCGGCGAGCTGGCGGTCGGCAAGGGCTTCCCCTGCCCACGAGACCACCCACAGGGAAACGGCCGCGGCGTCCACCGGCCGCCAGCCCTGCTCCGGGGCCTGGGCCAGCATGAGCATGGGCAGGGACAGGAGAACCGCCGAGAGGGCCTGGGCCGCGAAGAACCCCACCATCCAGCGGTCGAAGCCATCTCCCAGGCTCTGGCGCAGACGCCGATAGCGGCCGTCCTCCTCCTCGGTCAGCACGCGGTGGGCCAGGTGGGCGGCGAGGCGGACGCACCACAGCCCAATCAGGCTGGCCACGAGGACGCGCCGCGGGGCCCAGCCCGCGCCGAGCAGGCACCAGGCAACCCCGAGCCCGCCGACCGACACGGTCCACACCACATCCACCAGGCCCGCGTTGCGGGTCTGGCGCTGGCGGAGCCACGCGCCGGCGAACACGAGCGCGAGCGCGGCTGCTCCCACCGCAGGCTGGGTCCAGACGGTGGTGTCCATACGCGTCAGGATCTTCGAGGGGTGGGCCTGTGCGGATGCGCCGCACCAAGTTCCCGTGGAGAGGGCGTCCAAGCTCGCCCGAAGCGCGAACCCCCTGCGTGATGGATCCGAGCTCCCAACCCAGCCGCCTGCGGCGCTCCCTCCTGGCCCTGGCAGTGCTCGCGATGGCGGGGCTGCCCCTCCTGGGGGCCTGCCAGGGAATGCCCAAGGCTGAGCTGAGGGCGGCCCTCGAGGCCCTCCCCAAGAACCAGCCCGCTGCGGCCCACGGCCTGCAGCGCACGCCCCTCACCCGCGGACCTGCCCCGGCCGTCCTCCACCTCTCCACCACACCCACGGCCCCGATCGAAGCCGGCCTGCCCGTGGTGCTCATCCACGGCACCCCCGCGACCCTCTTCTGCTGGACCGAGGTGATCTTCGGAGCGGGTGGAGAGCCTGGACTCTCCCGTGCGCGGGAGGTTCACGCCCTCGAGATCCCGGGCCACGGCTGCGCCGAGGAGGGCACGCCCCTTTCAGGGTTCCAGGACGCGGCCGATCACATCGTCGCCTCCCTGGAGGCCCTCGGCCTTCAGCGCGTCCACCTCGTCGGGCACTCCTACGGAGGTGAGTTCGCCCTTCGGGCCGCCCTCGATGCCCCCGAGCGCATCGCCTCCCTGACCCTGATCGACTCGGCCGGCCTGCCGCGCGCGGAGGGGGGCTGGCTGCCCGAGGAGGTCGAGATGCGCGAGCACCCGTTGGCCAACTGGGGCTGGCTGCTCAACTCGCCGGAGCGGATCACCACCGCCCTGGCCCCCCACTTCCGAGAGCTCCCCCCGGATCGAGTCGACGAGTTCGTCCTCGTCTGCAGCAACCGTCGCAACTGGGAGGCCATGATCGCCCTGGTGCGGGACGAGAACGGCGACCGCGCCTCCGAGCTCGCCAACCTCACGGCACCGACCCTCCTCCTCTGGGGCCAGGACGACTTCGCCTACACGCCGGAGCGCGAGGGTGCCGCCTTCCTGGAGGCCCTGCCCAACGCGACCCTCGAGGTCCTGCCCGGCAGCGGCCACTACCCCATCGAGGATCAGCCCACGGCGGTGACGAGGCTCCTCGAGGCGCACTTCGAAGCTGTCGAGCGCCAGGCCCGCGAGCCGAGCCCCGCCGCACGCTGAACCGACCGGCGCGCTGAGCCGGTCGGGACATACGCGCAGTGGTTCCGCGGGTCGCAATCCTTGGCGCGTCGGTCACGCAAGCATCAGACCTGTGCGATACCGGTCCGTGCGATGCGAGAGCGCGCGCGCACGCTGCACCGTGCGGAGAACGCACGGGTTGTGTCGAACTCTCGACACCATTCGCAAGATCGCCGACAGCGTGCATCCTCCGCTTCCGCCCACCGAAGACGGGGACTCAAACGATTGCTGCCCTTCCCCCCAGCAGCGATCCAAACCTCAAGATCCCATGAGACTCTCCAAGAAACTCGCCCTCGCGGGCGTCCTCGCGCTCCCCCTCACCGCAACCTCGGCGACGGCCCAGTGCATGACCATCACCGATACGGCGGTGGCCAACGGCAACTTCACGACCCTCGTGACCGCGCTCGCTGCGGCCGGCCTCGACGGCGTGCTGGACGACCCGGGCAATGGCCGCCTCACGGTCTTCGCTCCGACGGACGACGCCTTCGCAGCCCTGCCCCAGGATCTCCTCAACACGCTGCTCGACCCCGCGAACGTCGACCTGCTGACCGACATCCTTCTCTACCACGTGACCGCTGGCCCCGCCTTCGCCGCGGACGTGGTGGGTCTGCCGACCGTCCCGACCCTCAACGGCCAGGTGGTCGACGTCACTGTGGACAACCAGGGCGGGGTGTTCCTCGACCAGGCCCAGGTCATCATCACGGACATCGTCTGCTGCAACGGCGTGATCCACGTCATCGACGCGGTGCTCGTCCCGAACCTCCAGAACAGCCTGGAGACCCTCGCCGGCGACCCGAACCTCTCGATCCTGGACTCGGTGGTGAACCTCTATCCCTCGGTTCAGAACCCGCTGAAGGCTCTGTTCCAGGAGTTCACTCTCTTCGCCCCCCAGGACGCAGCCTTCGCGGCCATCCCCGCGAACCGCCTGACGGCCCTGGTCAACTCGCCGATCGCCCTGCGGGACCTGCTCAAGTTCCACATCGTCCCCGGGCGTCTGTACGCCGCCGACGTGGTGGCCGCCGGCACCCTGACGACCATCACCGGGCAGACCCTGACGGTCTCGGTGAGCCCCGGCGGAGATGTCCTCGTCCAGGGCGTGCCCGTGGTCGAGGCCAACCGGGACACCACCAGCGGCGTCATCCATGTCCTGGGTGGCGTGATGCTTCCCTGAGAGGCGGTCCGAGGGGGCCCCGGGAGCAGCCGGGGTCCCCTCTGCATCCAGGCCCCCCGCGAGGCCGAAACCTCAGGGCAATGATGAAGACCGCTCTCCTCCTCGCCCTGGGGCTCGTCCTCGGTCTGGCTGGCTGCTCCTCGTCGACCCCTCCTCCGGTCACCGTCGAGGAGATGACCCTCCCCGGCGACACGCTCCCCAGCGTGGAGGGCAAGTCCCTCACCGGCGAGGTCTGGCGCCTGCCCGAGGACCTCAAGGGCAAGCCAGCCGTCCTGCTGATCGGCTATGTGCAGGAGGCGCAGTTCGACGGGGACCGCTGGCTGATCGGCCTGCTGCAGACTCAGACCCCCGCGAAGATCCTCGAGGTCCCCACCATCAAGGGCCTCGTTCCCAGCCTGATCTCAGGACGCATCGACAGCGGCATGCGCGAGGGCATCCCGAGCGAGGACTGGGCCTCGGTCGTCACGGTCTACGGCAGCGGAGCGGGCGACCTGGTCGAGTTCACCGGCAACGAGAAGCCGCGCAACATGCGGGTGATCCTGCTCGACGCCGACGGGCGCATCCGCTGGTTCCACGACCGCGGCTTCTCCGCCGCCAAGGTGGTCGAGCTCGACCGCCTGGTCCGCTCCCTCTGACCGGCCCACCGTCTCCCCGAGGAGCGCTTCTCTCTCCCTCCTGAGGCCTTCACGGGACGACCCCTCCGGCTCGCCGGTGGGGTCCCTTCGTGTGTGGGCCCGGGGGGCGCGCACAGGCCCTAGACTGTGGGGCCCAGCGGCCGGCGGGGAAGCGCAGGCCGTCCCCATGACCACCCGTCTCCACCTGGCTCCGAGCCGCGGTGCGCGCCCGCTCAGGCTCGCCCTGCTGCCCCTGGCGCTCGCCGTCCTGCTCGGCGCCTGCGGCGAGCCCACGGACTGGGACCTCGCGACGCCCACGCCTCGGCACCTGTTCGATGTGGCGCCCGCGCGGATCGAGGTCGCCCGCGCGCGGATGCTGCCGGCGGACCTCGGCCGTGAGCTCGGCGCCGAGCGCGTGTGGATCCGGGGAGAGATCCCGCCTGCGGACAAGTGGGAGGTGGACCCCGATCGTCGAGACGAGGACGGCGCAAGTCTCGCTCTTCGCATCCGCACCCAGCACCCCGTGGCGGGCCCGTCGCGGCGCATCCCCTGGGACAAGGCCAACCTCCCGAGCGAGCAGGCCGTGGCCCAGCTCACCGTCCCCCCGCCCGGCCTGGATGGGGTCGTGATCGGCGAGGACCTCCTCCGCACGGAGGTCCCCGGGGTCGGCGTCCTCCCCGAGGCCCGCACCGTCAGCTAC
>JBDQFW010000267.1:0-4356 GCA_040265735.1 Planctomycetota bacterium | reverse complement strand
GGGCGGGAGCGGGAGCCCCGCGCCCGGGGCAGAAGCGCTTCTTGAGCCCGCCTCTGCGACTCGCTATCTAACGGTCTAGGCCCGCGCAGAGCCAGGGGCGTCCCCAGTTGGTGCCCTGCTGCGCTTGCCACCCTCCGGCGAGGCGCGCTGCCAGCCCGTCGCCGCCGCACCCTGCCCACCGTCCACCACGACCGCACCGCCATGTCCGCCGAGTCCCGCGCCCTCCAGCCCCTCGTTCGTCAGCTCGCTCACCTGAAGGTGCTCTCGCGCCTGCTCGGCCACGAGCTCCACGCCCAGGCCTCGAGCCGCACCCTGACCCTCTCCCGCGAGGAGGTCGTCGAGATGCAGACCACCCTGGATCTGTTCATCGAGGAGGCTGGCCGCCGGCTCGGCACCGGCGCCAGCGCCAACCTGCAGGGCACCGTGGACGCCTCTCGCGCCGAGCCCACCCTCGTCGCGGCGCGCAACTGAGCCTCGGCGAACCTTGAGCGCCGGCTCCGCACAGCGCGTGAGCGCCGGTCACGCACTGCGCGCGGTCCGTCGCGCGGGCGCTGGCCACGCCCTGCGCGCGGCTCGGCCCGCGCTGCGGGGGGGCGTGCCTCTGGCGCTGCCCGCCATCGCGATGGTGCTGGTCCTTGGGGCGGGCATCGCCCTCCTGCTGCGCAGCGCCGAGGAGGCGGGCGTGGGCCGCGTGGACGCCACGCGCGTGCGCCTACACAGCGGGGACGGCTGGGTCCCGAGTGATTGGCGCCAGCGCCTCGACAGCCTGCTGCTCGAGGTGGACGCCCTGGAGCTCCAGGACCGCGGCGCGCTGGAGGCGTTCGAGGAGCAGCTGCGCGCGCTGCCCTTCGTCGCCGAGGTGGCCTCCGTCGAGGTGCGGCACCCCGCGAGCCTGCGGGTCGAGCTCCGCTTCCACGAGCCCGCTGCCTGCATCCGCCTGGGCAGGGAGTTCCTCCCCGTCGCGTGCGATGGAACCCTGCTGCCCGGGTGGAGCGAGGTGCCCCATGAGGTCGACGGCGCGCCGCTGCCGGTGCTGCGGCCGGTGCCCAAGGCCTGGGACGAGGAGCCGCCCTTCTACGGCTGCCTCCTGCAGGTCGCCTGTCCGGACGAGTGCCCGCGGCACCACGAGCACCTGGAGCCGGCCGACGCGGCACCCGATGCAGCGACGGAAGGCGACGGAGGCTCGAGCTTGGGATGCACGGCCGAGGACTGCGCGGTGCGGCGGCTCGAGGAGCGCGCCGACAGGGCTGCGCGGGGCGTGCCTCCCTCGGGGGCCTTCCTCAGCGCCACCCCCGAGCTCCAGCGCCTGGAGGCCGCCCTCTCCCTGGCCACCTCGCTCCGGGCAGCGCCCCTGCGCACGCGTCGAGGACTCGGGCGCGTGGTCCTCGACGCCACCGAGGCCGCGGCACCCGACGGCTCCACGGGCGGGACCGTCCTGCTCCTCGATCAGCGCCGGATCATCCTGTGGGGGCGGACGCCGCTCGAGGCCTCGGCTCCGGGGGCGCGCGTCGCGGAGCTCAGCGAGGCCGCCAAGTGGAGCGCGATCTCCGATGCCCTCGAGGACCTCGAGGCGGGCAGGGAGTGGGACGCCCTCGACGTTCGCTTCGATACGCCCGTGCGGGAGCGGGAGGGCCAGTGATCCTCGCGCTGCTCCTGTCCGCTGCGGTCCTCCTCGCGCCGGGCGGGCTCGCCGAGGCCTGGCCCGCGGCGCCGCGCCTGCCCCTGATCGCGCTGGTCTGGGGCCTCGCCCTAGGCCTGCCCCGCGTCGCATCCCCGCGTGCGGCCTCCGAGCAGCCGTCCGTCGCGCCTGCCTGGCTCCTGGGTCTTGCCCTGGCCCTGCCCGCGCTGGCTGCGGCGTGGGTGCTGGATGGCCGGTTCGCCTCCGGCCGCCTTGCCGAGGCGGTGGCGCTGTGCGCCCTGCTGGCCTGGGCCGGCGCGCCGCGGCCCTCGCAGGTCGCGGGGCGAGTCGTAGCTTCCTGGGCCCTGCTCCTGACGGGGCCCTGGGCGCTCGCGCTCCTGGCTGAGTGGGGCGGTGTGGAGGCTCCGACCGCTCTGGTGACCCTCGCCGGCGCGAGCCCCTTCGCGCTCCTGGCCGGCCTTGCCGGCGGCACGGAGGGCATGTCGCCTGGGCTCCCCTGGCTCTTGGGTGTGCACCTCGTGGCCTGCGGCCGCCTCGCTGCGCCAGCGCCCCGACAGGAGAGCCCCGCATGAGGCTGGCCACGGTTGCGATCCTCGTGCTCTGCGCCGCGGCCTCAAGCGGAAGGGCGCTGGCCGAGGAGCTCCGGAGCGCCGTCCCTGCGGCTTCGAAGGCGACAGCCCCGGCCGCGTCGCCCCGCGACGGGATGGACCGCCTGCACCTTGCGCGGCTGCGGGTCGAGGGGCCGGCCGAGCAGGTCCTCGTCGACTGCGGCGAGCACGGTCGAACGATCTGGACCGGGGAGCTGCGTGAGGGCGAGGTGCGGACCCTGCTGCTGCCTCTCCCCGCCCCGATCGATGCGGTGCTCGCTGCGCAAGGCGAGCTGCAGGCCGCCCCCGAGGAGCAGCGTCCTGTACCGCCCTGGCTGGCTCGCCGCGCGGCTCCGGCGCCCCCTGGATCCTCGCGCCGCCTCCCTCGGACGCCGGCCCTTGCCCTCCTCGGGGCCTGGGCCGCGGCGCTCCTCCTGCGCCGAAGCGCGGGGTGGATTCTGCTGGCGGTCGGTGCTGCGGGCGCCAGTCTCGTGGCTCTCGCCCCGATCAGCCCCGCCGCGGGGCGGCTGGTGCGCGTCCTCGACCTGGAGGGGGCTGGGCCCACGGCTCGCTGGGGGTTGACCGAGGCCGCTCTCGGCACCTTGGTCCTGCCCCGTCGCGATGGCGAGGTGCTCGGCGCCGAGGGGGAGGCCCTGATCTACCGGGTGACGGAGGGCGAGCCCCACTGGCTCCTCGAAGGGGGGGCTGGGCAGCTCCTCGTGCGGAGAGAGGCCCTCGAAGGCCGGCCCCCCGTGCTCGAGCCGGAGCTCCAGGCCCTCGGCGCCGTCGAGCGCACCTGGTTTAGGGGCGCCGCAGGCTGGGCGGCGAGCGGGGCCTGGGAGCTGGGGGCCGCGCAGCCGCGCCCGGAGCAGGGGGCCCCTCGCGGGGACGCTCCCCCGGGCTGGCTCGTGGCCGGCCTGCCCCAGGGCTACTGGGTCGCAGTGGGGGAGCTCCGTGGCCAGGCCCCGGGGCCGAGCGTGCCCCCCGCGGGCGCCTCGTGGCTGCGGGCCGTGGGGAGGCCCCTGGGCGCGGGCTCGAGGTAGAGGGCGGCTCGTGGCGAGGGAAACCCGCTCCCGAGCTTGCCCAAGGGGGGGGTCCTGCGTACCCTCTTCCGCTCGATCCGGGCGGCCTGCCTCCCGGGCGGGGCGCCTGTCTGCGCTCCGTGCCCCCAAGAGACCGACCCGCCCCTCGCCTCGACTCCGATGAAGAGCACCCACGTCCGCGCCGCCGACACCGAAGAGCGCTGGCTCCTGTTCGATGCCTCCGAGCACGTCCTCGGTCGCATGGCGACCCGCATCGCGACGGCCCTCATGGGCAAGGACCGCCCCACCTGGACGCCCAGCGAGGCGTCCAACACCCACGTGGTGGTCATCAACGGCACCAAGCCGGTCCTGACGGGCAACAAGCGCGAGCAGAAGGAATACGCCCACCACACGGGCTACCCCGGCGGGCGCCGGGTCCTGTCCGTGGACGACATGATCGAGCGGCGTCCCCACGACGTCGTCACCCTGGCGGTGCGCCGGATGCTCCCCAAGGGCCGCCTTGGCCACAAGATGCTCTCCCGCCTGAAGGTGTACTCCGGCGAGGAGCACCCGCACATCGCCCAGAACCCGACCAAGGTCGAGTCTCTCTGAGCCCTCGATCCGCCCCCCGAACAACTCCCACCTGATCATGGCAGTCAACAACCCTTGGACCTGGGGCCTCGGCCGTCGGAAGACCGCGGTCGCCCGCGTCCGCCTCAAGCCCGGCTCGGGCGCCTTCATCGTCAACGGCAAGCCGCTCGACGACTACTTCACCACCCACCAGACCCGCGGCTCGGCCACCCTGGCCCTCGAGCGCACGGAGTCCGGCTCCCAGTACGACATCTTCTGCAACGTCCGCGGGGGCGGCCCCACCGGCCAGGCCGATGCGGTCTCCCTGGGCCTCGCCCGGGCCCTGAAGAAGATCAACCCGGCCACCTTCGACACGCTGCGCGAGAACAGCCTGCTGACCCGCGACCAGCGCATGAAGGAGCGCAAGAAGTACGGCCGTCGTGGCGCCCGCCGCGGCTTCCAGTTCTCGAAGCGCTGATCCGGAGCCGCATCCGCGGCCTCCACGCCCTCGTCCCCCGGTTCCCTCTCGGATCCGGGG
>JBDQFW010000266.1:0-4393 GCA_040265735.1 Planctomycetota bacterium | reverse complement strand
ATGCCGGAGGGGGGGGCCGCGGACTGGCCAGCGGCCTGGGGCTCATGGCCTCGATCGGTTGCCTGGGAGTCCGGATTCGGCTGCTGCGCGTCGGACCCGGGTGCTTCCTCGGCCGACCGAGCCGCTACCGATTCCTGGCCCACGCCTGAGGCCCCGACCGCCTGGGCACGCTCTTCGGGCGGAGCGGCCTGGGTCGCCTGGCGCTCCCCGTGCCAGCGCCGGCGCCCCAGCTCGCGCGCCAGGGCCCGGGCAAGCGCCGCGCGCTCGGCCATGGGGTCAGCGTGCGCGGGGTCCTCTGCGGCGGGAGCCATGCCCGCAGCATACGGCGGGCCCACAGCGGGCGCGCTGCGGAGGAACAGCGGGCGCGCTGCGGAGGCACAGCGGGCGCGCTGCGGAGAGACAGCTCAGGCCACGGGGCGGGGATCGAGGCCCAGGAAGCCTGCCCCTTCGCCTTCGCGGTGGAGGGTCACCTCGACCGCGCGGGGCAGCCCCTCCAGCGCGTCCGGCTCGACCCGCACCCGCTGATAGCGGCCCGAGAGGCCCACGAATCCCTCCAGCACGACCGTATCCCGAGCACCTTCGAGGCGCGCCGCGTAGTCCTGGGCTACGGCGTCCGCCGCCTCCGAGAGGGCGGCGCGCCGCTCGCGGACCTCCTCGGGGGCGGGGCGGTCGTGCATGGACTCGGCCGCCGTGCCAGGGCGCGGGGAGAAGGGGAACACATGCAGCCGCGCGAAGCCGGCCTCGTGCACGGCCGCCAGGGTCTCGGCGAACTCTGCCTCGCCCTCGCCGGGGAACCCCACCAGCACATCTGCCGTGAAGGCGGGTCGGTCGAGGCGCGCGCGGATGCGATGGCAGGCCTCCAAGTAGGTGGCGCGGTCGTACCAGCGGTTCATCCGCGCGAGGACGGCGTCCGAGCCGGACTGCATGGGCATGTGCAGGTGCGGCGCGATTCGCTCCGGTCGCGCGGCCATCACCTCGAGCAGGGCGTCGTCCACCTCCGTGGCCTCGATGGAGGAGAGCCGCACGCGGAAGGGCAGGGCCTCGCCGTCCTCGCCGCGGACCTCGAGCTGCGCGAGCCGCCGGACGAGGTCGGCGAGGGAGCTCCCCAGATCGAGGCCCCAGTGACCGATGTGGATCCCGCAGAGCACGACCTCCACGTGACCGGAGCGCACCAGCCGCGACACCTCGGCCTCGAGCTCCTCCGCGGGCCGGCTGCGCGAGGCGCCGCGGACCTTGGGGATGATGCAGAAGGCGCAGGCCATGTCGCAGCCGTCCTGGATCTTCAGGAAGGCGCGCGTGTGGCCGGCAAACTCGGTGACGCCGGCGGGGATGCCCAGCTCTTCGGGGTCGACCTCGTGCCCCAGCTCGCGCAGGAAGTTGACCGGTCGCTTGGCCTCGCCGTTCCCGAGCACCCAGTCCACTCCGGGGAGGGTGCGCAGGACCTCGGGCTCGGACTCCGCCAGGCAGCCCGTGACCGCGATGCGAGCCTGCGGCGTCTCCCTGCCGATGCGGCGGATCAGCTGCCGGGCCTTGCGCCCGGCCTCCGCGGTCACGGTGCAGGTGTTGACGACCACGAGGTCGGCCTCACGGTCCTGCTCGGCGAGGCCGCGGCGCACCAGGGCCTCGCGCAGGACCTGCGTGTCGTACTGGTTGGCCTTGCAGCCGTAGGTCACGAAGCGAACGGAGCGCACGCGCGCAGGGTAGCGAGGGGGCGGCCCGGGCGCGGTTGTCGGCCCCACGGCCGGCGTGCGATGCTGCCCGCTTCCTTGGCTCCTCGAGCCTCCGCGCGCTGGGCGCGCCACGATCCTCGCCATGAGCCCTGCCTTGAAGCCCTGCCGCACCGCACCCGGCCGCACCGCACCTCGCCGCCGATCGACCGTCCTCCTGCTGCTGCCGCTGGCGGTGGCCGCGGCCTGTGGCGGGCAGGAGGCCCCGGAGGAGGGGCAGGGAGAGGCTGCGGTCGTGGGGACCCCTCTGCCCCCGGCGCCCGCGCGCTCCATGGACCCGCGGGTGGTCGAGGCGCGTGAGGCCCTCGGCCGGGGGGACGCCGAGGCGGCCGCCGCCCTCGTGCCGGCTGCGGCCCGCGTCGCCGCCGAGCCCGAGGCGAGCCTGCTGCGCGCTCGGCTGGCGCTCCTGGGCGACGATCGCCCGGCCATGGAGCAGGCCCTCGCCGCCGCGCGCCAGGCCTCCCCGGGGAGCGCCGCGGTCACGGCGGCCAGCGCGGAGCTGCATGCCTGGGCCGGAATGGCGGAGACCGCGGAGGGCGAGCTGGCCGGCGCCACGGCGGCCCTGCAGGGGGCGGAGCCAGGGCCCGAGCTCCTGCGTGCGCGCGCGGTGCAGCTGCTGTCCACTCAGGGAGGGGCTCGGGCGGGACTTGCCCTGCTGGAGCGCGCCCTCGAGCTGGATCCGGAGCTGCCCTTCGTGGGCAGGGCGCTGGGACAGGCTCACCTCCTGGTCGGGCGCTCGTTCATGGCCACCGACAAGGCCAAGGCCCTCGACCACGCGCGCCAGTCCTTGGAGTGGGATCCGACGGACGTGGACGCGCGCGTGTTCCTGGCCGACGCGCTGATGACCGCGGGGGAGTGGGGCCAGGCACTCGCGGAATACGAGCGGGTCCTGGAGGCCGGCAAGGACCTGCGGGCCGAGGTCGCGCTGCACTACAAGAATGCTGGCGTCGTGGCCTTGGCCCAGGGGCATCGCGAGCTCGCCCTGGAGCACTTCGTTCGGGCCCGCGTCCTGGGCCTCGACGACGAGCAGCTTGGGACCGGAGCCCGGGTCCTCGAGGACGAGGCGGGGAGCCGGTTCGAGGCGGCCCTCAGCGCCGTCTCCGAGGAGGGCCCCGAGGCCGCCCGTGCCCTGGTGGTGGAGGCCCTGCGCCTCAGCCCCGAGGATCCGCGCGCGGGGCTGGTGGAGGCCTCCATCCTGGTGCGCGAGGCGGGAGAGCTCTTGGAGGCCGGCTCGACCGAGGGCTCGGAGGAGCGCCTGAAGCGCGCCCTCGAGCTGGATCCCGGAGCCGTGGATGCGCGGCTGCTTCTGGGGCACCTGCTCTACGCCCGCGAGGCCTTCGGCGAGGCCGCGGAG
This sequence comes from Planctomycetota bacterium, assembly GCA_040265735.1. Lineage (GTDB taxonomy): Bacteria > Planctomycetota > UBA1135 > UBA1135. The sequence goes on along the minus strand of JBDQFW010000266.1, from coordinate 1,312 downwards.
CAGTGGTTCCTCGTCGTGGACGCCCTGCGCCTCGACGGGGTCGAGCTGCCCGAGCCGCTCCACGTGCGCCTGGCGGATGCCCTCGTGCGAGCCGATCGCGCACCCGAGGCGCGTGAGGTGCTGGAGGCCTACCTGGTGCTCGAGCCGACGGGGCGCTGGGTGGACACCACCCGCCAGCTGCTCACCGCCCTTGGGCCCGAGGATCCCGCGTCGCCGGCGAGTCCGGACCCCATCGACGGGACAGAGCGGCCCTCGCCCCCCGTCGAGGGGGACGGAGAGTGAATCCGCTCGGCCCGAGGCTCGCGCTTGCGGCGTGCGCCGCCTGGGGGCTGCTTGCTCCCGACGCGGAGGCGATGGGGCCGCGGCCGAGCCCGATCACCGGCGTCTCTTCTGCCGCGACCGAAGCGCTGTCTCCCCGCGCCCATCCCGGGCCGCCGGTGTTCCTGGAGCTGTCGCTCGAGGGAGCCGGGCCCCGGGCATTCCTGCACGGCGAGCAGCGAGTGCTCGCCGAGTGGCTCGGGTTCGAGGCGCCGCTTGCCCCTGACAGTGGGGAGGAGGTTCGCGCGCGCCTGCTCGCCGCGGCGACCGCGGGGTTCCCGTCCCTCGGCACCCTGACCCTCGACGGGAGTCCGGCCGCGCCCACCGCCCTGGGCGTGCAGATCCTGGGGCCCTTCGCCGGGTCCTACGGCGAGGAGCCCTCCCTCGTCTTCGAGCTTGGGCTGGGGGAGGGCAGTCAGCCGCGCACGGTCGAGGTGCTCTGGACGCGCTTCGCCGAGGACACGCGCGGAGGGGGGCTGCGCATGCCCGTGCACCTGCGTGCGGAGGGGGCCTTCGACTACGTGGTCCTGCTTCCCGAGGAGCCGGCCTGGACCTGGCACGCTCCCACGGAGCGCGGGGTCGGCCGCCCGCCGGGCGCAGGCCGGCCGCCGGTATGCCGGCGCCGGCGCGGCCGCGGACGGCGCGGCGGCCGCCGCTCCTGCTCCTGGCCGCCCTAGGATCGAGGGCCTCCGAAGAACAGAGAGAGGGGAAGTGCTCCTAAGGGGGGTGCTCACTCTACGGTTTTTTTCGCATGCACAGCCAGCGAGACTCTGGAAAGCTGTTTTTTACAGATAGTTTGCTCATGGTTTGGCAATCCACCCCAAAAGCGGTTCCTAGGAGCCGGATTTCTGGGAGCGCCGCCCCTTTCTCTTTGATCGCTGCTTTCGTCGGTCCGCATCGCGGTACGCCCGTTTCCCAGTTTGGGAGCCCCCCCAGTAAATAGTATATCATATTATGTTATAGTATATAGTATATTTTGTATACTATATAGTAT
>JBDQFW010000265.1:0-4395 GCA_040265735.1 Planctomycetota bacterium | reverse complement strand
GGTCCAGGGCCGCCGAGCCGAAGCGGCGCAGCCCACGCACCTCGGGGAAGACCCTGCAGAAGTTCTCGAGGTTCGGGTTCGCCAGCTCGTTCCGGCGGTAGGGGAAGCCAGTGGCGAGGATGGCCTCGCCAATGCGCTCGGAGCCGCGCACCGCCAGGCGACGCCAGGAGCCGTTGGCCGCTCCGCGCGGATCGAGCAGCCAGGCCCCCGCCCCGCGAAGGGCGCAGTAGACCTCCCCCAGGCGCGGGGCCAGGACCACCGCCAGGGACGGCCGCCCACCCTCGAAGCGGCCGAGGGAGACGCAGAAGGCCGGGAGGCCGTGGACGAAGTTGATCGTCCCGTCCAAGGGATCGACGAACCACCGTGGACGGTCGTCGCGGGGGTCCTGCACCTCCTCCTCGGCCTCGATCGCCTCGTCCGGACAGAGAGCGCGCAGGGCCTCCACGAGGATGCGCTCGGAGGCCACGTCGGCGGCGGTCACGAGGTCTCGCTCGGCGGACTTGGTGCGGATGGTTGCCGGGTCGAGCGCCTCGAGCTGCTCCATCAGGACCGCCCCCGCACGCTGGGCCGCCTCCAAGGTCCCCGCCAGGATCGGAGCCAGAGCGTGGTCGCGCAGGGACTGGGGCAGGCCTTCAAGGGCCAGGGGGTTCAGCGGTCCAGCCAAGCGACGAGCTCCAGGCAGAGGTCGTCCTGCATGGGCTTGAACACCTTGGTGTTCAGGCCTCCAGCAGGGGGATAGGAAACCAGGATCGAGAAGGCGATGCGCGGACGCCCGTCCTCGAGGACGAAGCCCGAGAGGCCGCTGGTGCCGCTGATGAACCCGGTCTTGGCAAGGACGCGCCCCTCCGCAGGCGTGCCCCCCATGCGCCCCTCGAGGCTGCCGCTCAGGCCCGCGACCGGGAGGCCGGCAAGGAGGGCGGTGAGGTCAGGACCGCGGGCGCTCAGGGCCGCGAGGACCGCCGCGAGCTGTCGGGTCGAGGTCCTGTTGGCGCGCGAGAGCCCCGAGCCGTCCGCGGAGACCTGACCGCTCTCGGCAAGCCCAAGAGCCTGCACCGCGCGATGCACGGCGGCCGCCCCGGCCTGGCGATCTCCACGCCCCTCCGCGCGCTGGGCGGTCGCCAGCCAGAGCTGGTCGGCCACCGAGTTGTTCGAGTCCAGCAGGATCGGCACGAGGTGCGCCGCGACCGCCGACCGGCAGACGGCGACCCGCGGCCCGACTTCGGCCCCGCGGTCGCGCCGCACGCCTCCTCGGATGACGACGCCCCCGTCACGAAGCGCGGCCCGCACGGCGCCTCCGAAGAGGGAGACCGGATCGGGATGACGAAAGCGCGCCGACCAGTCCCCCACCGAGACGGGCAGCTCGCCCTGCACCGTGGCGCGCTCGCCGGCGACGCCGATACGCACATCCAGACGCCCCTTGGCCGACACGGAGCGCACGCCGAGGCGCTCGGCCAAGCCGTGCCCACGGGGCTCGAGCCGCACGGGAACGACCTGCCCCGCCGGGCGCGCCAGGAGGTTCGCCTGGAGGCACCCCGCGTTGGCGCTGAAGCCGCCGGCGAGGGCGCAGTACTCCTGCCAGTGCTCGGAGGCTCGGGGCCACTCGGGAGCAGGGCCCGGCTCCATGAAGGCGCCCTCGTCGAGCACCAAGTCCCCGGTGATTTCCTCGATGCCCTGGGCACGCAGCTCCGCCACGAGGGGGGCGAGCCACGCGTCCACCGAGCCGTCCCCCTGGCGGTCGTACACGGGGTCGGCGCCGGCGATCGCGACCAGGTCCCCGACGAGGCGGCTGCCCTCCACCTCGGCGCCACGCCCCTGATGGAAGGGCGTCTCCAGCTCGGCGCCGGCCCCCAGCAGGACCAGCGCGGCGGCGGCGGTGAGCACCTTCTGATTCGAGGCGGGACGCATGCGCTCACGACTGCGCACGCCTACGAGGCCCCTGCCCTCGGCCAGGTCCAGCGCGCGCATGGACACCACGACCTGCTCTGGAGTCACCGATGGACCACCCAAGACCCCGGCCTGCTTCCGAGCCTCCGCGATGCGGCGCTCCACCCGCGCCTGGAGCCCATCGTCGAGCCCGCCGACCCGGTCCCAGGCCGTCACGCCTGGACGCGCAGGCGTCCCGGGTTCAATGGGCTCCTCGAGAGCCTCATCGGCCTCCTCCCCTTCGCGGGAAGCTGTGACCGGCTCCGGGGACGGCAGGAAGCCGGAGAGGTCGTCCCACCCGGGCTCGTCCTCCTCGACCTCGGGGAAGACCATCGCCTCGGCCTCAGTCTCCGTGCCAGGCCCGGCGGCAGGCGCGTCCCCACGGATGCACCGCCCCAACAGGAGCAGCCCAAGCCCCAGCAGGATCAGCCCCAGCCCGCGTGTGCGCACGCCTCCCACGGGAGCAGCGTAGCGCGCACAGTGCACCGAACGAAGAGCCAGGACCCCGCGCTCGCGTCAGGCCTCGCCGTAGCCGTCGGGACGAGCGCGGTGCCACGCCCACGCATCCCCGAGGATCTGCTCGAGGGACGAGCGACGCGGAACCCAGCCCAGGGTGGCCCGCGCGTGTCGGCCATCGGCCACGAGGCCGGCCGGATCGCCCTCGCGCCGAGGCGCGTCCTCGGCCGGAATCGGGTGTCCGGTCACGAGCCGCGCGGCCTCCACGACCTCGCGCACCGTGTGGCCCGTCCCTGTCCCCAGGTTGCAGGCGATGCGCTCCACCCCTCCCTGGAGCAGGTGCAGGGCGCGCAGGTGGGCGTCCGCCAGATCGTCCACATGCACATAGTCCCGCTCGCAGGTGCCATCGCGGGTCGCGTGGTCGTCGCCGAAGATCAGGATGCGCTCGCGCTGGCCAAGCGCAACCTGCAGCACCAGGGGGATCAGGTGCGTCTCGGGGCGGTGGTCCTCGCCGTGGGCGCCGCTGGGGTCAGCGCCCGCGGCGTTGAAGTAGCGCAGGCAGGCGATGCGCAGGCCCCACTCGGCGGCGGCCTCATGGAGAACGCCCTCAGCCAGCAGCTTGGTCTCGCCGTACGGGCTGATCGGTCGCTGAGGATGGTCCTCGGCGAGGGGCAGCGCTTCCGGAACCCCGTAGGTCGCACAGGTCGAGGAGAAGACGAACTCCTGCACGCCAGCCTTGCGCGCGGCCTCGACGAGGTTGCGGGTCCCACCCACATTGACCCGGTGGTAGCGCTCCGGCTCCTTGACGCTGTCTCCCACATAGCACAGCGCCGCGAAGTGCAGGATGCTGCGCGGACGTACGGCCTCGAGCACCGCATCCAGCCGGTCGGGATCCAGCAGGTCCCCCTCGAAGAGCGGCACCTCACGGGGCAGGGCATCGCGGTGCCCCTCGGACAGGTTGTCCAGGACGGCCACCGGAACGCCGGCGCGGTGCAGCACGCGCACCGCATGGGAGCCGACGAATCCCGCGCCGCCGGTGACCAGCAGCGGCCCTGCAGGAGCAGGGGTCGGGGCACCTGCGTCGAGGCGGCTCGAGGACGGCCCCGCCGGGGACGCGTCCGTGACTTCAGGCTCGGATCCCATCCCGGCAGCGTAGCAGGCCGCGCCCGGCGTCTGGAGCCCCTGTCAGTGGGAGTCCCTGTCAGTGGGAGTCATGCGTCGGGCCAGGGATCCACTCCAGGCCGAGGGCCTCGAGGTCCTGGAGCAGGCGCGGCCAAGACTTGGCGGCGGCCTCAAAGCCCCGGACGCGCACCCGCGGCTCCACCAGCCCAAGCAACACCCCTGCGAACACCATCCGGTGATCGCCCTCTCCGTCGAGGACGAGGTCGGCACCCGGTGCGGGCGCCAGGGGCCCGGCATGCGCCCCGTCCGCGGGAGCGATCCGCAGGAGATCCCCCCGCACCTCCGCTCGGCAGCCCAGCGCCTCAACGAAGCCCGCGAGAACCGTCAGGCGCGGGCTCTCCTTGCCCTCGAGGGTGCCCAGGCCGCCCAGCTCCGAGGCGGCTCCCCGCTCGCGGGCGGCTGCCACCGCAAGGGCGGTCAGGACTGGAGCCAGGTCGGGCTCACCGGAGAGGTCGAGCCGTGCGCCCCCGAGTGGCGCGCCCTCCGCCCAAGCCCCGTCGGGGTCGAAGCCCGCGCGGCACCCGAAGGCCCGCAGGTGCTCGAGGATCCGAATGTCGCCCTGGGGCGTCTCGCGGCCCAGGCCCGGGATGACCACCCTTCCTCCACTCAGGCAGCCGGCGGCCAGGGCCACAGCGGCTGCCGAGGCGTCGGGCTCGACGGTGATGGGTTCCTCGGGCGGACGCAGGGGACCGTTCACGAGGAACAGGACCTCCTCGTCCCCGAGGCGGTACGCCTCCGTGACCACGCCAAAGCGCTCGAGCGCCCAGCGCGTCAGGTCGATGTACGGCGCACTTGGCAGGGGACCGCGCACGCGTAGCGCTCCCTGGTCGGGCC
>JBDQFW010000264.1:0-4423 GCA_040265735.1 Planctomycetota bacterium | reverse complement strand
GGATCGGCCTGATCCGGCCGGGGGTTGAGGGCCCGGGCCCAAGGCGGGCCTGAGGGCGCCTCGGGTCCCGCTCGCGGGATCCGGGCCAAGCCGTTCGGAGTGCCCCTAGGAGTGCCCCTAGGAGCGCCTCAGGCGGACCTCGCGGCGGCCCTCGAGCGCGTCCTCGAGGATCCCCTTGTGCAGGTACTCGATGGCGCCGCCCGCGGGGAGGCCGCGGGCCAGGCGGGTGACCACCGGCCCCCCATCGCCCGTGGAGGCGAGCGCCTCGAGGACCAGCTGGGCCGTGGCCTCGCCCTCCGCATCCGGATCGGTCGCCAGGATGACCTCCCCGATCCCGCCCTCCTGCACGCGCTTCACCAGGGAGCGCACCGACAGGTGCGCGGCCTCGGTGCCGTCCGCCGGGTTCAGCGCCCCCATCAGCACGTGGTACCGCCCGCGGAACACGCCGGCGCGCTCGAGGGCCTCCACGTGGCGCGGCTCCTCCACCACGGCCAGGACCGTCGCGTCTCGCCGGTCGTCGGAGCAGACGCGGCACGGATCGGCCTCGCTCACGTTGCCGCAGGTGCGGCAGCGGCGGGCCTCCTCGACAGCCCGGTCGATGGCGCGCGCCAGCTCGCGCGCGCGGGGATCGCGCAGCACATGGAAGGCGAGACGCTCCGCGGTGACCGCCCCGATGCCAGGGAAGCGGCGGAAGGCCTCGATCAGCTGGACGACGGCGTCGGGGTAGGCCATGGGTCGGAGGGAGCGCAGGAGAGACGCGTCAGGAGAGGCCCGGCAGGTCAAGCCCGCCCGTCACATCCTTGAGGCGCCCGTCCCGCAGGCGGGCCGCCTTCGCGAAGCCGTCGGCAAGGGCTGCGGCCAGGAGCTCCTCGAGGGTGTCGCGACCGGCGGCGTAGGCCTCCTCCGAGATGGAGACCGCACCCGGCGCGAGCTCCCCGTCGAACGCGACGCGGACCACGCCGCCGCCCGCCGTCCCCTCCACGCCGGCCTCACGCAGCTCGCGCTTGGCCTCCTCGAGCGCCTTGTGCATGCGCTGGGCCGCCGAAAGCAGGTGCCCCATGTCTCCCATCGATCCGCTCATCGTGCCTGTGCTGGTTGAAGGTGTCCTGGCTGTCGTCGTGTGGGTGGCCCCGTGCGCGGGGCGGTGATCGTCGGAGCGGCGTCGGAGACGGGCGCAGCTCACTCCTCGATGCGGGCGCCGAAGCGCGAGGCGACCTTCTGGGTGAAGGCATCCTCCGCGCCGGCCTGGGCCTGCGAGGCGTCCTGAAGCTCGAGGCGAAGGGGACGCCCCAGGGCCGTCGCAAGGGCCTGCTCCAGCCGGCGGCGGTTGCGGGTGTCGAAGAGCTGCCCGCGCTCCGCATCGCTCAGGCCACGGAGCTGGACCGTTGCCGTTCCCTCGTCGAGCCCCAGCAGGCGCCCACGCTTGGCCAGGAGGTCGCGGGTGCTCTCGCTGCGCTCGGCCACGGTGCTGAGGAACCCCTCCCAGGCGTCCTGGGCGCTGTTGGTCCTCACCCGCGGAGGAGCCGACGCGGGTGCCGCGACCTGCTCCTTGCTCTGCGCCTCCCTGACCGGGCGCTCGGGCGCCGCAACCGCCGCCCCCGCCTGAGCGGTCGCGGCCCTCGGGGACCCTGCGGCGGAGGCCTGGGGCGGAGCCGCTCCGGGGGCGGCCTCGGGAGGCCGGCCTGGGGCCGGGGCCGCGCCACCTCCCGCCGGGGGCGGAGCCGGGACCTCGCGCACGGGCGGCGCGGCAGGAGCGGACGGCGGCGCGGACTGCGGAGCCCGCGCTGCGGGGGCCGGGGCGCCCCCCCACCGCTGCTCCAGGCTCTCGAGCCGCTGGATCAGGTCTGCGATGCCCACGCCCTGCTCGTCCCGCGCCATCTCGAGGAGCGCAGCCTCGAGGATCACGCGGCCGTGGGCAGGCAGGAGCCGCATGCGCTCGCGTGCCTGGAGCAGGTCGGTGAGCCAGAGCTCGGCGCGCGCCTGGCCGATGCGACGGGCCAGCTCGGCCAGGGCCTCGCGCTCCTCGGGGGTCGCCGCGTGGCTGGCGAGCTGGGGAGCATTCGGGCCGCACAGCCCCGCGACCACGGCCGCGCGCAGGTGATCGAGCAGGTCTGCCAGGACCTCGCCCTCGCGGCCCTCGTCCGCGGGGAGCAGCCCCAACACGGCCGCCTTGTCGGCGCGCGCGGCGGCGCCGAGGACCTGCGCCGCGAGGCGCGAGCCCCCGTTGTCCAGGGCGGAGAGGTCGGCGAGGGTCGGCCGGCTCGCGCGCGCAAGCACCTGATCAGCCAGGGAGAGGGCGTCGCGCATGCCGCCGCGGGCGCGCCGCGCCAGCTCGCGGGTCACGCCGTCCTCGGCCTCCACGCCCTCGGCTGCGAAGACCTCGTCCAGCCGCGCGGTGATCCGCTCCTCGCTGAGGGGGGTCAGCTTGAGGACCTGGCAGCGCGACAGGATGGTGTCGAGGACGCGGTGCGGCTCCGTCGTTGCGAAGAGGAACTTCACGTGCGGCGGCGGCTCCTCGAGCGTCTTCAGCAGCGCGTTGAACGCCGACTTCGACAGCATGTGGACCTCGTCCACCAGGTAGATCTTGGTGCGCGCCTCCATGGGCGCGTAGGCCGCCTGGTCCCGGAGGGAGCGCACGTGCTCGACGCCGTTGTTGGAGGCCCCGTCGATCTCGACCAGGTCGGCCTCCGCCCCGGAGTCCGCGGCCTTGCAGCGCGGGCAGGCGTTGCAGGGCTCGGGGCCGGGGCCCTGCTCACAGTTGAGCGCCTTGGCGAAGATGCGCGCGGTGGTCGTCTTCCCGGTCCCCCGGGGCCCAGCGAACAGGTAGGCATGCCCCACGCGGCCGGCCTCCAGCGCGCCCTGCAGCGTCCGCTTGACCTCCTCCTGCCCCACGACCTCAGCGAAGGAGCCGGGTCGGTACTTCCGTGCGAGGACGACGTAGGCCATTGGTCGCAGTCTAGCGGTGGGCGCTGACGGATGCCCGTGCCCAGGGGCACGGGCGCGTCCGCCGGCGCGCTCTCACGGCCCGCGCGCTCGCAGAGCGGACCCAGGCCGCGGTAGATCCGCCGGGGAGCCACCGTGGAGCCACCGTGGAGCCGCAGCGGATCAACCGGCGGAACAGCTGTGACGGCGCCGGGAAGAGACCGCGGGCCCGCCGGAGGACCCGGGCACCCCGCACATGGGACGACATCCTTAGGGCTGCTCCGTTCCCGGCCTGACCCGGTTCGAAAGCGCCCCATCGCAGGGGACCGGGCCCACCGTCGGGCCCGCGGGCGAGGTGCCGTCAGGCCCCTCGCTGGAGGGTGGCGGAGAGGGAGGGATTCGAACCCTCGGTGCCGTTGCCGACACACACGCTTTCCAAGCGTGCTCCTTCAGCCACTCAGACACCTCTCCGCGTGTTCGTTGGTTGCGAGGATGGCGGAGAGAGAGGGATTTGAACCCCCGGTGCCCAATGGACACTCTGGTTTTCGAAACCAGCCCGTTCAGCCGCTCCGGCATCTCTCCGTCGGGACCCGCGCGCGAGGCGCGCGGGAGGTCTGGATCCTCGCAGATCACCCGGGCGACCTGGGGTCGCGCTGGGTGCGTTTGGTTCGAAAGAACGAACGGAGGAGCTCGCGGGAGGTGTCGGCTCCCGGGCCGGCCTCGCCAGTGCAGCGATGGTTGGCGCCGGGGACGTCCAGCACGCGGCCGAGGGACTCGCAGCCCCCGAACTTGGGATCGGGGACGGCCCACACGACGCGGGCCACGCGGGCGTGGACCAGCGCGCCTGCGCACATGAAGCAGGGCTCCACGGTGCAGTACACGGTGGCCCCAGGCAGCCGCATGTCTCCGGTGCGCCTGGCAGCCTGCTGCAGCGCGAGGACCTCGGCATGGGCCGTGGGGTCCCGCCTGACGCGGGTCAGGTTGTGGGCGCGCCCCAGGACCTTTCCGTCCCGGACGACCACGGCGCCGATGGGCACCTCGTCGCGGGCGGCGGCCGCGCGGGCCTCGTCGAGGGCCAGCGCCATGAAGCGCGCGTCCTCGCCGAGCCGCTCGGGCTCCTCCGGGTTGTCAGAGATCGCGGGGGGCCTGGTCGGCGGTCCGGCGCGGGCCGCCAACGACCCCGGGGGGCTATGGAGCGCGGCGGGTCCAGGCCTTGGCCTGGGGCCCGCCGCGTGGGTTGGGACACCCGTCAGGATTCGAACCTGAAACCTCCTGATCCGTAGTCAGGTGCTCTATCCAGTTAAGCTACAGAGCCGTATTTATTAAAATTTATAAGATTTGAACGTTTAGACCGTATAACTCAAGATCTTCTTGAAAAGCTTTGAGCTCAGGGATTTCTCCACGAACGATATCACACTTTCCATTTATATGAGTTAATAGAGCGCATTGTTCGGCTTGTATAGGAGTATGATCACAAATAGCAACAAGACAGTCAATAACA
>JBDQFW010000263.1:2500-4454 GCA_040265735.1 Planctomycetota bacterium | reverse complement strand
GTCGAGGTCCCCGCGGTCGAGGCCGACGGTCTCCGAGGCGCGCGTGCCTGCGCTGTACATCAGCTCCAGCAGGGCGCGGTCGCGCAGGCCCGCCTGGGTCGCGGGGTCGGGCGCATCGAGCAGTGCGCCGACCTCCTTCTCGCTCAGCACGCCGGGAAGGCTGCGTGCGACCCGGCGGCGACGCAGGCCGAGGGCGGGGCTCGCGTCGAGGATGCTCTCCTGCACGAGCCACTTGAGGAGGCCGCGCACGCTGGAGAGCTTGCGCTGGACGGTGGTGCCGGCGAGGTCGGCGTCCTCGAGGCGGCCGAGCCAGGCGCGCAGGGTGCGGGGCTTGACCTGGGTTGGGTGGTCGATGCCGCGCTCCTCGCAGAAGGCTGCGAAGGCGGCGAGGTCGGCGCCGTAGGCCTGGAGCGTGTGCTTCGAGGCGCCGCGTGCGTCCCGGAGGCGCACGAGGTAGCGGTCGATCCACTCGTCCATGGCCCGAGGATCCGGGGTGGGGGGCCTGGAATTCAAAGGGTGAGGCGACAGATTGCGTGCGAGGCGCAACCGCGAGGGCTTTCGATCGTCCCAGGGGTGGGTGTGTGGGGTTTCCGGGGGGCGCGTTCTGGAGACGCTCGGTTCACGGGCGGCCCCATCGTTGGGCAGCCCAGTCGCCTGACCACACGGCTCTCGAGCAGCCCTGCCCCAGCTCAGTCCCGGCGCCGCGGGCGGCGGCCCTCTTCCGGAGCGCTCGGCTCGGGGGCTCCCGGCAGGCCCTTGGCCGCGGCGGCGGCGCGGGCGGCCCAGGCCTCCAGCAGCAGCTCGCGCGAGTGAGGATTGATGCCGGCGGCGAAGCCCGCTTCGCGGGCCGCGCGGGTGGCGGTGACGAAGGCCTCCTCCGCGCTGGCCTGGGCCCGGGCATAGGACTCCAGGGCGCCAAGGCGCGCCTCGACCCGCTCGAGGGTCTCTTGCTGGCGCTGGATGACGGCCTCGAGGGCCTTCGTGGCCCCGTCCTGGGGCTGGGCGAGCAGCATTCCCCCGCACGCGGCGAGGGCAGGCAGGAGGGTGCGGGAGAGGGCCATGGTCAGGGGATCGGAGGCCCCGCTCCCGGGCCTTGAGCCCATCCTGGGCATGTCCCGCGGCGGGCCCGGCGAGCCGGCAGGGGCGTTCGCCTGCGGTGGGCGCCACCTCCATGTGCCATGATGCCAGCCATGAACCGCCTCCTCATGCGCCTCGCGCCCCTGGCGGCCGCCGTTGCCCTCGCGGGCGCGGCCTCGGCCCAGATCAAGGTCGGCGACCAGGCCGACCACACCTTCCGCACTCCGCCCGCGGGCGGGCTCGGCGTCCAGAGCCTCAAGGACCTGCGCGGCAAGCCGGTCCTCGTGGAGTTCTGGGGCACCAGGTGAGGCCCCTGCGTCGGGGGGTCCGTGCCGGCCACCATCAAGCTCAAGGAAGAATTCGGTGACGACCTCGCCATCGTCCTGGTCGAGAGCCAGGGCGCGGACGAGGAGCGCTTCATGAAGTTCGCGGCCGCGCGCAAGTGGCTCGGTCGCGACATGCTGTGGACGCGTGAGCGTCCGTTCAGCACGGGGGCGGGCGGACTGCCGAACTTCGCCCTGCTGGACGAGGAGGGGCGCGTGGTCGAGCGCTGCTGTGCCCGGGCGGGCATCGTGCGCCGTGCCACGCCCCACACCCTGCGGCACTCCTTCGCCACCCACCTCCTCGACCGCGGCGCGGACCTCCGCAGCGTCCAGGAGCTCCTTGGGCACGCGCACCTGGTGACGACCCAGATCTACACGCACCTCTCGATCGAGCGCCTACGAGAGGTCTACGACCAGGCGCACCCGCGCGCGTCCTGAGCGCGGCCAGGCGCTACCCTCGGGCCATGCTGCTGGCCCTGCTGCTCCCGCTCCTCGTCGTCAGCCCCGGAGCCACGCCGTCCGACCTCCAGGACGGCGTGACTCAGGGCGCCTCC
>JBDQFW010000263.1:0-2488 GCA_040265735.1 Planctomycetota bacterium | reverse complement strand
GAGCGCGCCCCAGGGCTCGGCAGCCCGCCGCCCCAACGTCCTGCTGCTGATCGCGGACGACCTCACCGCGACCGCCATGTCGTGCTACGGCAGCGAGGTCTGCCAGACCCCGAACCTCGACGCGCTCGCCGAGGAGGGCCTGCGCTTCACCCGCGCCTACTGCCAGGGCACCTACTGCGGCCCCTCCCGCGCCTCGTTCCTCTCCGGCTACTACCCCCACGCCCTCAAGATGCTCGGCTACCGCTGGCCCAAGGAGCGCGTCGGCGACCGCGCCACCTGGCCGCGGCACTTCAAGGACGCGGGCTGGCACACCGCGCGGGTGGGCAAGGTCTTCCACATGGGCGTGCCCGGCGACATCGAGAAGGGAGCCGACGGCGCGGACGATCCCGACTCGTGGAGCGAGCGCCACAACTGCGCGGGTCCCGAGTGGCGCGCACCCGGTAGCGGCCAGACCCTCGAGGGCAACCCCGACCGCACCCGGCCGGTCGTCGGCGGCAACACCTTCGTGGCGGTCGAGGCCGAGGGGGATGACCTCATCCACGCGGACGGCCGCGCCGCGGCCAAGGCCTGCGAGCTGCTCGAGCGCTTCGCGCAGGAGGAGCGCCCCTTCTTCTTGGCCGTGGGGTTCGTGCGGCCCCATGTGCCCTTCGTCGCCCCGGCCGCGGACTTCGAGCCCTACCCGTGGGAGGCGATGCCACTCCCCCCCAAGCTGCCCGGGGACCAGGACGACATCCCCCCGCGCGGCATCAACTACAAGACCAGCCAGAACATGCAGATGGACCTGGAGCAGCAGCGCCGGGCCGTCTCCGCCTACTTCGCCTCGGTGGCCTACATGGACCGCCAGGCGGGCAAGGTGCTCGAGCGGCTCGAGCAGCTGGACCTGGCGGACGACACGATCGTCGTGTTCACGAGCGACCACGGCTACCACCTGGGCGAGCACGACTTCTGGGCCAAGGTGAGCCTGCTGGAGGAGAGCGCGCGCGTCCCGCTCCTCCTGCGCGTCCCCGGCCGCGGAGAGGGCTCGACCTCCGCCTCCCTGGTGGAGCTGCTCGACCTCTTCCCCACGGTGGCGCGACTGGCGGGCCTGCCGGTGCCGGAGCGTCTCCAGGGCGAGGACCTCACTTCACTGCTGGACGACGCGACGAGCTCCGTCCGCGACGCAGCGTTCAGCGCCAACGGCAAGGGCTTCCTGCTGCGCACCGACCGATGGGCCTACATCCAGTACGGCGAGCAGGCCCAGCAGGGCCGCCAGCTGTACGACATGCATGCCGACCCCGCGCAGCTCACGAACCTTGCGGAGGACCCCGGCCACGCCGAGGTGGTCGCGTCCTTCACGGCGCGCATGGCGGCGAAGCTCGCGGCGGTGCGCGCCTCGGACCTCGGCTCCTAGCGAGGCCGGCGCGGGAGGCGCAGCCGGTCTCGGCCCCGGGGCTCAGAGCTCCCAGCCCTTGCGGTACTCCTTCGTGAGGAGCGGCGCGACCTCGGGGTGCTTCTCCACCAGGGTGCCGTCGCTGCAGCCGGTCAGGCGCTTGCCCGCGCGGAACGCGACCGTGCCCAGGATCACGACCTCGGACAGCGGGCCCGAGTACGAGAAGTCACAGGTGGTCGGCCCGCCCGAGCGCACGGCCTCCAGCCACTCGGCGTGGTGGCCGATCGACGGAGCGATCGTGCGCGCCGGCGGCTCGAAGCCCTCGAAGCGCTTGGCGGGCAGCAGCTGGTAGCGGCCATAGTCGGCGCACAGCACGCCGCGCTCGCCGAAGAACACGCAGCCGTTGTTCCAGGCGATGGGCTGGCCCTCGGAGTCCTTCAGCTCCGGCTTGCGGCCCCCGTCCCACCAGTGGACCTTGACCGCCGCGCGACCGCCGCGCGCGCGGTGCTCCCAGGTCGCGTGGCACCAGGCGGGCGCGCCGTCGGGATGGACCTCCGGTCCCTCGCAGCTGACCGCCTCAGGCAGATCGAGGTCGAGGGCCCAGTGCACGAGGTCCAGGTGGTGGCACCCCATGTCCCCGAGCGTGCCGGTCCCAAACGCCCAGAACCGCCTCCAGCCCGCAGGGTGCAGACCGTCGCAGTAGGGCCGGTCGGGGTTCGGGCCGAGCCAGGCCTGCCAGTCCAGCGAGGCCGGCGGCTGCTTCTCCGGGCCATAGCGCCCGTCCGCCCAGGCCTTGCCCATGAGCACGTGGACCTCCTTGATGTCGCCGATCACGCCGGCCCGCACCAGCTCCACCACGCGGCGGTAGTTCTCACCCGCGTGGATCTGCGTGCCCATCTGCGTCGGACGCCCCGCCTCCGCGGCCACGCGGCGCAGGAGAGCGGCCTCCTCCACCGTGTGCGCCAGGGGCTTCTCGGTGTAGACGGCGAGGCCCTCGCGCAGGGCGCGCAGGCTCGGGTGGGCGTGCGTGTGGTCGGGCGTCGAGACCAGGAGCGCGTCGATGCCGCCCGCATCCAGCAGCTTGCGCCAGTCCGAGTAGGTCTTCACGCCGGTCGGATC
>JBDQFW010000262.1:0-4460 GCA_040265735.1 Planctomycetota bacterium | reverse complement strand
GGCTCGGGCTCCTCGATCACGATCGGGTCGAGCAGCAGCTCCTCGAACGCGAACAGATCCTCGTCGTCCTCGCCCTCGTCCTCGGCGGCCAGGGCCGCGATGGCCGGGGGGATCTCGATCGGCTCGGCGGGCAACACCTCGGCCTCGACGGGCTCGTCGGCCGCCGCGGGCTCCTCGATCGGCTCCGGGGCCGGCTCGGCCTCGGCCGACACGGGCTCCGGGGTGAGGGGCTGGAGGCCCGCCACATCGGGGAAGTCGAAGAGGTCCTCGTCCTCGTCGAAGGCTTGGGGATCGGTCGTCATGGGGTCAGCTCCCGAGCGTGTTGCGCAGGATCGAGCGGGGGTCCGGGCCGGCCAGCAGGCGGCCAACGCAGACGGCGAGGTGGGCGGGCAGCTGGTCGGCCTCGTGGCCGCCGGGCTCCCCCAGGGTCTCGAGGACGCGCGCCGCCTCACCGGGGGCGAAGAAGTCCTCGTCGGACAGGTCGTCGAGCTCGTTGTCGAAGCGGCTCGAGGCGGCGAACACGCGCAGGGTCACGCGGGTGCCGCGGCCGGGGCGGGTGTCGAGCTGGAGGTCCTCGACCAGCGAGCTGGCGCGGGCGAGGCCCCCGTCGAAGGCGGAGCGGGCACCAGCCAGGTCCTCCTCGACCACATCGAAGCCGCGGCCCTCGTCGCTGATGCGCGCGAGGATCGAGCTGCCGTCGAGCCAGGCCTCGAGGGTGATGTCCTCACCGGCCTCGTCGAAGGCGTGGTCGAGGCAGTTCTGGACGATCTCGGCCGCGGCGCTGGCGAGGCGCGCGCGGGCGGAGAGGGGCGCGCCGACCTCGAGGGCGAAGGACGAGAGGCGGCGGGCCACCAGGGCCGGGGTCTCCTTGGAGAGCGCCACGCGGGTGGGCTGCAGGACGGTGGCCGGGGCCAGGTCGCGGGCATCGCCCTCGACGGCGGCGACCAGCTCCTCGACCTTGAAGGGCTTGGCGAGGACCTCGGAGGCGCCCAGGTGCAGGGCCTCGCGGCAGGTCTCGAAGGTGGGCAGCCCCGTCATCACCACGGCGCGCGCGCGCTGGCCGCGGCGGCGCAGGTCGGCCAGGAGCTCCAGCCCCGAGGCCTGGACCAGGCGCACATCCGTGACCACCACATCGGCCTCGGGCTGCTCGGCAGCCTCCTCGGCGCTACCGCAGATGCGCACGCGGTGACCGCGCGCCTCGAGGACGGCGCACAGCGCCTCGGCCGTCGAGGCCTCGTCCTCAACCAGCAGCACATCCAGGTGGCTCCTCATCGGGTGGCCTCCTGGTGGGCGGCGGGCAGGGCGTTCTTGGCGGTGGGGGTCGGCATGGAAGGACTTTCCGTCGGCGGCACCCACGCAAGACCGGTGCCATGTGCGACGGATCGGCCTCCTCCGGCCGCCGGGTTGAGCCCTGAGGGCCCAGAAGCGGAACTTTTTTCATTCCGGGGCCTGGCCACCCCGAGCCATTGCTTCCCGATCGGCTGTCGGGAATCCCGACAGGTGTGGGGAGACTCGACACCCGACGGGTCGCGACGCGCTGCGAGGGCGCCCCGTGTCTGGCTCCAGGGGCCTGAACCACCGATCACGAAGAAAAGGACATCCCCCCTTCCTCGTCCACCTCCCGATCCAGTCGGGCTCCCGCGACGACGATCGCAGACGACCGACGAGCAGTGGCGATGGAGCCTGCGTGCGCCCGCTAGGCAGTCGGCCTCCGTGCGCTGCCGTCCTCCCTGCTTTCTGCGTACGACCAGGCGGGGCCGAAGGGCGCTGGACCACGGTGCGTCCTCAGCCTCATCCGAGGTCGATCGGTTTCAGAGACCGTCCGGCGAACGTCTCGAACGGTCGAACGAGTGTTCGAGGTCTCCCAGGCGTGTCCTTGACGAGCGTCTCATCGAAGATCCGTGCGTCAACTCCTACGGTGACGAAGGAGTTCGCCCTCCAGGGCGCTCTCTCCACGCTCGACTCCCGGATCAGCTCTTCCTTCGATTCGACAGATCGCTCCTCTCATGAAGATCCTCCTCCCCGCTCTTCCCGCGGCCCTCGCTCTCCTCCTGGGCGCGTGCGCCACCACTCCCGAAACCTCAGCCCCGTCCGAGGAAGCGTCCTCGGAGACGACCATCGTCACCCAGATGGGCGACGAGCGGACGCTCCGCCTCAAGGGCGCGCTCGATGCCTTCGCCGCCAACGACATGAGCTACGGCGAGGACCTGATGTCGCCCGACCTCAAGATCTGGCTCCCCGACGGATCGGAGCCCCTCGGCAACGAAGCCTGGGCCGAGTTCACAGCGCTGACTCATAAGGCGTTCAAGGATGTGCAGTTCACGAACCTGGCGATGAACACCACCGAGTACCCCCAGTACGGGGCGTGGACCTACGCCTGGTGCGTGTACCAGGTCACCAGCCGGGCGACCGGTGAGGTCATGCGATTCCCCCTCCACATCATGTGGAACTGGGACGGCGACAAGATCGTGCGCGACTTCCGCTACGGCGATGTCTCCCGGTACATGGAGGCCATGCAGACCACGCTCGCGCGCCTCGAAGGTGGCTCGGCCCCGTCCCCGTGGGAGTGGACCCTCGGCCGCTGGCGTGTGACCGGGGGCGACATGCCGGACGCCGTCGTCCAGTGGACCAAGGTCGGTCCCGACGTCGACGCCGTTGTCGGCTCGTGGATCGACGCGACCGGTGTCCAGACTCGCCAGCTCGTGGACTGGGACCCGACCATGGGGCAGCTGACCTCGACCGCCGCCAGCAGCGACGGCGGCCTCGGGCGCCTCGTCCTGACCGACTTCCCCGACGGGCGTCACATGAACGGCACCTTCCACATGCACACCGCGGGCGGCAGCGTCCTTCAGGGTGCCGCCGAGATCGCACGCGAGGCGGACGACCGCATGGTGCTGCGCCTCCTCGACGCCAGCGGCCAGACGGTCGAGCGCGTGTTCACCCCGGCGGCCGATGACGAGCCGATGTTCCTGGACCTCGCGCCGGTGACGTCCGGGGGGGACTGGCGCACGAAGGCCACCGATGCGGCCCACGCCAGCTACATGGCCGGGGACTTCGACGCCGTCCTGGCCGCATTCGCCGACGACTGCATCCACCAGTGGGGCGACCCGAACGGAAGCGTCACCAACGCGGATTGGAAGGCGGGCCTCGCCGTCCATCACGAGGTGTTCTCCGACATCAGCCTTGAGAACTACTACTCGATGACGGGCGAGTACTCGGACGGCAACGTCTGGACAGCCTCTTGGTTCACCTGGACTGGAACCGACCGCAAGACCGGCGAGAAGGCCGAGTTCCTCGTCCACTGCGCGTGGCGCTGGGAGGGGGACAAGATCGTCGAGGACAAGACCTTCTTCGACGTCGAGCGCTTCGTCGGTCTGATCGAGGCCGCCCAAGAGGGCTGATCCAGCCCCTGCTCACATGGCACGCCCCGCCTCGGTCCTGGACCAGGCGGGGCGTCTTCGTGTCGAGGAGTCGGCCGAGTAGCGAGCGGTTGCAGCCTCGCCCCCGCTCGAGGAGCGGCACTGCCATCGAGGCTTCCGACACGAAGTCGTGGCGGTGCTGACCGCGATCTCGCAGGACCACCAGCCAGATTCCCGCAGTGTCCTCAGCTGCCTTCCCGCAGGGCCGCCAGGCAGACCGAGCCCTGGAACGCGAGCCAGGTCCCGATGCCGAGGAACTTGGCGCCGTCTTCGATCAGGGCCCGCCCCCGCATGGCGTCCTTGGGCAGCTGGTCCACCAGCACCGAGGCCGCGAAGCACGCCAGGGCCACGACCAGCAGGAACGGCCGCGCCTCGAGCAGGCGCTCGCGTCCGCGCACCAGGTAGGCGGCGAGGGCGAGGCCATAGAGCGCCAAGATGGGCCCCTCGCCGTCCGCTCCAAGGCCGAGGTATCGCGGGTAGAGACCCTCGTGCAGCATGAAGAGGTCGTCCGCCAGCAGAAGGCCGGTCAGCAGGCCTCCGCCGAGCAGCACCCCCTGGAACCTCCCCGCAGCACCCAGCGCGCGCAGCGCGAGCCAGGTGAACAGGGGAAGCGCCGCGCCGGCGCTCCAGAGGATCGCGCCCAGGTTCGAGAGCACCCCGGTGAGAGGATGTGCGCGCACGACCGCCATGGGGTCCCGGGTCAGGTTCCCCACGTGCTCGCCGCTGGCGAGGCTCATGCCCGCGATCCCCAGCAGCACCAGCACGCCCGGCACCATCACTGCGCCGAGCACTCGCAGGTCCCCCGCGCGGGGCGCGAGGGCGCTCTGGACCGGAGCCGCGAGGTCACCGCGGGCCGGGTTCAGCAGCTGAGCGGGCGGAGGCACACTTCTAGACCAGGTCACAATGACGGATCCAGCAAGGCACCCACCTCGGCCCTTGCATCACATCGAGACAGCGCGGGCCGCAGCCGCAGCGGAGGCCCTTCCCCCTACCTTGGGTCCATGCAGAGCACGGCCAAGACGCCCGCTAAGACCCTCACCG
>JBDQFW010000261.1:0-4463 GCA_040265735.1 Planctomycetota bacterium | reverse complement strand
GCCCGCCCCTGGACACCCCTCCCCCCATGCGCACTCCCCTCGTTGCCGGCAACTGGAAGATGAACCTCGACCGGCAGGCCGCCGTCGCGCTGGCCCAGGCTGTGAGTGCGCACGCCGAGGGCACCTCCGGCGTGGAGGTCGCCCTCTACCCCTCCTTCGTCTACCTCGAGGAGGTCGCGCGCACCGCGGCCGGCTCGAAGGTCGCCGTCGGCGGGCAGGACCTCTGCGACCAGGACGCCGGCGCCTTCACCGGTGAGGTCTCGGCCGCCATGCTGCGCGATGTGGGGGCGACGACCGTGCTGGTCGGGCACTCCGAGCGCCGCCATGTCTACGGGGAGTCCGACGCCCTCTGCGCCGCCAAGGTCCGCCAGGGCCTTGCTGCCGGCCTGCAGGTCTGCCTCTGCATCGGGGAGACGCTCGAGGAGCGCGAGGCCGGCCGGACTGAGGAGGTCTGCCGCACGCAGCTGCTCGCGGGCCTCGACGGGCTGACCGCCGAGCAGATGCGGAGCGTGATCCTCGCCTACGAGCCCGTGTGGGCCATCGGCACCGGCAAGACCGCGAGCCCGGCCCAGGCCGGTGAGGTCCATGCCTACCTGCGCGGCCTCCTCTCCGCGCCCTTTGGCCAGGCCGTGGCGGACGCCACGCGCATCCTCTACGGCGGCTCCGTCAAGCCCGGCAATGCGGCCGAGCTGATGGCCGTCCCGGACATCGACGGAGCCCTGGTGGGGGGCGCCGCGCTCACCGCTGACCAGTTCCTGCCCATCATCGACGCCGCCGCGGCGGCGCAAGCCTGATGCCCCTGCTCTCGACCCTCCTCTACATCCTGTTCGTCCTCGCCGCGATCGTCCTGATCGTGGTGATCCTCCTCCAGGAGGGGAAGGGCGGCGGCTTCTCGGACGCCCTCGGCACCGCAGGTCAGCAGACCTTCGGCGTCAAGGCCGCCGGCATCCACAAGTTCACGATGGCCGTGGCGCTGATCTTCTTCGGGAGCGCCCTGGGCATCCACCTGATCAACAAGTCCGCGGGCAGCGGTGGGGCCGATCTGAGCCTCAACGCCCCGAGCGCGCCTGCCGAGTAGGAGCGCCGCTTGGCCCGCTCGATGACCGGCTTCGGCGCCGCGTCCCGCGAGGACGCGGGCCTGGTCGCGCGGGTTGAGGTGCGCAGCGTGAACCACCGGCACCTTGCTGTGAAGGTGAGGCTGCCGCACGGGCTCGCGACCCTCGAGGCGCCCGTGGAGGCTGCCCTGCGTGCGCGGCTCGCCCGGGGCTCGGTCACCCTCACGGCAGAGGTCGAGCCGGCCGGCGGGGCGCAGACCCAGCTGCTCGACGGCTCTCGCGCGGCCCGGCTGCTCGAGGAGCTCAAGGCCCTCGCGGCCACGGCCGGCCTCGCAGCGCCCAGGGTCGAGGCGGTGCTCGAGGCCCCGGGAGTGCTGGCGGAGGGGACCGTGACGCCTGCTCCCGAGGCGGCGCAGCCCGTTCTCCTCGCCGCCGTCGAGGCTGCCGTTGACGAGCTGGTGGCGGCGCGGTCGCGTGAGGGCGAGGCCCTGACTCGCGACCTCGAGGCCCATCTCGCCGAGGTGGAGCGCCTGGCGGGGGCCGCTGGAGAGCGGATGCCCGAGGTGCAGGCGCGCCACGCGGCTCAGCTGCAGCAGCGCGTGCAGCAGCTCGTCGGGGAGGCGGCCACCGTCTCCGCATCCGATCTCGCGCGCGAGGTGGCCGTCCTCGCGGACCGGCTCGATGTGGCGGAGGAGCTGACCCGCCTCGCGGCCCATGTGTCTCACGCGCGCGAGCTGCTCGCCTCCAGCGAACCCTCTGGACGCTCCCTCGACTTCCTGGCCCAGGAGTTCAATCGCGAGGCGAACACCCTCGGGTCCAAGTGCAACGACGCCTCCGTGGCTCACCTGGTGGTGGAGCTCAAGGGCGTGATCGAGCGCCTCCGCGAGCAGGCCCAGAACCTCGAATGAGCACCTCTTCTCCCGCCGAAGGGCCGCGCCCTGCGGACGGCCCCTCAAGCCCCGCCGTGGGGCAGATGCTGCTGGTCTCCGGGCCCTCGGGGACGGGCAAGAGCACGATCTGCAAGCTGCTGGGCGAGGACCCGCGGGTGCAGTTCTCGGTCTCTGCCACGACCCGCACCCCACGCCCGGGCGAGGTGGATGGCCGCGAGTACCACTTCGTGAGCAAGGAGCGCTTCCGCGAGCTGATCCGCGAGGGGGCCTTCATCGAGCACGCCGAGGTGTACGGGAATATGTACGGCACCCTGCGCGCGCCCATGGAGGACGCCATCGCGGCCGGGAACACCTACCTCGTCGAGATCGACGTCCAGGGCGCACTGCAGCTGATGGCCCTCGATGTCCCGGGCCTCTATGTGTTCATCGCGCCGCCGGACTTCGAGACCCTGCGTCGGCGGCTGGCCGGGCGCGGCACGGAGACGCCCGAGGTGCTCGATCGCCGGCTGCGCAAGGCCGAGGACGAGTATCGCGAGCGCGTGAAGTACGACCATGTGATCGTGAACGACGACCTGGAGCGCGCCGTGGCCGAGCTGCGCCGCATCACGGGGCTCGAGGAGCGCGCATGAGTCGGGTCCTGCTCTGCTGCGGGGCCTCGGTCTCGATCTACAAGGCCTGTGACCTCGCTAGCCGCCTGACCCAGGCAGGCCACGAGGTCCGCGTGGCCCTGACCGAGAACGCCGCGCGCCTGGTGAGTCCGCAGCTCTTCGCGGCCGTGACCGGCCAGCCGGCGGCGACCACGGAGTGGGGTCACGAGCGGAGCACGGCCATGGACCACATCGAGTGGGCCCGCTGGGCGCAGGTCGCCGTGGTCGCGCCGGCGTCGGCCGACCTCGCGGCGCGGCTCGCGCTCGGGATCGCGAATGACCTCGTCACCAGCATCGCCCTGGCACTCGACCCTGCCGTGCCCAGGGTGCTCTGCCCGGCGATGAACCCGACCATGCTGGCGGCCGCTGCGGTGCAGCGGAACCTCGCCACCCTCGCGTCGGACGGCTGGAGCATCCTCGCCCCGGGCGAGGGGCACCTGGCCTGCGGCGAGGTTGGCGCGGGGCGTCTGGCCGAGCCCGACGCGATCGCGGTGGCGGTGGAGGCAGCCCTGGCCGGTGCCTGAGCCCCTGCACCTCGTGGTGACTGCGGGTCCCACCCGTGAGCACATCGATCCGGTCCGCTACCTCTCGAACGAGTCGAGCGGGCGGATGGGCTTCGCGGTGGCGCGCGCTGCGGCCCGACGGGGTCACCGGGTGACCCTGATCGCGGGACCCGTGGACCTGCCCACGCCCAAGGGGGTCGACCGCGTGGACGTGGTGAGCGCCCGTGACATGCTGGCCGCCCTGCGGGAGCACTTCCCCTCCGCGGATGCCCTCGTGATGGCCGCCGCGGTGGCTGACTATCGGCCCCGGACCCGGCACCGAGGGAAGTGGAAGGCCAAGGAGCGCGGGGAGGCGCCGAGCATCGAGCTCGTGGAGAACCCGGACCTCCTGAGGACCGTGGCCCGCCGCAAGGGGCACAGGTTCGTGGTGGCCTTCGCCCTGGAGACCGGAGACGGCCTCCGGCGGGCAGCGCGCAAGCTCGAGGCCAAGAATGCGGATGTGATCGTCCTCAATGGGCCCTCGGCCCTCGGGGGGGACCGGACGACGGCGACCCTCCTGGACCGGGAGGGGAACCAGCTGGAGCTCCTCGACCGCCGCAAGGACGAGGTTGCTCGGGTCCTGGTGCGCCTCGCCGAGGGGCTCCGGGACCCCTCCCGTTGAATCGGGTGTTCCGGAACCCGACCATGCCCCTCCGGGGAATGCGAGTCCCCGGGACCGCCCGCCGCGTGGGCACGCGCGGCGACGACACCGAGTCCAATGAGGGGAAGCGAAGGCCGTGGCCGCAAAGAAGCGTAGGGGCAAGAAGCAGGCGCCGGAGGGGCGCCTCCGCGAGATCGTCCGGAGCCTGATGATGGGGGCTCCGATGGAGGAGGACACCGCGGCCCGCGTTCGGGAGCTGACGGGCCTCTCCATGATCGGGCTCGCCGCGTGGCTGATCATCTCCCTCATCAGCTACCAGCTCGGCGGCGGCGCGGCCGGTGCCAACCACGGCGGCGCCGTGGGCTCGATCCTGGCGGGCTGGGCGTTCCTGGGCATGGGCCTCGCGGGCTACCTGCTTGGCGTCCTCGGCCTGTTCTGGGGTGCCATCCTCCTCACCCATCGGGAGGTCAGCGTTCCGCTGGTGCGCGTGATCGGCACCGCGACCTTCATCCTGGCGGTCTCGTTCCTGCTCGAGCTCGCGTTCCCGGGCGAGCGCTCCGTCGACCCGCAGCTCGCGGGTCTCAACAACCAGCTGCCCTACGGCCCTGGCGGCTGGTTCGCGCACGAGAGCGTTCCGGTGCTGGTGGAGCGCTTCGGCCAGCTGGGACTGTGGGTCCTGCTGCTCACCATCACGGCCATCGCGTTCACCCTCGCCACCGAGATGGCGT
>JBDQFW010000260.1:0-4468 GCA_040265735.1 Planctomycetota bacterium | reverse complement strand
CCGGCCCAGGCCGCGTCCTCGAGGAGAGGCTCGAGCTCGAGCCCGTGCACCTCTTGGAAGACGTCCTGCAGGTAGTCCTTGATGAGGAGCGCGGTCTCCTTGCGGTCGTTCAGGAGTTCCAGCCCCTTCTTGCGCGAGGAGGTCTTGATGAACGGCGCAATCTCCTGGGCCTGGCTGACGCGCAGCTCGTTCCAGTCGTCGAAGCCTCCCCGCAGGGCAATCACGGTCTGCTCCGCCTGCTTGGCGGTCAGGTGTCGATGGAGGACCGCGTAGAGGCCCTGCTCGAGCAGAGTGAAGCCCTCGGCGGGCGACTCGGGGAGCGGGTGACGAGGCTGGATCGCCTTGACCACGCGCGCGACGACTTCGGATTTCTTGGCCACGGAGAGGGATGTGGGTCGGGGGAGCCGAGGGGCGGACGGGGGTCCTGTCTAGGGGAACCGCCGCGCCAGGGAGTCCCCGGTCGCGGCGGATCGCTGTGCGCACGCGCCGCTGGGCGGCGCGGAGCCTGGAGTCACTCGCCTTCTTCGGCGGCAGCTTCGGCCTTCGCAGCCGCGCGCTTGGCAGCAACCCGGGCCGAGTGTCGCGCCTTCTTGGCGTCGGCACGGGCGGTCTTGGTCGCGATGCGCGCGGTGCGGGTGGCAGTCACCTTCTTGCGACCGGGACGCTTGCGCGGCTTGGCCGGCTGGCCCCAGTCGGTGAACACGCCGTGGCGCTTGAACAGCGAGCGCACGGTCTCGCTGGGGGTCGCCCCCAGCTCGAGCCAGTGGCGGGCACGCTCGATGTCGAGGGTGCTCTGCTGCTCCTTGGTCGGGTGCACGGGGTCGTAGAGACCCAGGTTCTCGAGGACGCGACCGTCCCGCGGCGAGCGCGAGTCGGCAACGGAGATGCGGTAGCAGGCGCGGTTGCGCCGACCGGTACGCTTGAGTCGGATGACGACGGCCATGGGCAATCGGGGGGTGTCCCGGGGCGTTCTGGAGGGCCCTGGGCGCTGAGATCGGCCGCACAGAATGCCAACGGCCCCCCCCGCTGTCCACCGGGGACCGCTACTTCTTGCGGCGGTTCTTGCGCCGCTGCTTGGCCTTGGCCTTCTCCTTGCGGCGCTTGTCGTCGGCGCGACCGCTCTTGCGGGTGGCCGAGGAGCCCATGGGGTTGGTCCCCCCCATCAGGGCCGACGGGTCCATCCCGCCCAGGTCCGGCATGCCTCCGCCGCCGCCGAAGAGCCCCCCCAGGCCGCTTCCGAGGCCCCCGAGGAGGCCTCCGCCCCCGCCTGCGCCGGGATCGACCATGGCCCCGGTGTCCGACAGGCCCGCCAGGGCCGCACGCTTGTCCTTGGCGCCGATCCGCGAGCCCAGGCCCAGCTTGCCCAGCTGCTTCATGGCCTTCTTCATCTGCCCGTAGCGCTTGACCAGGTCGTTGACCGCGTTGACCGGCTGACCAGCGCCCCGGGCAACCCGGCGCCGGCGGGAGAGGTCCAGGAGGTCCGGCTTCAGCCGCTCCCGGGGGGTCATGGACAGGAACAGGGCCTCGAGGCGGTCGAACTGCCGCTCGTCCACATCCATGTCCGCCAGCTGGCCCATGCCGGGCATCATCCCCAGCACCTTCTTCATGGGACCCAGCTTCCGGACCATCCGGATCATGGAGAACATGTCCTGGAGGGTGAAGGTCCCCATGACGAGCTTCTCGAAGCTCGCCTGGGCCTCGGTCTCGTCGATGGTCTTCTGGGCCTGATCGACGAGCCCCACCACGTCGCCCATGCCGAGGATGCGCCCCGCCATGCGCTCGGCGCTGAATGCGTCCAGGTCCTCGATCTTCTCGCCCGTGCCCACGAACAGGATCGGGGCCCCGGTGACCTCCTTGATCGAGAGCGCGGCCCCGCCGCGGGCGTCCCCGTCGAGCTTCGTGAGGATCACGCCCGTCAGGTCGAGGCGCTCGTGGAAGGCCTCGGCCGAGCGCACGGCGTCCTGACCGGTCATGGCGTCGACCACCAGCACCTGCGCGTGGGGCTGGGTCACGGCGGCGATCTGGGCCACCTCGTCCATGAGCGCCTCGTCCACGTGCAGGCGCCCGGCCGTGTCGAGCAGGACCAGGTCCGCCCCCGTGCGGCGGGCCTCCTCCAGGCCTGCGCGGCAGACCTCAGGGGGCGTGGCGCCTTCCAGATGGAACACCGGGACATCGAGGCGCTGGCCGAGGACGCGCAGCTGCTCGACGGCGGCCGGGCGCTTCACATCGGCGGCGACCATCAGCGGGCGGCGCTTGTGCTCGTCCCGCAGCAGGCGGGCCAGCTTGGCGCAGGTAGTGGTCTTGCCTGCCCCTTGGAGGCCGGCCAGGAGCACCACAGTCGGGCCCTGCTTGGCCACCGGGAGCCGAGCGTCCTCGGGGCCCATGAGCTCCACGAGCTCCTGGTGGACCGCGTGGACGAACTGGTTCGAGGCGTCCACCCCGGGCAGCCGATCGGCCCCCAGAGCACGCTCGCGGACGCTGTCCGTGAACCGCCGCGCGACCTGGAAGTGCACATCGGCCTCCAGCAGCGCCTGGCGCACCTGCTTGAGGCCCTCGGCGACGTTGTCCTCCGTCAGCTCCTGGCGACCGCGCAGGAACGAGAAGGAGCCGGTGAGGCGTTTGGTGAGGGTCTCGAACATGGCCGGTGGACCGGGCAACTTAGCCCCTGGGCCGGAGGGGCGCCACCGGGCAGGGTGGGCGGAGAGGGGCGGCCGAGGCGGCAGAGAGGTCTGCGGCGACCTCCCCGCGCCCGAGACGGCTCACTCGTCCTCTTCGACCATCATGACGCCGGCGCCAATGGCTTCGAGCCGCTGCTCCATGGCCTCGTAGCCGCGCTCGAGGTGGTACATGCGGCGCACCTCCGTGCGTCCGTCGGCCACGAGGCCGGCCATCACCAGGGCCGCCGAGGCCCGGAGGTCCGAGGCCATCACGGGGGCCCCGCTGAGACGGTCCACCCCGCGCACCACGGCGGCGTTGTTCTGGCGCCGGATGTCGGCCCCGAGCCGCATCAGCTCGGGGATGTGCGTCCAGCGCTCCGGGTCGATGCGCTCGCTGATGAGGCTGATCCCGTCGGCCTGCGTCATCAGGGCCATCCACTGGGCCTGCAGGTCCGTGGGGAAGCCCGGGTAGACGTTGGTGCTCACATCGGTGGAGCGCACGGTGGCCTCGCGAGGATCGCGGGCCTGGGTCTCGATCCAGTCAGGACCGACCTCGAAGGGCAGGCCCGCCGAGCGCATCATGTCCAGGAGGATCAGCAGGTGGTCGGGCCGGCAGCCCGTGACCCGCACCCGCCCGCCGGTCATGGCCCCCATCAGGGCGTAGGTCCCGGCCTCGATCCGATCGGGGATCACATCCACCTCGGCTCCGCCGAGCTCGTCCACGCCCTCGATCTCGATGATCGGCGAGCCCTGGCCGGTGATCCGGGCCCCCATGGCATTCAGCTGGTCCGCCAGGGCCACGATCTCGGGCTCGCACGCGGCTCCCTGGATCTGGGTCATGCCCTTGGCCAGGGTCGCGGCCATCAGCACGTTCGCGGTTCCGAGCACCGTGGACCCGAACGCGGAGCCCAGGTACATGCGCGCGCCGGTCAGCCCGCCGGGGGGAACCTTGGCCTGGATGTTCCCGTTCTCGAGGGAGATGTCGGCGCCCAGGGCGCGCAGCCCGCGGATGTGCACGTCGATCGGCCGCAGGCCGAACACGCAGCCGCCCGGCTGGCTCACCTCGACGCGCCCCTGGCGGGCGAGGAGCGGGCCAAGGACGCAGATGGACGCGCGCATGCGGCGCACCGTGTCGTAGGGAGCGCGGGAGGAGAGGTCCCCTGAGGCGTCGATCTCGAGGTCCCCGTTGGCCGCCTGCTCGGTGGGCGCTCCCAGGTCCCGCAGGAGGGAGGTCATGAAGCGCACGTCCCGCAGCTTGGGGGCCCCGCGCAGGTGCACGCGACCTCGGCCCAGCAGAGCCCCGGCCATCATCGGCAGAACGGCGTTCTTGGCCCCTGCAGTGTGGATCTCCCCCTCGAGGGGGCGCCCCCCCTCCACGATCATCTTCTTCCAGCCTGTCCCCTCGATGCGGTTCTTGCGCCTCTCCCGGGGGAGCAGCGCGTGGTGCCGGCGGCCGTGCGGGCAGCCGGCGGTGATGTCGCCGTGTGCGGTCACCCCTCCCTCCCCTGCCCAGGGGAGCTCGGAGCGCCCCCGGGCCACGGGGCCCAGAGGGTGCTGCGCGCCCCGGCGGAGGACCGCGCCCCGGGCGACCGCTCCCCGCGGGGGGCAGGAGACCTGGAAGGGCACGGCGCCCGAGGGACGCTGCCTGCGCAACGCTAGCAACGGCCGCGGCATGATCCAAGCACCGCGCCGCAGGCTCAGCTGGCCGTCGGAGAGGCCTGGCGATTTGACGCCTGCGGCAGCCCGTTCCTAGACTCCCGGGCTTCCCGGAGGGCCTGCGGAACCGGATCCGAGCCGGAACGCACGAGCCC
>JBDQFW010000259.1:0-4473 GCA_040265735.1 Planctomycetota bacterium | reverse complement strand
GCGCCCTCCTGGAGCGGCCGGGGGTCGAGATCGTCCATGCGGAGGGGCGGGCCGCCCTGCTCGCCGAGCAGGAGCGCTTCGACCTCCTGCAGATGTCGGGGATCGACACCTGGACGGCGCTGGCGTCGGGGGCCTACATGCTCGCCGAGAACTTCCTCTACACGGTGGAGGCCCTCGAGGACATGTTCGCGGTCACGGGCCCGGAGGGGGCGGTCCAGGTCACCCGCCTCTCGGGCGAGGTCGAGGTCCTGCGGCTGCTCGGCATCGTGCACGAGGCGTGGCAGGGGACCTCGGAGGCGCGCTTCGAGGACTGCGTCGCCGTCATCCACGCCGGCGACTTCGCCTCCATCCTGTGCCGCAAGGTGCCCTTCACCGGCGAGCAGCGTGCACGCCTGATGGCCTTCGTCGAGCGGGCCGGCATGGGAGCCGATGTCCTCCCCGGGCGGACCCTGGGCGGCGTCGTCGAGGCCTTCGTGCGCGCGCCGGACAAGGCCGCCTTCCAGGCGGCGGCCGCCAGCCGCATCGATCCCGTTCACGACGACCGGCCCTACTTCTTCCACTTCACGCGCTTCCGGGACTGGGCCGCCGCGAAGGCCCTGCTCCACGCGCCGGCCTCCCAGGTGCAGGGCAATCCCCTGTTCGTCCTGGTCCAGCTCGGCGTCGCCGTCCTCCTCTCCGCGCTGCTCCTCCTGCTGCCACTTCGCAGGCGAGCGGTGGTGGAGCCCGATGCCCCCCGCGTCGCGACGCTCGGCTACTTCCTCGCCGTGGGCGTGGGCTTCGTGGCCCTCGAGGTCACCCTCATGCAGCAGCTCACCCTGCTCGTGGGGCACCCCGTCTACTCGATCACGGTGACCCTGGCGAGCATCCTGCTCGCAACGGGGCTGGGCGCATGGGGGACCCAGCGGTGGTTCCGGGACGCCTCGGCCCCGTTCCTCCTCGTACCGGCCACCCTGGCCGTCCTCGTGCTGGCGTGGAACGCACAGGGTGCAGAGCTTGTGCGGTGGGCCGCGAGCCAGTCCCAGGCCGTGCGGCTCGCCCTGGGGGCCCTCGTCGTAGCGCCCTTCGGGCTCGTGCTCGGCGTGCCCTTCGCCCACGGCATCGCGCTCCTCGAGCGGCGCGCGCCGAGCCTGGTGCCGTGGGCCTGGGCCATCAACGCGGCAGGCACGGTCGTTGGCTCCATCGCGACCGCGATTGCGTCCATGGAGCTAGGGTTCCCGCTGGTGCTCCTTGCCGGCGTCGCGTGCTACGTGCTCGCGTGGTGGTCGCGCTCTGGGTTGTGTGGGCCTGCTACTCCCCTGGATAGCCCTCGGGCCACAGGTCCTCGTGGGTGATGTGCATCTCGGGGAGTGGGCCCACGTCACGCCGCTGATACAGGTGGAGGATGCCACCGAACTCGTCCCGGATTCGGTAGTACTCTGGATACCTAGAAGGGTCCAGGTAGTCGAAGTGCATGTGAGGCGTTCCATCAATGAGCTCGCTGCTTCCCGTTTGGGCGAGCGGGCTCGAGGAAGTTCCCATGAGCTTGGGCGCATTCCAAAGAACCTCCCCATCGGCACCTCTGACGACCTCGCCAGCCTCATTGGTCATGGGCTGCAGCCGAATCAGGAAAGACTCGCCGTTGCTACGCCTTTCCTTCCAAATCTCATGAGACATCCGGAGCTTCTCGATGCTCCGTTCCTGAATGAGGGTGACGATCTCCTCGTCCGAGAGGTGGCCGTAAATGGCCTCGATGTCTTCTGGTTCTAGGCTGGACTCCACGACAAGCTGCCCATATTCCGGCGGGAAGTCGGTGAGGATCAAGCGCCCATCAGGTGCCCGCGGACGATTGTCTTGGACATCCAAATTCTCACGCCCAGAGGGGAGGACTGGGGGAGTGACCAACTCTGCAGGGAGTCGAGCCTCGTCCTGCTGGCCGTGCGGGTTGTGACCGACGACAGGGAGATCGGGGGTGGGATCCGAGTCCCCGGCTACCCACAGGACTGCACTCAGGATGAGGGCGCTGCTACCAACTGCGAGGGCGACCAGCTTGGTGGAGGACTTCATCAGCAGGATTTGCAGAATACGCGCCAACCGGTGTAGTGCCCCGTCGCCCCCGGGCACGTGACTGAGCGGCTCCGGGTGTCGCCACAGGGAACAAGCAGCAGGGTGTGGTCGACCACAACCGGCTGGCCTTCACAGGACGTAGTGTATGTGATGCTGAAGGTACAATTGCCCTCACACCCACTCGAGTTCCACCCCTCAACCTCTAATGTGAACGGGCAGCCGTTGCAGTCTGCTCCCGCCTGGCCAACACCCGGAAGCTGCTCGTGCTGGGCTTCACAGAACGGAGCAGGGTTGTTGTCTTGCGCCGGGAGGCAGAATGCGAGTGCGCTGAATGCACAGGCGAGGAAGGAGGTGCCAACGACTTGGATGTTCATGTTCGAATGTAGTTGCGATTCTCTGGGCTAACTCCTCCCGCCGAGTCGAGGGTTGCGAGCTGCAGCGAAGCGAGTGGAGCGAGTCTTTGCTTGACTTTCCCGACGTTTTTCCCCCCCGTCAAGCATGGAGATCTGAATCTGCGCGACGTGCACCCGAAGGAGTGAGTGGGGCCTCTGCGCGGCTATCGAAGACGCGACTCGAGGCTCAGCTCCGCGCGGCGGACCTGGGCAGGGGTCCACTTGCGGTCGCCCCACTCGTCCTTGCTCGTGCGCAGGGCGCGGCGGATGCGGAGCACGCGCCGGCGGCGGTGCTCCCGGTGGAGCAGCGCCTTGGTGCGCTTCATCGGCATGGCTCGAGCACCCACGAGCGCCGCAGCGAGGTCGCGCCGCCCGGTGGTCTCGAGGAGGGGCGTCAGGGCCTTCCGACGCTCGGCGGTGACCTCGAGGAGCTGCGTCACGCGGATGCTCTTCTCGTCAGGGGCGATCGACGGGAAGCCCGCCCGCTCCACCTCGATGCCCCAGGGGTCGAGGCGGCGTTGCAGGGACGCGTGCAGCGCCGCTCCCAGCCGCTCGGTGTCGCGGATCGTCGCGCGGTTGGCGGTGCGGAGCACCTCCTGGACCGAGAGTCCCAGCATCTGGCGCATGCCCTTGAGGACGTCGTCGATCTGGATCAGCGCCTTGTGCAGGTCGACGACGCGGAAGACGACATTGGCATCGGCGCGGAACACGAGGCCCTCCAGCGTGACGATGCGCTGGGCGGGCAGGTCCATGGTGCGCGAGCGGGTCGGCACGACCCGCATGGACTGCACGAAGGGCACGAAGAGGTGCAGGCCGGGCTGCAGGACCCCGCCGGCGCGCCCGAAGGTGAAGCGCAGGCCCGTGTGGCCCGAGTCGATGGTGCGGAAGAGGGCGCGGAAGAACGCCGCCACCGAGGCCGCGGCGGCGCCCAGCAGGGCGGCGCCGCTCGCGGGGGGGTTGCGCTCCAGCAGGCCGCCGCCCGCGGCGATCACGGTTGGGGGTCCTCGCCCTCGGTCTCACCCTCGGCCGGTCCCTCCTGGGCGCCGTCCTCGAGCCGCGTGCGCTCCGCCAGGCGCCTCCGCGCCTGCTCGGCCTGGTCCTCGAGCTCACCCTCAAGGGCGGCCGCGATGCGCGCGTCCTGATCGCGCGTGGCGCGCAGGCCCGGCTGGGGCTCGTCGGGGTGCACGCTGACCACCGCGCCGGAGATCAGCGCGACGGCGCTCTCCTCGCTCAGGCCCTCGCCGCGCAGCTCGCCGTACAGGCGCTGCTTCTCGAGGGCCAGCAGCTCGAGCTGCGTGATCTCCAGGGTCGTGGGGGAGGGGCTGATGTTCGAGAACCCAAACTCCAGGATGCGCACGCCCCAGCGGTCCTCGATCGAGCGCAGCTCGGCCTTGATCTCCTCGCACATCCCCTGGACATCCGTCACCGTCTCGCGGGTCTTGCGGGAGACCACCTGCTGCACCGCGATCACGACCCGGTTCTGCAGGCCGGTCACGA
Organism: Planctomycetota bacterium; assembly: GCA_040265735.1. GTDB lineage: Bacteria > Planctomycetota > UBA1135 > UBA1135. The sequence goes on along the minus strand of JBDQFW010000259.1, from coordinate 541 downwards.
GGTCGTCGACCTCGATGAGGGCCTTGCGCAGGTTGACGATCTGGTAGAGGACCTTGCAGTCGACCTCGTAGACGAGGTTGTCGTCGAGCTGGATGACCTGGGGCTCCAGGTCGAGGGTCGTGTGCTTGGTCTGCTCGACCTTGAAGGTCTGCAGGAGGGGCACCTTGAAGTGGATCCCGGGTCCGACCACGGCGCGGGCACGGCCGAGCGTGTAGCGGAGGGCGTGAGAGCCGTCGTAGACGATGACGAACAGGCCCGTGAGCGCGCCGAAGATGTCGAGGGACATGGTGCTGGTCTCTGGGGTCGCGGGGAGGCGTCAGCACCTCCCGGGTCGCGGAGGGCGGAGTGTAGCGCGGGGCCCGGGCGGGCCTTCCCACCCGTCCACGGGGAGCCTAGGCTCGCCCGCATGACCTCCAGCTCCGCCGCGCTCTTGGTGACGCGGCACTCCGACGCGATCCGGTAGAGGTGCGCGCCCTCCACCGCGTACGCGCCGATCCCCTCGAACGTGGCCGGCGTCGCGTTGTTGTTCGAGTCCGAGTTC
>JBDQFW010000258.1:0-4492 GCA_040265735.1 Planctomycetota bacterium | reverse complement strand
TCACCACTCCGCCCGCGGGTGCGAGCCTGCGCTTCGGTCACGCCCTGCGCCCCTTGAGAGTCGAGGTCTGCCCCGATCGCCGCGGAGGCGTGCGGGTGCGGCCGCCGGGCTCGTTCCCTGGGACCGAGGACGACCTGGTCACCTTCGGGCTGCGCCTTGGGCACCCCGTGCACGGGACCCATGACCTGTGGACGCGGACCCTGACCACCTCCGAGTCGGGGCGCTTCCATGACGTGGAGGTCGAGCTGCCCGAGTGGTCGGCGAACGAGGCCTGCACGCTGACCCTCTGGACCGAGCGTCCCGAGGGAGGCGACCTGCGCTACCTGCCCGTGTTCTCGGAGGTCGTTGTCGACCGTCCCCGTGACGACCGCTCCCTGCCGAACCTCATCCTCGTGGTCGCCGACACCCTGCGGGCCGACGCGCTGGGCTGCTACGGAGCCGAGCGGCCGGTCTCGCCCAACATCGACGCCCTCGCCGCGCGCGGCGTGCGCTACGCCGATGTGATGAGCGCGGCGACCTGGACCCTGCCCTCGCATGTGTCGCTGCTCAGCTCCCTGCACGCCACCGAGCACGGGGTCCAGGCCATGGAGCGCGTGCCGGAGGAGCTGCTCTCCCTGCCGAAGGTCCTGCGCCGCGCGGGCTACGAGACCCTGGCCGTGACCGAGGGCATCTTCGTGACGCCGAAGTTCGGGCTCGACCAGGGCTTCGACCGCTTCCAGGTCTCGCCTTGGAACGCAGAGACCACCTTCGGGCGAGCCCTCGACGCGCTCCCCGAACACGGTCCGTTCTTCCTCTACCTCCACAGCTACCAGCCCCACGCTCCCTTCGTCTCCGTCAAGCGCTGGCGCGAGCGCTGGGTCGGGCCCTACGAGGGGCGCCTGACCCTCCCCATCGAGAACGGCGAGTGGGACCGGCTCGAGGGCGGCCCCACGCCGGAGGACCTGCGGTACATCCGCCAGCTCTACGACGCCGAGGTGGCGTTCGTGGACGAGCAGGTCGGCCGCCTCATCGCCGCGCTCGAGGAGCGCGGGCTCGCCCAGGACACGGTGATCGCCCTGACCAGCGACCACGGCGAGTCCTTCAGCGAGCGGGGCATCTGGGGGCACGGTACCAGCGCGTTCCAGGAGCAGCTCCGGGTGCCCTTGATCGTGCACGCACCGGGCCGGCTCGAGGGCGGGCTCGTGATCGAGGACACGGTGCACGCGGTCGATGTGGCGCCCACGCTGCTGCGAGCCGCGGGCCTGGATCCCCCGCGGGACTGGAGCGGCCTGGCCCTCGAACCGTCACCGCCGGCCGTCGAGCGCACGCTCTACTCGGGCTTCCTGGCCCAGCCCTTCCACCGCGAGGCCACGGTCCTGCGGCAGGGTCCGTGGAAGCTCATCCGCTTCCCCCGAGACAGCAAGGACCCCGGCGACGAGGTCCTGCTCGACCAGCTCTACCACCTGGGCGACGATCCCCTCGAGCTGCGGGACCTGTGGACAGACCCTGGCAGCGGCGCCCCCAACCCGACCCCCTTCCCGACCGAGCTGCTCCAGGATGTGAGCCGCCTCCGCGCCCGCTTCGGCCCGCGCTTCGAGACCCGGAAGCAAGAGGTGGACGACGCCCTGAGCGCCGAGCTCGAGGCCCTCGGCTACGGGGGAGGATGAGCGCCGGGGCCCTGGCCCCTCTTCAGTGCGCCACCAGTCGCAGGGCGTCTCGCGGAGAGCGCGTTCAAGCGCCCTCTTCACTCACCTCATCGGCAGCGGCACGGGGACCGGTGCATCCCACCCGTAGGCGTACAGCCACACGCGACCCTCCTCCTGGCGCACGCGCGGGATCGCAAGCCGCGCTCCCGCATTCGACGGCCGGCGGCGAGGGTTGGTCGTGCCCGGGCGCACCACGAGGATGGAGCGATCGACCGGGAGCTCGAGCGCGCCGTCCGGGGTGACCTCGGGCGGCGGGCCATAGGGCGCCGTCGGCTCCTCGATCCAGACCCACGGGCTCAGGGTGATCGGCGCCGGGTCGAGGAGGTGCTGCACCCAGCGGACGGGCTGGAGGGCATCGCGCGAGAGCAGGCGCCGGGCCGCGCGGCCGCGCCCCTCGGCCTGGGCCGCGGGGGCATCGCGCTGGAGAACCTCTCCTTGGGGGGCGTGCTCCCCCGCCTCGGCCGGGCTCGACGCCTCGGGTGCCTCCTCACCGCCCTCGCGGAAGGGAAGCACGAGGCGCAGGGTCACAGCCTCTCCCTCGGACGCCTCCGCCAGGGCGCTCCTGGCGGCGACCTCGAGCTCCTCGATCAGCCCCGCGCGGGCCCGTCGAGCCGCACGCCACTTGGGATCCACGCCGTGAACCAGGGGCGAGTGCGCCAGCGCCAGCGCCACCAAGAACAGGCCGAGCACGCGAGGCGTCCGACTGCCCGCGCCCACCAGCAGCCCGAGCGCGAGGGCCAGGGGCGCGAGGAGGGGCTGGGCCATGCGCTCGAACCAGACCCCTTGGAGGGCGAGCACGCCCGCACCGCAGGCGAGCCAGGCCAGGAGGGCCAGGGCCCTCCCCCTTCCCCCTCGGCCGGCGTAGAGGAGCAGAGCGCCCGTCAGGGCGGCAGCGCCCACCCAGGGCGGCAGCCCGCCGGGTCCGGGGAGGAGCCCCTCGGCGAGGCGCGTGAGGACCTCGGCCACGGAGAGCCGCGCGTCGCCCGCCGCGTAGCCGCCACCGCCCTCGAGGACCTGCGCGCGACGAACGAGCACGAGCGTCGCCGCGAGGGCCGTTGGGCCAAACAGCGCGGCCGCGCGCCGTGCCCTCGCGCCGAGCGTGGCGCGCGGATCCTCCGCCGCAGCCAGGTGCAGCCCCAAGGCACCCACGATCCAGAAGCCCGCCACCTCGTGAGCCATGAGAGCCAGCGCGAACAGCGCGGCGGCCGCGAGCGCGGGCAAGAAGACGCGCGCCCGCGCCCCGAGGAGGGCCAGGGTGCCACAGCCCGCAAGGACCACGCAGAGCGAGTAGCTCCGGCGCGGGAGGAAGGGCACGACCTCGAGCACCAAGGGGTGCCCCAGCGCGACCAGCAGAGCGCACCAGCTCGCACCCGCCCGCCCCGGCACGACGCGCCGCGCCACGGCGAACACGGTCAGGCACGCCCCGGCGTGCAGGAGGAGGTCCACAACGCGCAGCCAGCCGATGCGCCGGCCCCCAAGGAGCAGGTCCAGCGCCACCGAGGCCATGGTCGCCGGGCGCCAGGTCACGCCGAAGTGCGGCTGGGACAGGATCCACTCGAGCGCCTCCCCCCGCGCCGGATCCACGCGGGCAAGCAGGACCGGAGCGTCCGCCGCCATGGGCGGCAGGGCAAGGTCCGCATAGAACGGCCAGCAGCCCGCCGCGCAGACCGCGATCGCCAGGAGCCAGTTCAGGCGCGCCGCGCGGCTCGCGGCGTGTGCTCGGTCGGCGGGGCCCACGGGTCGATCATCGAGCCGCGGAGTCGCCCGCGCAATGGAGCATTCCGCACGTCCCGGAGCTCTCCGCACGTCATGGAGCTCTCCGCATGCCGGGAAGCTCTCCGCGCGTCAGCGTCCGCCTTCGCCCTGGCCGCCGTCCTTCCCGCGGCCGCGCCCCTCGGCGCCGCCGCCTTCGCGGGTGCGCTCACCCTCGGCGTTGCCCTCGTTCCCGCGCCCGCGGCGGCGGCGCGGCTTGAAGGCGTCGTGCCCCTTAGACTCAAGGTCCTCGAGCGCCTTCACCGCGGTGCGGAAGGCGGCGCGATCCTCCTGCATCAGGGTCACCTCCAGGGCGAAGAGGGCCTGCATGAGCTCGTGCATCATGCGCGTGTAGACCACGCGCTGAGAGGCGACCTGCTCGGCCGGCATCCGTCCAAACATGCGCGGCAGCTCGCCCTTGGCCGCCAGGCACTGGCCCTGGAGCGTGACGACCTGGGCGAGATGCTGGGCCCAGTCCTCCGCGGTGGGCGCGGCCTCCGGTGCGAACAGGGCGTCCTCGATGTCGAAGACCACCGTGTCCAGGTCCTCCATGAAGTCGTGCAGCGGCCCCTCCTCCTCTTGGCGGCGCCCGAAGCTGCCGACCGACTGCCGCACGCCGGGTCCGTCCTGCGGCTGAGCTCCTCTCGGCTGCGCCTCTTGTGCCTGCGTCCCCTCGGGCGAGCGCGCCGCGGCGGAAGGCAGCTCGAGGGGGGCGATTGCTTGGGCGCCCAGGAGGAGGGCGCCAGGGACGAAGGTGTGAAGGAGCTTCATGGGGGTGCAGGAATCGGGTGATGAACCGGTCGGTCGATCCTCATCATCGGCTTCTTGGAAGGTCCGATGGCCCTCAACCCGCCAACGGACGCTCTCGCGTTGCGTAGGGGTCTAGAACTGGACACCCGCCCGTCCCAAGAAAAGTCGTCTCAAGGAAGGCGGAGTGACGAGGCGGGGACTGGCCCCGGCACTGGCCGGCAGAAACCTCCCTCAGCAAGCGCCGCCTGGCACGGGATCCCTCTGGGCCCGGTCCCGGCAACGGCCGCTCTCGGGCGCCCCGAGCA
>JBDQFW010000257.1:0-4492 GCA_040265735.1 Planctomycetota bacterium | reverse complement strand
GTCGATGCCCGCGCCAGTGGCCGCGAAGAGCATGGACTCGATCAGGAACTCGAGCTGGGCCGCCGAGGCGTCCGCCGGATCGAAGTCCGGCGAGGTCGGATCGTAGAAGATCCCGTCCGCGGCGAAGATGTTGTACTCGAGGTCGCGCACGATGCGGCGGCCGTCGTCATCGCGGATCCCGGTCGTAGCGACCACCATGTAGACGGTGTTCGGCTTCAGCGGCTGGGTCGGCCGGATCTGGAGGGTGGACTCGCTCGAGTCGCCGGGCGCGTAGCCCACCTCGAACGCCGTCACCTCGCCCACGATCCCGGTGACGGGTCCGCCGACCGGGGCCGCGGTCGTGTCCACGGTCACCTCGAAGATGCGCAGGGTCTCCCCGGGAATGGCGGAGGAGGCCTCCACCTCATCGCTGAACCCGAGGTTGAAGGGGGCCACGGTGGACCAGCCCTCGAGCGTGTTGATGGCCACCTGCGGATCCGACAGATCGGAGGGATCCGCGACCGGGATGTTCAGGGTGGCGTCCTGGCTGCCCGAGTAGAGCAGGTCGTTCGGGACAGGGATGTTGCCGGTGGAGGGGCTGTAGACCGCGTGCACGGCCTCTTCTTCCACTCCGTCGGCGCATCCCACGAAGGCCGCGCTGAGCGAGGCCACGAGGAGGAAGTGCTGTCGGTTCATGCTTGGGGGGTCGAGGGTCGCTGCGGCCGGCGGCCTCCGCTCGATGCGGGGGCCGCGGCAGGGAGCGCAGCGCGACCGGGAAGATACCCCGCGAGGGTCTGGGACGCCGTCGAATGGGTGCTCGGAAACCGCTGAGGACGAGGGGTCGCGCGGGCAGCCCCGGCCAGGTCAGAGCGCTCAAAAACGAATCGTTGGGCCGCGGGGACATCGAACCTGCAAAAAAGAAAGGGGGCGAGGAGCTCATTGCGATCTCTTGCCAGCCCCCCCATGATCGACCTGGCGCCAGCTCGCGCGGCGCCGTCGATCCCCCACTCGCGCGGGGGCACCTCGCTGCTCTCGCTGGACCCCACGGGCTGCTCGAGCCCGATCCCATGAAGCTTCGCATCCTCCTCCTCGCACCCCTCGCGGTGGCCTGCCAGGCCAACACCATGCGCTGGCACCACGACTCCACCGGCGCCGTCATGGTGGGCGCCATGGCCGGCTCCCAGATCGGCACGCCGGCCTTCGAGCTCGGACTCTCGGGCGGCCGCGAGCCCAACGACTCCAACGCGCCGGCTCCCATCTTCGGCGGCCAGGCCGAGAGCGATGTGCACGCCGAGACCTCGGCCGGCGTCCACGCAGAGATGTTCGTGACCCACAACCTGTCCCTGGGCCTCGGGTACGAGCAGCTCTCGTTCGATCCCGAGCCCATGAACCTGGGAGGCATCGGCCAGCCCCTGGATGTCTCGGCCCACGATGTGAACCGCTTCCTCCTCACGGGGCGACTCTGGTCGGACCCGTTTGGACCCCACAAGCGGACGCGGCTGTGGCTCGGGGGCAACCTCGGCTACAGCCACAACGTCGAGACGACCGGGACGATCAGGACCCCCAACCAGGGCGGTGCTGGGCTCCACGACTCCTCGTTCAGCTACAAGGGCTCGGACATCCTCTCCGCTGGCGTCAGCGTCGGCGCCTCGATCCTCGTCGTGCGCAACCTCGTGTTCGATCTCGGCGTCGGCTATGAGTCGAGCCTCGACACCTCCAGCGGGAACATGCGGTTCACGAACGGCTCCGCCGATGCGGACAGCAGCGTCTTCCTCTACGACGCAGACACCGACTACGAGGCCCTCACCCTGGGCTTCCGCCTCTCCTGGCTCTTCTGAGCCTGCAGGGCGGGAAGCCCAACCTTCCAGCTCGGCCCCCCATCCGCTCGCAGTGGGTGCTCGCAGGCCGAGCTCGCCGAGCACGCCCTGCCGCGTGCTGGGCTCTTGCGGGGACCCCGAGTCAGGATCGGGGTCCCCGCCTTTGCTTCGAAGAGAGCCCCTGAGCGAGCCCTGACGACAAGGGCAGGTCAGCCGCCGCGCTTGGCGAGCTCCATGTCGCGCAGCTCGCGCCGCAGGACCTTGAGCACGCTGCTCTTGGGGAGCTCGGCCAGGAACTCGATCTCGCGCGGGATCTTGTAGGCGGCGAGGTTCTCGCGGCAGTAGGCCTCCACCTGCTCGGCGGTCAGGCTCGAGCCGGGCTGACGCACGACGAAGGACTTGACCGTCTCGCCGCGCTTCTCGTCGGGGACTCCGATGGTCGCCGCCTCGAGGATCTCGTCGTGGGCCATCAGCACGCCGTCCACCTCGTCGGGGAAGACCTTGAGGCCGGAGCAGTTGATCATGTCCTTCTTGCGCCCGACGATCCGGAAGTAGCCCTCGTCGTCGACCGTGGCGAGATCGCCCGTGTGCATCCAGCCGTCCTTGATGGCGTTGTCGGTCTCCTCGGGACGGTTCCAGTAGCCCTTCATGACCTGGGGGCCGCGAATGATCAGCTCCCCCTCCTCGCCGGGCGCGACCTCGGTCGTGCCGGTGTCGATGTCGACGACCTTCGCGTCGGTGTCGGCCACGGGGACCCCCACGCTGCCGATCTTGCGCTTGCCGTTGAGCGGGTTGACCGTGGCCACGGGCGAGGTCTCGCTCATGCCGAAGCCCTCGACGATCTTGGAGCCCGTGAGCTTCTCGAACTTCTGCATCACATCGTCCGGCAGGGGGGCCGAGCCCGAGAAGCAGTAGCGGACGCTCGAGACATCGTGCTTGGCGATGTCGGGGAAGTTGTTGAGCCCGTTGAAGAGCGCCGGGACGCCCGGGAACAGGGTGATGCGGTGCTTGGAGACCGCCTTGACCACGGAGGGGAGGTCCCGGGGGTTGGGCAGCAGGACCATGCAGGCCCCGGCCCACAGGCCCCATCCCATGCACACGCTCATACCGAAGACGTGGAACAGGGGGAGAGCGGTGAGCAGCACCTCCTCGCCGTACTTCACATCCGGGAACCAGGCGTCGATCTGCTGCACGTTCACAGAGAGGTTGCGCTGGGTGAGCATCGCGCCCTTGCTCGGGCCGGTGGTGCCGCCCGTGTACTGGAGAGCCCCCACGGCCTCGAGGTCCATCTCGGCCATAGGAATAGATGCAGGCGCGCTCGCCATCATTCCCTTCCAGGTGACCATGTCCTCGGTCGGGGTGACCTTGGCCCAGCGCTTGGGGTCCTGCTTCTTGAGCTTGAGCGGCGCGAGCAGGTTGAGCGGGAACTTGAGGTAGTCGGGGATCGACGCCACCACCCAGCGCTTGGGGTTGAGCTCGGAGCGGCGGTCGCGGATCAGCTCGTCCCAAATGAAGTCCGCCGTGATGGCGACCTCGCAGCCCGAGTCCTTCCACTGGTGCTCGATCTCGCGGAAGGTGTAGAGCGGGTTGGTCATCACGACCGTCGCTCCCAGGTGCATGGCCGCGAGGTAGGCGATGGCGCCCTGCGGGATGTTGGGCAGCTGGATCGCGACGCGCGAGCCGGGAGTGACGCCAAGCCCGGCCAGGCCGGCGGCGCAGCGATCGACCTCGCGCGCGAGCTGGGCGTAGGTGAGCTTGCAGTTCAGGAAGACCAGGGCCGGACGATCCGGGAACTTCTCGGCGGTGCGCCGGAAGATCTGCGGGATCGTGAGCTCCTCGTAGTCGATGGTTGCGGGGACGCCGGGGTCGTAGGACTGGTGCCAGATGCGCGGTTCCATGGGAGCTCCTTGTTGAACGCCCGGGACCATCCCGGCCGTCCGGGCCCAGCATAGGGGGGCTGGGGAGCCGGGAACAGCTAGGCTCCCCCCGGGCCAAGAACGCACAATCCCAAGCGTGTACGGACTGATCCGCGCCTATGGGCGGGCCATGGTGGGCTCGTGGTATCGCATCGAAGCCCACGGGGAGGCACTCCCCGAGCGGGGCGCGATGATCCTGTACGCCAACCACAACGGCGGCCTGGTGGACGGGGGGCTGATGTGGTTCCTGACCCGCCGGCAGCTGCGCTTCATCGCCAAGTACACCCTGCTCAAGATGCCGCTGCTGGGGCTCCTGATCCGCGCCGCGGGGACGATCCCGGTGTACCGCAAGAAGGACAAGGTGGACACGAGCCTGAACCAGTCCTCCTTCGCCGCCATCGACGCGGCGCTGCTCGGCGGCGAGGCGATCGTGCTGTACCCCGAGGGCGAGGGCGGCACCGAGCCGTTCGTGCGCCCCTTCAAGACGGGCACCGCACGCATGGCCCTGAGCGCGCTCGCGGCGTCGGGCAGCACCCTCGAGCTGCAGCTCGTTCCGGTCGGCATCACCTACGAGGACCAAGACCGCTACCGCAGCGTGCTGCATGCGACGGTTGGGACGGCGGTGAAGCTCGACGACCTCGCGGAGGGGGACGCCCAGCCGGCGACCGTGGCGAGGGCCACCGCGCGCATCCAAGAGGCCCTCCGCGCGCTGCTGCCGGAGCACGAGTCCCGCGACCAGGTCGCAGCCAGCCGGCTCGCCGCAGAGCTCGTGCCGGCGCG
>JBDQFW010000256.1:0-4493 GCA_040265735.1 Planctomycetota bacterium | reverse complement strand
GCCTTGGAGACGGCGCGGCTCTCCACCATGGTGCTGTTCCTGCTGATCGGCTCGACCGCGTTCACCCTGGTGTTCCGCGGGCTGGGCGGCGACCGCGAGCTCGAGCACCTGCTGACCAACCTCCCCGGCGGGGTGTTCAGCCTGCTCCTCGTGGCGAACCTCACGGTCTTCGCCCTGGGCTTCTTCATCGACTTCTTCGAGATCGCCTTCATCGTGCTGCCCCTGTTCGTTCCGGCGGCGCGGAGCCTTGGGATCGAGGGCCCCGAGATGGTCTGGTTCGGAGTCGTGCTGGCGATGAACCTGCAGACCTCGTTCCTCACGCCGCCATTCGGCTTCTCGCTCTTCTATCTGCGCGGGGTTGCGCCGCCCTCGGTGACGACCGGACAGATCTACCGCGGCGTGCTTCCGTTCATCGGTGTCCAGGTGCTCACGCTCGTGCTCGTGGTCCTCTTCCCCGACCTCGTGACCATGTCCCTCAGCGAATGATCTCCCTGCTGCTCCTCGCGTCCCTGGCCTCCCCTTCGCGGGATCTCCCCGCCGTGCAGGCGCCCCCCGACGAGGTGCGCGAGCTCTTTGGCCTGACCGGTTTCTACGACCAGTGGCTCGAGGCCGGCGGCCTGCCGATCGTCGCCTCGCACCGCGTGCATCCGGTGGCGCTCCAGGAGGCGCGCTTCCTGATCCTGCAGATGCTCGGCCACCGCCCGGAGGTCCTCGCCGCGATGGCGACGAACGGCGTGCGCTACACCGTGATGGCCTTCGACGAGTGGACGACGGATGTGCCCGAGCACGCAGACCTCGAGCCGGCGCGCTACTGGGACCGCAGGGCGCGAGGCCTGGGCGCCACGCGCCACCGCCCGTCCGTCAGCTGCGGCGAGGAGAACCTGCTGGGGTACCCGGGGGACCCCTACGCCACGGAGAACATCCTCATCCACGAGTTCGCCCACGCGATCCACGAGATGGGCCTGTCCTCCACCGACCCCACCTTCGATCCGCGGCTGCTGGACGCCTACAACGAGGCCCTCCGTGAGGGGCGGTGGAAGGGGACCTACGCGGAGACGAACCGCATGGAGTACTGGGCCGAGGGCGTCCAGAGCTACTTCGACACCAACCGAGAGAACGACGATCAGCACGGGGCGGTGGACACGCGCGAGGAGCTCGCGGAGCACGACCCGCCGCTGTTCGCCCTGTGCGTGGAGGTGTTCGGCGCCGAGGCCTGGCGCTATGTGCACGCGCGAGAGCGCCTGGACCAGCCCCACCTCGCGGGCTACGAGCCCGTGGACGCCCCGCGCTTCGCTTGGCCGGCGCCCATGGTCGAAGCCTACCGAGAGGAGGAGTGCGAGCGCGCCCTGCGGCGGCGGGCGGGCGAGACCGGCCCCGAGTACGACCAGCGCGTTGCGGAGGCAGGGGGCGCCCGCGCCATGCTGCGCCTGGGGGTCGGGCTGCGCGACGGCCGTGGAGTGGAGCAGGACCACGGGCGGGCCCTCGAGTGGATGGAGCGCGCCGCGGCCACCGGCTACCCGCCCGCGTGGGACCACCTGGGGTGGATGCGCGAGCACGGCCTGGGATGTGAGCGCGATGAGGGCGCTGCGGTGGCCCTGTACCGCCGGGCAGCCGAGGCGCGGCACGCGCAGGCTCGCTTCAACCTGGGGCGCATGCTGCGCGACGGCCGCGGGGTGCCCGAGCCGGACCCGGTCCTGGCAGCCATGTGGTTCGAGCTGGCCGCCATGGTGAAGCACCACGCGGCGACCGAGGCCCTGCAGGCCCTGGAGCTGAGCGAGGACCAGCGTGCGCGCGCGCAGCGCCTCGCGAAGGCCTGGCACTAGGAGCGCTCGGCCCCCTGGGGCTGCTGTGCGGTGCTCGAGGAAGCCGCCGTAGCCCTCGGGCGCTCAGCTCGTCGCGTTGAGGAACGCTCGCTCCGCGGTGGCGAACCAGGCCGCCGCACCCTGGCGGTAGCCGCGCCAGGCTTCGAGGATGCGCGCGAAGTCCGCGCTCTCGGCAGAGAGGTCCGAGAGCAGCTGATCCGAGGCCTCCTTCGCGGCGGCCATCACATCGTCCGGGAACGGGACGAGCTGGACGCCGTGGCCGAGCAGGCGCTGCATCGCCGGAGGATTCTTGGCGTCGTAGCGCGCCTGCATGGCGGTCGCGGCGCGGTTGGAGGCGCTGGCGAAGATGGCCTGGTACTCGGAGGGCAGGCTGTCCCAGGCCTGTTGGTTCACCACGAACGAGAGGGACGGGCCGGGCTCCCACCAGCCGGGGTAGTGGTAGACCTTCGCCACCTGATAGAAGCCGAGGAGCTCGTCGTCGTAGGGTCCGACCCAGTCGGTCGCGTCGATGACGCCGCGCTCGAGGGCCGGGTAGACCTCGCCGCCCGCGATGTTCTGGACGCTCACGCCGAGCATGTCCATGACCTTCCCTCCCAGGCCGGGGATGCGCATCTTGAGGCCCTTGAGGTCCGCGAGGGAGGCGATGGCGGACCGGTACCAGCCGCCCATCTGGGTCCCGGTGTTCCCACACGGGAAGGCCCGCACCGAGAACTCGGCGTAGACGCTGTTCACAAGGTCGAGGCCTCCGGCCTCGTGGAGCCACGCCGTCTGCAGCCGGCTCGTCAGGCCGAAGGGCAGGCAGGTGTCGAAGGCCAGCGCGGGGTTCTTGCCGATGTAGTAGTAGCCCGCCGTCTGCCCCACCTCGCAGGAGCCCTTCTGAGCCGCGTCGAGCACCTGCAAAGCGGGAACCAGCTCCCCGGCCTGGTAGACCTCGATGGTGAAGCTGCCGTCGGTCATGGCCGCGACCTCCTCCGCGAGCACCGTCGAGGCCCCGAAGATCGTGTCCAGGGTCGAGGGGAAGCTGCTCGCCAGCCTCCAGCGCACGCGCTGGCGCGTGTGGACGGCCGGGCCCGCGACGCCGGCGCACGGCTCGCAAGCGGCGATCGATCCGACCGCGCCGCCGACCAGTCCAGCGCGCAGGAGGTGGCGGCGAGAGGGGCTGGGAACTGCCATGGGGGCCATGCTAGCGCCCGCGCCGCGAGCTAGGCTCGGGGGATGGTCCGCCTGCTGCTCGTGCTCTGTGCCCTGACCGCCTGCAAGACGATGGAAGCCCCCCAGACCTCTCCCGATGACGGCGCCGGCACACACCGCGCCGAGGTGAGAACCGTGGTCGCGCCGGACGGCGAGGGCGGCAGCCGCGAGTGGGAGTACCGCCTGCTGGTGCCTCGTCAGCCGAAGGAGGGCCCCCTGCCCCTCATCCTGTTCTTGCACGGCGCGGGAGAGCGCGGCACCGACAACACCCTGCAGCTCACCCACATGCCCGAGCTCCTGCTGCGCGACGGGGGGCCCACCTTCGAGGGCTACCTGCTGGCGCCTCAGTGCCCCGAGGGGCAGCGGTGGGTGGAGACCGACTGGGACCGCGCGGATCCCGAGCCCATGGCGGCCGAGCCCTCGGCACCCATGGCCGCGGCGATGGCCGCCCTCGAGCGGACGCTGCAGGAGGAGCCCATCGACCGCAGCAGGCTCCATCTCACCGGCCTCTCGATGGGCGGGTATGGGACCTTCGATCTCGGGCCTCGACTCCCAGACCTCTGGGCGACGCTGACGCCGATCTGCGGCGGAGGGGATCCGGACAGCGCGGGCGCGTTCCCCCGCGTCCCGATCTGGATCTGGCACGGGGTGGACGACCCCGCGGTGCCCTTCCAGCGCTCGGTGCTCATGGCCGACGCCCTCGAGGCCGCCGGTCACGAGGTGCGCTTCGAGCGCATGCCCGAGGGGACGGGACACTGGGCCTGGGGCCCGGCCTACGCCCCGGAGGGCCCGTGGTGGTCCTGGATCGCGTCACGCCGGGCTCCCGAACGCGAGCCCCGGTGAGGCCTGGCCTCCAACTGGGCCACCGGGCTCAAGGCCTGGGGCCCTGCGCTCGAAAGCAAAGGACGGCCCGAGCTCCATGTCCGCCTCCCCCCGCAAGACCCCGCGCTTCACCCTCCTGGGCCTCGTCCTGGTCCTGGTGGGCATCGCGGCCACCTCGGCCGTGGTGGTGCCCTGGTGGTTCGGCCGGGCCGAGGTGACGCTGGAAGCCGCCGCCCAGCTGCTCTCTGAGGACCTGCATGATGTGCAGAACCGCGCCGCCCTACGCGGAGAGCGGCTCGAAGTGCGGTTCGCCCCCGACGGCACGGGCTACCGAGCCGCGACGGCGATTGGGGAGGACCTCGAGTCCCCGATGGGCAACGGCCCGTTCGTGCGCCACTACCCGCGCGACGCCGTCTTCCGCGGCGTGATCATCACGCGCACCCAGTTCGAGGGGGGCGACCGCCTCGCCTTTGGCCGCGCCGGTGAGTGCCTGTGGGCCGGCGAGGTCGAGCTCGGCTTCGAGGGGCGCCGCAAGGTCCTGCGCATCGACGCGGACACCGGAGCGGTGCACCTCGAGCGCTGAGGTGTTGGCCTCGCCGAGTTGCCGGCCCTTCTGTGCTGCCGGCCCCACTGGCGTCGTCATGCCGCAGAAAAAGG
>JBDQFW010000255.1:0-4534 GCA_040265735.1 Planctomycetota bacterium | reverse complement strand
CCCCTTCAGGACCCGGGCGTTCCCCCGGCGCTGGGTCAAGCCCTCGGTGTCGAAGGCCTCGAGGATTGGGATCAGGAACTTGCGGGTAGTCCCGATCGCATCCCGCAGCTCCGGGATCGACAGCTCTCCGTTCCGCTCGCAGTTCTCGATCACGGCCGCGCGCACCTTGGCGTGCGCCGCTCCACCCAGGAACAGCTCTGCCCCCACGTGGACCGCGGCGTCCTGGTCCACGAGCAGGCGGAGCATCTCCTGCACCTGCCGGGGCGGGAGCCCCAGCGCCTGGGCCAGCTCTCCCGGGGAGGGCGGCTGGGCGCCCCCCGCCTCCAGGGCCGCGAGCACGCGATCGCGGCGCTCCTGCACCTCGGGCTCCAGCTGCACCTCGCGCCTCGCCGGGAGGAGGGCTCCGCCGGCCTCGCGGCGCAGCTCTCCCTCCTCGGCCAGCAGATCGACGAGGCGGTCCACCAGCGCCGGCACGAGCCGCACGCGCGCGCGCAGGTCGCGCACGTCCATGCGCGCGCGGGTGGGATTGTCCTCGAACCAGCCGGAGAATCCCTCACGCACGGCGTCGAGGGAGACGGCCAGGGCCTCCTCATGGATCCATCGGCCCGGCTGGAGCTCGCGTGCACGGCCCGCCTCGGCCAGGGAGGCCAGGAGGCTCGCCACCTCGGGGCGTGGACGCTTGAGGTCCAGGGCAAGCTCCTCGAGGCTGGCCCAGCGCTCGGGCGCCCGCACGAGCAGGGACTCGAGCAGAGCGTCCAAGGATCCCAGGCTGCGCGCCTGCCGCTCGAGCTCGTCGATGACGAAGCGCTTGAACCGCTTCAGGCGATAGCGGCTCTCCTCGAGCACCACGCCGCCGCCAAGCGTCTCCAGCGGGGAGGCGCGGCGCAGCACGAAGCGATCGCCGGGCGCGGCGACCACGGCCTCCTCCAGGCGCAGCTGCACCAGCCCCTCCGCTCCCGGCTCGAGCTCCTCGTGATCGAGCAACACCACCTCGCCAAGGACCTCAGCCGTGCCCACGTGCAGACGGATAGGGGTGCGGTTGGACAGCGGACGCCCCAGGCTGGCGAGGGTTCGCAGGGAAGCCCCCAGCATCTTCTGCGTGCGGAAGAAGCCGGGCGTCGCCAGGACGTGGCCGCGGGCCACCTGCTTGTGGTCGACGTCGGTGAGGTTGACTGCGGTGGAGTGCCCCGCGCGTCCCTGCTCGGTGGGCTCGTGGTACGCCTGAAGGCCCCGCACCTTGCCGCGCTGCCCGCCGGGTAGCACCTCGAGCGTGTCCCCTACGGCCACGCGGCCCGAGACCGGGATGCCCGTCAACACGGTGCCGAAGCCCTTCACGCTGAACACGCGCTGGACTGGGAGGCGAAACACCCCTTCATCCGAGCGCGGCTCGACGGCGTCGGCGAGCTCGAACAGGCGCTGGCGGAGCAGGTCGATCCCCTCCCCTGAAGTGGCCGAGGTGCGGACCACCTCAGCCCCTTCGAGGAAGGTCCCGGCCACCGTCTCGCGCAGCTCCTCCTCCGCCAGCTCGGCCATCTCGGCGTCGACCAGGTCGACCTTGTTGAGCACCAGCAGGCCGTGGCGGACGCCCAGGAGGTCCATGATCTCCAGGTGCTCGCGGGTTTGCGGCATCACCCCGTCGTCCGCCGCGACCACAAGGGCCACGAGGTCGATGCCAGTCGCGCCAGCGACCATGTTGCGCAGGAAGCGCTCGTGACCGGGGACGTCCACCAGGCCGAGGCTCCGACCATCAGGGGTTCGCAGGCGCGCGAAGCCGAGATCGATGGTCATCCCACGCTCCTTCTCCTCCTCCCAGCGATCGGGGTCGATGCCCGTCAGCGCACGCACGAGGGAGGACTTGCCGTGGTCGATGTGACCTGCGGTTCCGATGACGACGGGCTGAATGTCCACGGGCAGTCGGGGAGCTCCTTGGGGCGCAGCCTACTGAGGCTCAACCCCCGGTGCGGAAGCCCCCTACCGCACGAAAGAACGGAGTCCGGGGAAAGGGGCCCCTCATGGGCGCGCAGCCCGCCACCCCACGAGCTCCGGGACCTCTGATGCGGAACCGGCCCCGCCGGGCCGTGTCCCTGCACTTGACGCGCGCCCCCCCTGAGAGGCCGCCTGCGCCCCCTCGGCCTTAATGTGCAATTATAAAGAAGGCGTCAGGAGATCCTTGCCAATACAAAAAGATGCGGGTGGAGCGTGGTGCTCCGAGGGGCCCGTTGCCGCCCGCCACGGCGGGCAAGGAGAACTGCCTATGCGGAGAGCGCTGCTCTTCCTGGCGCACCTGGTCGCGTTCGCGGCCGCGCCGTCCCAAGCCCAGGACCTCGTGGCGATCACCGCCGAGGGCACCTGGCACCTGGACCCGACCACCGGCCAGTGCGCCATCCTCACGCAGCAGGACGAGCTCGAGGGGGCCACCGACGGTGACCTGCCAGGGACTGTATTCACACGGATGGACACCCTGGACTTCCTGGTCCGAGTCGAGGGGGCCGCAGGCACGCCGGTGGTGCTCGGGATGCTCGACGCGCCGGTGAGAGAGCTGGCCTTCGATGAGCTCCAGGGGCGCCTCTTCGGAACGGACGGCCAGGACCTCTGGCTCCTCCCCGTCCCTGGAGGCCTGGCCGTCCACCTCGGCGCCCTCCACGCGGGCCAAGGTCCGCAGCCCGGGGAGCTGCTGGCCCTCGAGTTCGATCCCTCTCGCCGCGTGCTTCTGGGCGCCGACCAGCAGGACCTCTGGCTGATCGATCCGGACTCGGCCCGTTGCGAGAGGGTGGGCCCCCACGGTCGTGCCTCCATGGGCGACCTCTACTACGAGCCGGCGACCGGACGCGTCCTGGCCGTGGTGGACTCCCCCTCCGAGCTGGTCGAGCTCGACCTGCGAACCGGAGCAGCCACCCACCTCCATTGGCTGGCGATCGGCCCCGTCACCGGACTCGCGAGCCCAACCGCGCGAGAGGCCGGCACCGCCTTCTGCAGCGCCGTGCCGAACTCCACGGGGGCGGCGGCCAGGACCATGGCCTTCGGGGTCGGGGTCGCCGCCATGGCCAGGCACTCCCTCGTCACAGAAGGGCTCCCCCCCGGTCGGCCCGTGGTCATGCTGGCGAGCCAGGCACCGGGCTGGATCGGACCCGGCAACGGCTCCATGGGACCCATGTGCCTGCTCGGCAGCGTGGCCGTGTTCCGGAACGGGGTGCAGTGCGCCGGGGAGAGCGGCCGCGTCGTTCACGACCTGGACCTCGGGCAGATCCCAACGAGTCCGCTGCCGACGAGCGTCATGCCCGGGGACCTGTGGCACTTCCAGGCCTGGTATCGCGACTCCGTCGGTGGTACGCCCACCTCCAACACCTCGCTACCCCTCGCGCTCGAATTCCTCTAGCGGGCTTCTCTCCACATCGAACGGGTTTCAAGCTCGTCACCTCGCGCCCCCTGCGTCCCGAGATCGGGACCGGGGGGCGCGCTCCATTTGCGACCTCCCCCAGCCGCTGGATCCAAGCGCCGACCTCTCCCCTGGGCCCGCACCGGGCCCTCGAGAGAGAGACCATGAGCCCGATCCACACCCACTCCCTGCTCGCAGCCGCGCTCCTCTGCGTGAGCACCAGCGCCGCCCAGGACCTGATCGGCATCGCGCCGGACGGCGTCTTCACCATCGACCGCGACACGGGCGCCACCGGGGTGAGCATCTCGCAGTTCTACCTTGACGGCGCCTCCGACTCCGCGGACCCCGATGTGATCTACACCCGGCTCGACGCCCTCGACCTGCTAGCGCGGGTGGACCTCGTGACCGGGACCGTAGAAGCCCTGGGCACCATGACCCTGACCCCGCGCGACATCGCCCACGACCACGCGCGGGGCGTCCTCTACGGCACCGACGGCCTGTCCCTGCAGGTGATCGCGGTCCCCAGCGGCGCGACCACCGTGGTGGGCACCCTCACCGCGAGCGGAGGCCCCTGGGCACCGAGCCCGAGCGGAGTCCTCGCCCTCGGCTACGACAACGGACGCGACCGCCTGCTCGGCACGGACGGCCTACACCTGTGGGAGATCGACCCCGCGACGGCGGCCTGCACCTGGGTCGGTGCACACGGCGTGCCTGGGATCCAGGACATCCATGTGGACGCCGCGACCGACCGGATCTTCGCCGTGACCGCACCCCAGAGCGAGCTCTACGAGCTGGACCCGGATACGGCCTGGGCCACCCGCATCGCGCCGCTGCTGGACGGCCCCTTCACGGGTCTCGCCTCGGCCGGCAGCAGGACTGCAGGGACCAGCTACTGCGTGGCCGCTCCCAACTCGACCGGGACGGCGGCAATCACCGAGGTGTTCTCGCCCGGCGTCGTGAGCTCCCAGCACCTACTCGTAGCCACCCGCGACCTGCCCCCCGGACGGCCCTGCCTGATGCTCGCGAGCCTCGCCCCCGGCTGGATCGGCGGCTTCCTCGGCTCCGAGGGCAACCTCTGCCTCCTCGGCAACGTGGCCACCTTCACCAGCCAGCTCGCATGGGCCGGTCCGGATGGAAGGGTCCTGCAGGACCTGGACC
>JBDQFW010000254.1:0-4577 GCA_040265735.1 Planctomycetota bacterium | reverse complement strand
GCTCGTGGCGGTCTGGGGAGGGCTGGGGCTCGCCGGGCTCGTGGTGACGGCGCTCGGCCGGCGTGGAGCCTCAAGCTTCCCGGACCTCGAGTGGGACGACGAGCGCTGGCGCCTCATCCAGGGAGGCGAGGTGCTCGAAGGGGGGCCGCGATCGGACCTGCACGCGGTGCAGGCCTGCGCCGCCTGGTTCCGCATCCAGCACCAGGGGGAGCGCACCACGGCGGCTGCCCTCGAACTGAACCTCGCCTGGCGCGAGGGAGACGAGGTGCACCGCGCCAACCTCTGCCGGGGCCACGGGAACCTAGTGGCGATCGCACGTCAGGGGCAGGAGCTGGCGGACGCCCTCGACCTGCCCTACCTCTTCCACGGCCGTAGCGACGACTGGGGCAGCGAGCGCCGCCGGGCGCGCAGCCGCCGCCCCGTCGCACGCGGCGGGATCAGCTGAGTTGCGTCGGGCGGCTCAGAACGGCCACTCGCGGACGCCGACGCGGTCGGCCCAGGTCTGCCAGGCCGTGACCATGGCCTGGAGGCGCTCGGGGTGCTGGGTGGCGAGGTCGGTCTGCTCCGTGCGGTCGCGCTCCATGTCGTAGAGCTCCCAGGTGCGCGGCTGCTTGGCGCGGTACTGGCTCACGATCTTCCAGCGGCCGTCGCGCAGGGCGAGGTTGCCGTGGTGCTCGAACGCGAGGGGTGCCGGGCGCTCGAGGTCGCTGCCCGCCCAGGCGTCCAGGAGGCTTACGCCCTCCATGGGCTGGATCGCGTGGCCGCCGTAGCTCGCTGGGTAGGCGGCGCCGGCCGCATCCAGCAGGGTGGGCATCAGGTCGATCAGGTGGGCCGGCG
Source organism: Planctomycetota bacterium (assembly GCA_040265735.1). Classification (GTDB taxonomy): domain Bacteria; phylum Planctomycetota; class UBA1135; order UBA1135. The sequence continues at coordinate 3,740 of JBDQFW010000254.1, read as the reverse complement.
GGTCCACGATCGAGCCCGCGTGCGCGGGGCCGTAGCGGGCCGGCCAGTGCACGATGAAGGGCGTGCTCAGCCCGCCCTCGTAGGCGTCGTGCTTGAAGCCCCGAAAGGGCGTGTTCGAGGCGTTGGCCCAGCCGCGTCCGTAGGCCACATAGCTGTCTGCCGGACCCGCCATGGCCTCGGGCCCGGTCGAGACCCACTCCCCGTCTCGGGTCCACATGGGCGGCCAGATCTGCGGCTGGAGCTGGTCGGCCGCCATGCGCCCCTCGAGGTCGGGCTGGCGCTTGGCCTCGTTCGAGCCCCGGCCCATGCCCTCCGCGCAGGCCCCGTTGTCCTGCAGGTAGATCACCAGCGTGTTCTCGAGCGCGCCGGCCTGCTCCAGGGTCTCGAGAATGCGGCCGATCCCCGCGTCCATGCACGACACCATGGCGGCATAGGTCTCCATGTTGCGGGCGTCCCATGCGGGGTGGGGGTTCTGCGCCCAGTCGTCCGTGGGCGAGCTCAGCGGCCAAGAGTTCTCCAAGACACCCAGCCGGCGCGCGCGCTCGAGCCGCGTGGCGCGCAGGGGCGCGTAGCCCTCGTCGTAGACGCCGCGGTAGCGCGCGATCCACGACTCGGGCGCGTGCATGGGCCAGTGGGCGCTGGTGTAGGCCACATAGAGGAACAGCGGCTCCTCGCTGGCCTCCAAGTGCTCACGCGCGAAGCGGGCGGCCTGGTCGCTGATGGCGTCGGTGTAGTACCAGCCGAGGAGCAGGCCAAGGACCAGCCCCAGCCTCCTACCCGCGACGCGCTTCGGATCCGTGCTGAAGCACCCCGGACCCAGGCGATGGAGGACGCCGGTCAGGGTGTAGGCCTCCTCCCCGAGGACCGGCGAGCGTGAGACGCCCGGAGCGGCCTGGTCACGGTCGTGCTGCACCTCACGGGCCTGGAGCAGCCGGAACAGCCCAATCAGGAAGACGAGCCCCCCCAAGGCGAGGAACACCCCGCCGAAGACCGTGAGGGCCGGCCCCTTGCCGTGCTGCTCGAAGCCTCGACGCGTGAGGACCTCGGCTCCCTCGGGCAGGGCGCTCCAAGCCGCCCACCCCGAGCGCACGACCAGCGCTCCGATGCCCGCGAACAGGCCGCCCACACCGACGGCGAGGCCGGCGTTCGGGGTCGCGACCCGGGAGCGCAGGGGGCGGTGCTTGAGCGGCGGCACGGACCCGAGCCTACACGCTAGGACCGGCGCCATCCGGGCTCGGCTCCTCGGCGCGCCCGAGCAGGAGATCCAAGAACCGGCCGCGCATGCGCGCGTCGAGGGTGCTGAAGCGCTCGAAGCGCACATGCTCGCCCGGAGCGAGGCCGTCGACGCCGATCCCCCACAGCGGCGCCACGGAGTCGGGAACCGCCGCGTAGCGGAAGTCGCCTACGACGCCCTCGAAGCGCCGGTCCTCGATCAGGCAGCCATCGCTGAAGTGGCGGAAGCGCTCGAGGTCGGCGCGCTGGACCTCGTCGAGCTCGAAGCGCTCGATCAGGGCCTCAGTGTCCAGGACGGGGTGCCGCTCGCCGGGGTGCACGCTGCCCGCCCCCCACCAAGGGACGCGAATCGCGTCCACCCAATACTCGCCCTCCCACTCGTAGAAGGAGCGGAACACGATGTTGTTCGCAAGCGACGGCTTCAGCTCGAGGCCGACGGCCGCGTGGCCGCGCGCCTGGACCAGCTTGGACTGCAGCACCTCGGCCTTCAGGTGCTGCACCGAGCAGGCACCCAGGTAGGCGAGGGCGAGTCCGAGACCAAGGGCTGGCGCGATCCGCGTGCGCCTTCGGACCCCGCGCAGGCAGCCCCACAGGAGCGGGACGGTGAAGAGAGGGTCGAGGATCGAGATCAGGTTCCAGGCGGCGCGGTGCTGGTCGAACGGCCAGGTGAGGTGCGTGCCGTAGCTGGTGCACGCGTCCAGCAGGCCGTGGGTCGCCCAGCCCAGGAGGGCGGGAGCCAGGAGCTCCCGCCAGGGGCGCCGACCACGCAGGAGGAGCCAGGTCACGCTGGCGGCCAGCACGCCGCCGAAGGGGATCGCCACGAGGGAGTGCGTGAAGTGGCGGTGGTACTCGAGCGAGAGGAGCGGGTCCGTCGCCGAGCGGATGAAGATGTCGGCGTCCGGCAGGAGGCCCCCCACGGCTCCGGCGAGGGCCGCCACCCGCTGGCGACGCGCTGGCGCGCAGGCCTGCGCTAGGGCCGCGCCGAGGACTCCCTGGGTCACCACATCCATGGGGGCCATTCTCGCCCGACGGGGCCGAGCCTCCAACCGGTCTGCCCGGGCAGGCGGGAAGACCGAAGCGAGTCGAGGCCCTGCGATTGACCGTTCTGGAGGCCTGCCGCCCCCCTCTGGAGGGCATCCCCTCGGCTGCGGGCCACCGCCGGGTCCGGACCACCTGCCGGCGAGAGTTCCCCGGTCCAGTTCGCTCCCCGAGCAGTCGATAGACGCGTCAGATCATGGCTGAATCCAGCACCCCCCGGGCCCCCGCGCGCCGCGCCATCCACTCCGTCGTTGCCGTGGCGGGCCTCGTATGGGCCCTCTGGCTGACCGGAATGGTGAACGGCGACCGCTGGGCGCTCTTCGCCGACAACTGGTTCATGTCGGTGACAATGGTGTTCGGATCGTTCATCGCCGGAGCCACGAGCGAGGGAGGCGGGGCGGTGGCCTTCCCGGTCATGACCATGCTGTTCAAGATCCCGCCGCCCACCGCGCGGGACTTCAGCCTCATGATCCAGGCGGTCGGCATGACGGCGGCCGCGGCCACGATCCTGTGGACGCGCATCCCCGTGGAGCGGCGCGCGCTGGTATGGGGCAGCCTGGGCGGAGCCCTGGGCGTGGTACTCGGGATCGAGTTCATCAGCCCGCACCTGCCGCCGGCCGCCACGAAGATGACCTTCCTGTCGATCTGGCTGTCGTTCTCGGTGGCCCTGTTCTGGATCAACCGCTCGGCTGAGCGCGAGGTCCGCGACACGATCGAGGGCTTCACGACCAAGCACGGCCTGCTCCTGGCCGCGACCGGGGTGATCGGTGGGGCGATCAGCGGCCTCACCGGAAGCGGACTCGACATCCTGACCTTCTCGCTGCTGGTCTTGCGGTTTCGGATCAGCGAGAAGATCGCAACGCCGACCTCCGTGATTCTCATGGCGATCAATGCGGCCGTCGGCTTCCTCTGGAAGCACAACGCCGGCGGCGGAATGGCCCCGGACGCCTGGAGCTACTGGTGGGTCTGCGTGCCCATCGTGGTCGTCGGGGCCCCGTTCGGCGCGCGCTTCATCCGCGACCGCTCGCGCCTGTTCGTGGCGGGGATCCTCTATGTGTCGATCGCCATCCAGTTCGTCGCCGGCCTGCTGATCATCCCCCAGACGGTGGGCCTGGCCCTGCTCAGCGTCAGCGTCTTCACCGGCGGCGTGATCCTCTTCCGCCTGATGGCCATGGGCGGCGAGCGCCGCCTGGAGTGGCTGCGAACCCACGGCCGCCGGCTGGAGCGCCCGAATCTGCCCCGGGCCTGAGTTCCGAGGGGAGCTCGCGTGTGTCCCATCGGGGTCCGGGGGAGGCCTGGATCCCCGGAATCCACGGCAGGACCTACTCTGGGGGGCCGCAGATCGCGGCTCCCTCGATGAAGCTCCACCCCGCCTCACACCTTCTCGGCTCCGTTCTCCTGGCCTCCACGCCCGCCCTAGCAGGAGACCTCTTCGTGGATGTCTCCCAGACCACGGGGGCCGGCACGGG
>JBDQFW010000253.1:0-4640 GCA_040265735.1 Planctomycetota bacterium | reverse complement strand
GGCGCGCCCTTCCCTAGGAAGAGCGCGCCGTGCAGAAGGTAGGGGACCCCGGCTCAGGAGCCAGCGGCCGCCGGCTCGTGGCGGGTCTCCGGTGCCTGGATGGGAGCGCCGCCCTTCTTCAGCCGGCGCGTCTCCAGCCAGAGCAGGGCCGGGCAGGCGATGAAGATCGTCGAGTAGGTGCCGGACAGGACGCCGATGATCAGCGCGAAGCTGAAGCCCTCGATGACGTTGCCGGTGCCCGCGTTGAAGAGGAACAGCAGCAGGACCGTGATCAGGGTCGTGATCGAGGTCAGCAGCGTCCGGGACAGAGTCTGGTTGATCGAGACGTCGAGGATCTCGGACAGGCTGCCCTTCATCCGCGGGAGGTTCTCACGGACGCGGTCGAAGATGACGATCGTGTCGTTCAGTGAGTAGCCGATGATGGTCAGGAAGGCCGCGATCATGGCCAGGTTGATCTCGACCTGGACGAGCCCGGTCGCGATCGCGAGGGCCACCGCGCCGAGGGCGATGATCACGTCGTGGACGAGCGCGATCACCGCGGCGAAGCCATAGCTGTACTCCGCGAAGCGCATGCGGATGTACATGACCGCCGCGAAGAGGGACAGCAGGATGGCGGCGACCGCCTGGTCACGCAGCTCGCTCACCACCTGGGCGCCGACCGAGTTGAGCTCACCGATGGGGGAGGCCAGGTTGAAGTTGTTGCCCGCCTCGTCCTTGAACTGGGCGAGGTCGATCTGGAGCCGGTTGCCGAGCTCCTGGACCGTGGAGGTCGCCAGGGTCGTGCCGGAGAAGCCGTACACGCCGGGGGCGGACTCGGTGACGGTCGCACCCTCGATGCCGACCTTGGCCAGGCCTGCCGCGAGGTCGGTGGTGGAGTGGTTGGCCTCGGTGTAGAGCACGCCGCTCACGGCGCCCTCCTGGTTCACGAGGTCCTCGACCGGGCCGCCGGATAGGACCGACTGCAGCCAGGTCTCCACATCGCTGCGGATGTCCGCGAGGTTCTCACCGTCGTTCTTGCCCTTGGAGTTGATCCGGAACGAGGTGTAGCCCTCACCGCTGGCGCTGTTGAGGATCGGGGAGATCTCGGCCGAGCGGGTGAAGTTCGTGGCCTGACCCAGGTTCGGGTTCTGGGCCGGGTCGAACAAGGCGCGCATGCCCTCAGCCGTCTGGGGCTCCGCGGTGCGCACGACCATGGTCGTGCCACCCAGGAAGTCGATGCCGAGCTTCTGATCGTCGGGGGTGCCTACGAAGCCGACGAGGCCCGCCGCGCACAGCGCGAGGGAGGCCATTGCCGCGACCTTGCGCTTGGCCATGAAGGCCACGCGGGTCTCGCCGACCAGGCGGCGCATGCTCCAAGAGGACACGCCCTTCTCGAGCTGGAAGTGGACGAGCAGCTTGGAGAGGACCAGCGCCGAGATCATCGAGGTGACGATGCCGATGCAGAGGGTCGTCGCGAAACCGCGCACCGGGCCGGTGCCGACCTTCATCAGGATGAGGCCGGTGATCAGGGTCGTGAGGTTCGCGTCGACGATGGTCGAGAAGGCGTTCGCGAAGCCGTCGCGAGCCGACTGCAGGGGCTTGCGACCCCGGGCCTGCTCCTCGCGGATGCGCTCGTAGATCAGGATGTTGGCGTCAACGGCCATGCCGACCGTGAGGATGATCCCCGCCACGCCGGGCAGGGTCAGGGTCGCCTGGATGAAGGCCATGGCGCCCATCAGGGCCACCAGGTTGAAGAGCAGGCTGACCGCGGCAACCATCCCCAGGCGCTGGTAGTACACCAGGGCGAAGAGCAGCACGGCCGCGAGGCCGATGATCGCGCTGATCGCGCCGCGGCGGACGTAGTCGTTGCCGAGGGTGGCGCCGACCGTCTCCTGGGCCTCGAAGGTGGGGGCGATCTTGAGGGAGCCGGAGCGCAGGACCTGGATCAGGTCCTGGACCTCGCGGCTGGTGAACTGCCCGCGGATGATGCCGCGACCGGGCAGCTTCTCCTCGATGTTGGGCATGGAGACGATCTCGTCGTTGATGACGATCGCCATCAGCTTGTTCTCGTGCTCCTCGGTGAAGTCGCCGAACTCGCTCTGGCGCGGGCCGTTCATCTCGAACCCGACGGCCGGGAGGCCCAGGTCGTCGACGGACTGGAACACCGTGCGCAGGTCACCACCCTCGAACTGCCAGTCGGGGTTGGACTCCACGATCAGGGCCTGGACGCGCTCCTCGAGCGGTGCCGCGATCGCCTCCTCCGTGACCCCTCGCATGGGGTACCAGCGCAGCCGCGAGACCGGTCCGGGCCGGGAGGTCAGGAGGCGGTTGTACTCGGCGATCGGGACGCCCGGGTGGTCCTGGACCCAGGTGGTCATCGTCGCGCGCTCTTTCTCCACATCGCTGGAGAGGGCCGCGTCGGGGTCCGCCAGATCCGAGCTCTCGGCTTGGATGAGGAAGTTCATCCGGCCGGTGTTCTCGATGCGCGCGCGCCACGGGTCGGTGGCTTGCAGGCTGACGCTGGCCCCTTGGGCGTGCAGGGCGAGCTGCGTGCCATCGAGGCCGCGGCTGAGGTCGCTCAGGATCGAGCCGCGACGGACGCCGTAGCGGATCTTCTCACCGTCGATCTCGACGATGCCGCCGTCCTCGGGGAACTTGCCGAGAGCCTCGGGGCTGCCATCGAGCACCAGAGCCTGGTCCCCGTCCCCCGCGTCCTCCGCGAGGCCTGCCGTGGCGGCGCCGCTGACGGTGCTCGCGCTGCCCGGCAGCTCGATCACGATGCGGTCGGAGCCCTCGCTGCGGATCGTCACGCCGCGCACGCCCGTCGGGTCGATGCGCTCGCGCCAGATGTTGATCAGGTTCGTGACGAGGCCGTTGCGGTCCACGAGCTCGTCCTGCGTGAGGACGCCCTCCTCGACGGCCTTCTCGAAGTCCACCGAGTAGACCAGGCGAGTGCCGCCCTGGAGGTCGAGGCCGAATCGGAACCCGACCAGCAGGAGGGAGAGGACCGAGAGGACCGTGAGGCCCAGGAGGAAGGTGATCTTGCGGCTGATCTTGTCGACCATCGTGACTTGGGGGTGGTGCCGGGGCGCCTGGGATGGACGGAGGAGAGGGGCAGGGGCCGGCCTTGGCCGGGCTCGAGCTCGTCCGCTCGGGGCTGGTTCGGTGGTGGTCGTGGGGGGGCGTTCCGTGGGACCGGCCCGCAACCCCCTTCATCGGGAGCGCGGGCCGGTTCCTGGAGTGGGGAGGGCGGGTTCAGCCCTCCTGGTCGGCGGAGGCAGCCTCCGCGGCGGCGGCCTCGAGGGCCGCACGGCGGGCGCGCTCGCGATCACGGGCCGCGCGGGCCTTGTCGCCGAGGAGCTCCTTCACGCGGGTGCCCTTGCCGGTACGGTCGCGCAGGAAGTAGAGCTTCGCGCGGCGGACGTCGCCGAGGCGGCGGACCACGATGTCCTTCACCCGCGGGCTGTGCAGCGGGAAGATGCGCTCCACGCCTTCGCCCTGGACGATGCGGCGCACGATCATGGTGCGGCGGATGCCCCGCCCGCGGATCGCGATCACGACGCCCGAGAAGATCTGGATGCGCTCCTTGTCACCCTCCTTGATGAGGTAGTGCACATCCACCTCGGCGCCGGCGCGCAGGTTGGGGAGTTCGTTCTCGGCCTTGCCGAGCTCGCGTTCGATGCTGTCGATGAGATCCATGGCGTGCACCCCTTGGGGGCTCTGGCTGCTTGCGCAGGTGGGGAAGGGGTTCCTTCGGTTGTCGGTGCCGGCGAGGCCGGCGCCCGGAGCGGGACTCCGGGGTGTTCTATGGCGTTGCAGTCGTTTCCAGGCGGGTGCGTTGGGGGTGAGGTGCGCAGCGGGCCTCGAGCGGCCTACGCGCCGCCGCCTTCGCCCTCGCGCTCGGCCAGGTCGGGCCGCCAGCGTCGGGCGCGCGCGCGCGCCTGGTCCTCTCTCCAGCGCTCGATGGCCGCGTGGTCGCCGCTCATGAGCACCTCGGGCACGCCATCCCCACGAAACACGCGCGGACGCGTGTAGTGCGGGTGGTCGAGGGTTGAGGCCTCCGTGAACGAGTCCTCGACCGCGGAGCGCTCGTCGCCGAGCACGCCCGGGATGAGTCGGGCCGCGGCCTCGAGCATGCAGAGGGCTGGGAGTTCGCCTCCGGCGAGTACGAAGTCGCCGAGGGTCACGGGCTCGAAGTCGAACTGCTCGAGTACGCGAGCGTCGATGCCTTCGTAGCGTCCGGCCAACAGGAGGGTGCGCTGCTCGGCCGCGAGGGCGCGCGCGTCTCCCTGTTGGAAGGGCCGTCCGGCGGGGTCCATGACCAAGCGCCGGTGGGGGCCGTGCTCGCGCTCGACCCACTCCACCGCCTCGGCGATGGGCTCGGGGCGCAGGACCATCCCGGGACCGCCGCCATAGGGGCGGTCGTCCGTGGTCCGATGCCGATCGCGCGTGAAGTCACGCAGGTCGATGGCCTGGACGCGGATGGTGCCCTTCCGGACTGCGATGCCCAGCACGCCAACGGCGAGGTAGGACTCCACAGCCTCTGGAAAGAGGGTGAGAATGGTAAAGAGCGGCACTGTGGCCCCCGGGAATGAGCGGGGTGCCCCCCGCAGAATCAGGTTGTCCCTTGGGGAAAATGGCCCGGCAGGGTAGATCGGAGG
>JBDQFW010000252.1:0-4641 GCA_040265735.1 Planctomycetota bacterium | reverse complement strand
CCGAGGTGCGGGCCACGCCGGGGTTCGGGGTGTAGGTCACGCGGCCGCTGTCCACCGAGACCGTGCCGTGGCTCGGCAGCTGGTGGATCACGATCGAGTCGGAGTCGAGCGAGTCCCCGTTGGGATCGACATCGTTGTCGAGGACATGGATCTCGACACTCGTGCCCGGGTCCACCGAGGCGAGGTCGAAGACCGCGTTGGGGGCCTGGTTGCCGCCGCCGACGAGGTCGATCTGAACGGTGGCCACGTTCGACCAGTTGCCGGCGTTGTCGGCCACCTTGTAGGTGAAGACGTCCGAGCCGTTGATCCAGCTCGGATCGGCGTCGTAGGTCACCTCGCCGTCGCTGTGGACGCTGACGGTCCCGTGCTGGGGGGCCTGGACGATCGTCACCGAGCCGTCGTCGATCCCGTTGGCGCTGCCCTGGTCGTTCGCGAGGACATCGATGTCCACCGAGCCGCCGATGGAGACCTGGGCCATGTCCATTTGGGCCGAGGGGCCGCGGCCGCCGCCGCCGTTGTTCCCGCCGCCGTTGCCGCCGCCATTTCCGCCGCCTCCGTTGCCGCCGGTGACCTGGATGTAGAGCGTGCCGACATTGGAAGTCAGGCCGTTCGAGTCGTCCACCGTGTAGGTGAGGGTCTCGAGGCCCACAGGATCGCTGGGATCGCTGGTGAAGGTCAGGATGCTGCCGCTGAGGGAGGCCGAGCCGTGGGTCGGGGTGGTGAGGACCACGATCGAGTCCGCGTCCAGGGTCGCCCCGCCGAAGGCCGTGTCGTTGGCCAGCAGGTCAACGCTGGCGGTGTTGCCCAGGGTGACGGAGAGGTTGTCACTGTTGGCCTGGGGCGCCTGCGGGCCGCCGCCGCCGTTCCCGCCGCCGCCGCCGTTGGCGCCGGTCACGGTGATGTTCACCGTGGTGGCGTTCGAGGTGAGGCCGTTCGAGTCCATGACGGTGTAGGTGAACACATCGTTCGTGCTCGCCGCGCCGGCGTCGGCCGCGTAGGTCAGGACGCCCTGGCTCACGCTGACCGTGCCCTGGCTGGCCTGACCGTTGAGGGCCACCGAGCCGGCGTCGAGGGTCGCGCCCCCGAAGACCTGGTCGTTGGCCAGCAGGTTGACGCTGACGCTCTGGCCGGCGTTGACCTGGCCGTTGTCGGGCTGGGCCTGGGGCGGCTGGTTGCCGCCGCCGCCGTTGTTGTTGCCCTGGACCTGGACATTGACGGTCGTCACGTTCGAGGTGAGGCCGTTCGAGTCCTGGACCGTGTAGGTGAACACGTCATTGGTGTTGGCCGCATTCGCGTCGGCCACATAGACCAGGACGCCCGCGGCGTCGACGCTGACGACCCCCTGGGTCGCGGTGCCGACGAGGGCCACGGTCGAGCCGTCGAGGGTCGCACCGCCGAAGGCCTGGTCGTTGGCGAGCAGGTCGATGCTGGCGCTCTGGCCGGCAGCCACGGTGCCGTTGTCGGAGTTGGCCTGCGGGGCCTGGCCGCCGCCGCCGCCTCCATTGCCTCCGCCGCCGCCGCCCGCCGCGGTGACCTGGACCGTGACGGTGGCCTCGTTGGAGGCGAGGCCGAGGGTGTCCTCCACCGTGTAGGTGAAGGTCACCGCGCCGCTGGCCGCGCCCGCGTCCGCGGCGTAGGTGGCGACGCCCTGGGCGTCGATGGAGAGCTGGCCGGTGGCCGGAGCGTTCACGACCACGACCGAGCCGCCGTCAAGACCCGCGCCGCCGAAGGCCTGGTCGTTGGCGAGGAGGTCGATGCTGACGCTCTGGCCCGCATCCACCGCGCCCTGGTCGTCGTTGGCGACCGGGGGCTGGTTGCCGCCGCCGCCTCCGCCGCCCGCGCCGAGCGTGAGGGAGGTGCTGCCCGTGGTCCCGTCGGGGTTGGTCACGACGAGCTGGACGGTGCTGCCGCCCGCCAGGCTCGCGGGGACGGTGCCGGTGAGGGTCTGGCCCGCGCCGCCGATGCTGGCGTCCAGGACGGCCACGCCGCCGAGGCTCATGCCGACGGTGTCGAGGCCTGCACGCAGGCTGAAGACGGTGCCCGCCTGGGCGGTGACGGTGACCAGGTCACCGGGCGCCGGGGAGGCGGGGCTGACGGTGAACTGCAGGTTCGCCGTGAGGGGGTTCGAGTAGTCCACCGTGGCCACGCCGGGCTCGTCGGGGCTGTGGAACACCATGGCCTCGATGGCCGCGAGGTCGGTCGTGCCCCAGCGGTTGCCCTGGGCCGCGATCGCGTCGAAGCCGGTCGGCCACGGTCCGCCCTCGCCGGTGACGAGCAGGGCGCTCCCGCCCACGCTGGTCGCGCTGAAGCTGTTGCCGCCCAGCCAGGTGGCGGTGCCCATGTCGAGCTCGACGAACATCGAGCCACCGGGGACCGTCTCGGCGATGACCGCCGCGCCGGCATCCGCGCCGGAGAGGACGTTGTCCCGCAGCGTGATCCACTTGTCCAGGTTGCCTGCTCCGGGGGTCAGCTGCTCGAAGGCGATGATGGCTCCCATCAGGCCGCCCTGGGCGCGGTTGCCGATGACCTCGAATTCGTGCAGGCCGAAGACGCCATCGTCGGGGTTCAGGAGGCCCACCTCGAGGCCGGCCTCAGGGCCGGAGAACTCGTTGCCGTCGACATAGAGGAAGACATTGCTGTCCCCCGTGCCGCTGGCCCCGCCGCACTCGATGCCGCCGCCGACGAACTGCCCGTTGCAGGTGTTGCCGGTCATGGCCACCAGCAGATCGACATCGCCGGAGCCGGCGTGGGCCTCGTAGCCGAAGCCGAGGCCGTCGAGGCTGTTGGTGCCGAGGTCGTTGTTCGCGAAGGTCCAGTCGCCGAAGCGCGGGTTGGGCAGGTCGTTGGCCCAGATGTGGCCGCAGTGGATCGAGGCGCCGCCGGTCATCGTGTTGCCGGTGACGGTCACCGTGCCGTTGGCGACGGTGCTGGGGAAGAACTCCATGAGTTCCACCGCGAAGGCGCCGCCGATGACGACGTTGTCGGAGAAGACGACCTCCACCGGCTGGGTGGCGTGGGGGGCCAGGAGCGCCTCCACAGCGGCCTCCGTCTGGTTCGTGAACTGGCACTGGACGATGCGCAGGTCGTCCGAGGCCGCATCCTCCCAAGGCTCATAGACGATCCCCGCCAGGCCGCCCTCCACGGCACAGCGCTCCATGTCGAGCGCGTGGCTGGCGAGCATGCTCATCTCGGGGAAGCGTCCACCGCCCTGGCGCATGGTCAGGTCGCGCAGCACGAGGGGACCCTGTCCCGGCTCGGCGTCCACGAAGAGCGTCATCTCGGCCGCGGCGCCTGCGCCGGCCGCCGAGATGATGGTGGTGGCCGAGCTTGCGCCCTGGAGGGTGGTTCCCGCCTTCAGCGTGATGGGGAAGGACTCTCCCGATCCCAGGCCGTAGGTCCCGGGACGGAGGACCAGGACATCGCCGGCCACGGACTGCAGAGAGGCGAAGCCGATGGTCCGATAGGGCTGGGCCTGGCTGCCTCCGCCGACGGCGTCGACGCCGTTCACGGGGTCCACGTGGAGATCCGCAGCGAGGGCGCTGGAGGCCGTCGCGAGGCCGAGGAGGAGGGGGAGGAAGGGAGAGCGCATGACGAGGAGAGGTCGTGGAGGGGGTGCGCCGAGAGAGGACTCCCGGCTCGTCGTGCTCCGATTCACCCATGGACCGCCCCTGCTCGAAACCTCCCGCAAGAGGGCGTTGGGCTGGATGCGTGGATCTGAGACACTCCATGCGCGAGCGCCCGTCTCGTTCCGAGATCGGCCGCGCTTCGTTCTCGATCCGAGACGCTCCCGCCGAAGAGACCCCCATGCGCAGCCCTCTGAGCCCCCTCGCTGCTCTGCCTGCACTCACCCTGCTGCTCGGCCTCGCGGCCTGTGGAGGCGGCGAGGGGAGCGGAAACGGCGCGGCAGGGGCCTCGGTGCTGAGCGGCCCGCTGGCAGGCTCGAACCTGCTGCTGGTGACCCTGGACACCACCCGCGCCGACCGCCTGGGCTGCTATGGGCGCGCGGACGCCGGGACGGGGACCTTGGATGCGCTGGCGAACGAAGGCGTGCGCTTCGAGCGCTGCATCAGCGTGGCGCCGATCACCCTGCCCTCGCACGCCTCGATCCTGAGCGGGCGTCCTCCGTTCGAGCACGGGGCCCGCAACAACGGCACGCACAGCCTGCCCGGAGATGTCCCCACCCTGGCGACCCTGCTTCAGGAGCAGGGCTACGCCACGGGCGCTGTGGTGAGCGCCTTCGTGCTCGACGCGCGCTTCGGTCTGGACCGCGGGTTCAGCTCCTACGACGACGACCTCTCGGAGGCCGAGGAGGCCCCGATGTTCATGTTCCGGGAGACCGTGGCCGAGGACGGCGTGCGGCGCGCGCGCAGGTTCCTGGATGGGGTCGAGGAGGGCCAGCCCTGGTTCCTGTGGCTGCACCTGTTCGATCCCCACGCGAACTACACGCCGCCCGAGCCCTTCCGCAGCCGGCATTCCGACCCCTATCAGGGAGAGATCGCCTACGCCGACCACGCCCTCGGGACCCTGCTCGCGGACCTCGAGCGCCGCGGACAGCGCGAGGCCACCCTGGTGGCCGTGACCGCGGACCACGGCGAGGCCCTGGGCGAGCACGGAGAGACGACCCACGGGCTCTATGTCTAC
>JBDQFW010000251.1:0-4653 GCA_040265735.1 Planctomycetota bacterium | reverse complement strand
GAGCACCACCATGCGCATGCTCACGGGCTACCTGCGCCCGGACCAGGGGCAGGCGCGCCTGTGCGGCCGCGAGGTCGCTGACCCCGAGGCGCGGCGCGTCCTCGGCTACCTGCCCGAGCACACCCCGCTGCACCGCGAGATGCGCGTGGACCGCTTCCTCGCCCACGCCGCGACCCTGCACGGGCTCTCGGGCGGCGCCACGCGGCGGGACGCCGTCGAGCGCGTGGTCGATCGCTGCGACCTGGAGGGCTATGCCCACCGGCGCATCCACACCCTCTCCAAGGGCTACCGCCAGCGCGTGGGGCTCGCGCAGGCCCTCATCCACGACCCCGATGTGCTCGTCCTCGACGAGCCCACCAGCGGCCTGGATCCGCGCGAGATCGTGCGCATCCGGGACCTGGTGGCGCGCCTCGCCCGCGACAAGACGGTGCTGCTCTCGACCCACGTGCTGCCCGAGGTGGAGGAGGTCTGCCGTCGGGTGCTGATCCTCTCGGGGGGGCGCCTGGTCGCCGACGGAACGCCCGACGAGCTGGCCTCGGCCGAGGGCGAGCGGCTGGTGGTCGAGGTCGACGGCCCAGAGCCGGCGCGGCTTGCGGACGCCCTTGCGGGCCTCGAGGGTGTCTCCGGCGCGGAGGCCCTCGCGCCCGTCCGCGGTGGCTCGGCCCGCTGCGCCCTGAGGGTGGCGTCGCGGCGCGCGGCGGCCCCGGCGCTGCAGCAGCTTGCGACCGCGGAGGGATGGACCCTGCTCGAGCTGCGGCACGAGCTCGCCACCCTCGAGCAGATCTTCCTCAGCCGCACCCGCGGCGGCCCTGCTGAGGAGGTCGCGTGAGGAGCATCCTCGCCATTGCCGGCCGCGAGCTGCGCGCCGCCTTCGAGTCGCCCGTGGCCTACGCGGTCATCGGCATCTTCGTCGTCGCGTCCGCCGCCCTGTTCTTCCTGGTGGGGCTGCCCGTCGGGCGCGTCCCCCTGCCCAGCCTCTGGGAGGGCGGCGAGGCCAACCTGATCGTGCTCTTCGCCTGGCTGCCCCTGAGCCTCGGCGTGCTCGTCCCCGCCCTCTGCATGAACTCCTGGACGGAGGAGCGAAGGGCAGGCACCGAGGAGCTCTTCCTCACCTACCCGCTGCGCGTGGGTCAGATCGTGCTGGGCAAGTTCGTCGCGCACACGACGCTCGTGGCTCTCTTGCTCCTGCTGCTGGTGCTGCCCGTGGCGGTGACGGTCGGGCGCCTCGGGGACCTGGACTGGTCCACCGTCTGGGTCGGCCTCACCGGCGCGACGCTCCTCGGCGCGGCCTATGTGGCCCTGGCCCTCTGGATCAGCGCCCTGGCCAGCGATCCGCTGGTGGCCTTCTTGACCGGCTCGCTCGCCCTCCTTGCGCTGTGGCTGCTGCGGCTCGTGGTGGAGGTCTTCCCGGCGGGCGTTGCGGGCGCGCTCGACTCCCTCACGCCGGCCGCGCGCTTCCTCGGCAGCGCGGCCCGTGGGGTGGTGGATCCGCGCGACGGGCTCTACTTCCTCACGCTGGTGCTGGCGGGCCTCTATCTCAACGCCGCCGTGGTCGAGCGCAGGAGGGAGGCATGAGCCCCCGGACCGGCCGCACCCGCGGCTCCCTCCTCCTGACCACCCTGCTTGTTGCCGGGCTCGGGGTGGAGGCCAACCGCCTCCTCGAGCGCCTCCCTGCGGGGCGCGTGGACCTCTCCGAGGACGGCCTCTACGGGCTGAGCCCGGTCACCCGCCGCGTGCTCGCCCAGCTGGAGGACACCCTCTCGGTGCACGCCTTCTTCACCGCGGAGGTCGAGTCGGGCCGCGCGGCCATCGAGAAGGCGCGGGTGGAGGCACAGCTCGAGGAGCTGCGCGCCCTCGCCGGCGGGCGCATGCTGGTCGATGTCCGCGACCCCTCCGTGGACAGCCAGGCCGAGCTCGACGCCCGCACCCACGGGCTGCAGGCGCGGCCCGTCCAGGCCTCCCAGGGCACCGGCGTCTCGCGCCAGCTCGTCCACCGCAGCCTGCTCTTGCGCTACCGCGGCCGCACCGAGCGCGTGGCCTGGGCTGAGCCGTGGACCCTCGAGGCCGATGTGGTCGGGGCCGTGGCGCGGATGCTGCGTGACCGGCGACCGCGCGTGGGCTGGGCGGGCGAGAGCTTCGACACGGATCCGCGCAGCTCGTGGCAGCTCGGCTCGTACCACGGCCTCCGCGCGCAGCTGGCGCGGCGGCTCGACCTGGTGCCGGTGGCCTCGGCCGAGTTGGAGGCCGGTGAGCCGGTGCCCGACGACCTGGACGCCCTGGTGGTGGTGCAGCCCCTGGACTGGCACCCGCGGGCGGTCTTCGCCGTGGAGCAGGCCATCCAGGCCGGCGTGCCCGCGCTCCTGCTGCTGGACTCGGTCCAGATGCACGCCCACGCCGAGGGCCAGCGCGCCGTGCACGCCATGCGCGGCGACCCGCCCTCGCCCACGGGCTTCGAGGCGCTCACCCGCGCGTGGGGGGCCCCCCTCGTGCCGGGGCATGTGTGGGACGCGGGCTGGGCCGGGCGGCGCGGCGTGCTCGTCGCCCAGCTCGGCGCCGACGGCCGTCCGACCGGCAGCGCGCGTCGCGAGGAGCTGCGCACGCCGGCGGTGATCGAGGTCGCGCGCGCGGGCATGAGCGCGACCTTCCCGCCGACGGCCGGCCTCGAGGGCGTGGCCTTCGGCTGGGCGCAGCCCTTCGCCGAGGCCGAGCCGCCGCCGGGCGTCACGCGCCTGGATCCGATCCACAGCTCGGACGAGGCCTGGGTCGTGGAGCTGGTGGAGGCCCTGGTGAAGGACGCCTCGGTGCTCGAGGCGCGCACGGCGACCCTGCGGCGCGACCCGCGGCGCCGCTCGGCCCTGGCCACGGTGCTGACCGGGACCCTGCCGTCCCCGTTCCGGCGCGGCGCGCCCGAGCCCCTCGACCTGATCGGCGGCGGCGAGGGCGGCGGCGTGACCGACGAGCCCGTGCTCGACGGCGCGAACAGCGCCCGCGTGATCCTCGTGGGGGACGCGGACTTCGTGCGGGATCGCGATCCCTATGAGCTGCTGCCCGGCCTCGACGCGCGCTCGCTGCTGCTGTTCGAGAACCTGCTCGACTGGCTCCTCGCCGACGAGGACCTGATCTCCCTGCGCTCGCGGCTGCCGCGGACGCGGCCCCTGCGGGACCTCCTCGAGGAGGAGCTCGACGCGGAGGGCCTGCTCGACGCGGGGCTGCACGACACGGTTGCCGAGCTCTCGGACCGCGCGCGCCGACGGGCCGCCGCCGAGCGCCGCGCGGAGGCCGGGCGCTGGGGCCTGATGGGGGCGCCGGTGGGCGTGAGCCTGGGCCTCGTGCTCCTCTTTGGGCTGGTCTGGAACCAGAGGGAGCGCCGCCGCCGATGAGCCGCCCGAACCTCCTCCTAGCGGTGCTACTGGTCGCCCTGATTGCCCTCGACCTCCTGACCCTTCCAGGGCAGGGGCCGGCCCGCGTGATCGGTCCGCTCCTCCCGGGTCTCGACACGGCTGCCGCCGCCGAGCTGGAGCTGCGCGCGGACGGCACCGCGCCGCTCGTCCTGCGGCGAGACGGGGAGGACTGGGTCCTGCCCGCGACCCTGGGCTATGCCGCCCGCACGACCCTCGCGGAGGACCTGCTCACCCGGCTGGCCTCGCTCTCGACCCTGGACCTCGTCACCGAGGACGCCGCCCGGCACCGCGAGTACGGGGTGGACCAGGGCACGCTCGTCACCGTCCGCGATGCGGAGGGGCAGGTGCTGGCCGAGCTCCTGCAGGGTGACCTGACGCCGGACGGACGCGCCACCTATGGCCGCGCGCCCTCCGAGGACCGCACCTACCGCCTGCCGCTCTTCGCGCCCGTGCGGCTCGACCCGGCCTGGTGGCTGGACGCGCGCCTCCTGACCTTCGAGCCGGGGCTCGTGCGCCGGGTGGAGCTCGTCTCCGGGGAGCGCGCGCTCGTGCTCGAGCGCGACCTCGCCCGGGTGGGGGTGTGGCGGACCCCTGCGGGCGACCCCGCGGCCGGCGCATCGGTGGACAGCCTGCTCGAGGCCCTGCGCAGCACCTTCCTCGACGAGGTCCTCGAGGACCGGCCCCTCGAGACCAGCACCTGGTCCGTGACCTTGGAGCTCGCCGACGGCAGCCAGCGCGGTCTGCGGGTGGCGGCGTCCCCTGCAGGGGGGCCCGCGGCCGCGGGCGTGGACGCCTCGGTCCTGGGGGGCACCTACCGGGTCCTCCTGGGCGCGCCCGGGTGGCGACGCCTGCAGGCGGCCTCAGCGGCCAGATCGAGTGAACAGCCGGCGGCCTTGCCAGCCCAATCAGGGCATGTTCGCAGCTGTTGCGGGGAACGAGCCAGGACCGCTCGAGCTCACCGCGGCGGTCTCGGGGGCCGACGGGGCGTGCGGCGGGTGAACTCCCTCGTGCCTCTCCGTCCGCTTCCACGGGCGGCGCTTGGGAGGGCTAGGATGCGCCGGTGCTCAGGCCCACTGCCTTTCCTGCCGCATCCCTCGGCGGACACGCCCTCTTGGACAGTGGTGGGGGGCGCAAGCTGGAGCGGATCGGAGGGTTCGTTCTCGATCGCCCCGACCCGCAGGCCCTCTGGGGTGTGCGCGCTCCCGCTCTCTGGGAGCAGGCGGACCTGAACTTCGAGCGCGAGTCGGATCGC
>JBDQFW010000250.1:0-4663 GCA_040265735.1 Planctomycetota bacterium | reverse complement strand
GACCTGCCCGCGGCCGAGGCCGAGGCCCCGATGGTGCTGGTGGGCGGACACGTGGACACCAAGTTCCTCGGCGCCGAGTTCGTGGGCGCCAACGACGGCGGCTCCTCGACGGCGGTGCTGCTCGAGCTCGGCCGTGGCCTGGCGGCCAGCGGGCCTCGTGAGGCCACCTGGCGCCTGGCCTTCTTCGACGGCGAGGAGGCGGTGCGCCGAGACTGGCTGGGCAGCGACAACACCTACGGCTCCCGGCGCCACGCGATCGAGCTCTGCAAGCGCGGCGAGGACCGGCGCGTAGGCGCGGTGGTCGTGGTGGACATGGTGGCCGACCGTGACCTGACCCTGACCTGGGACGACTACTCCACCGCGTGGGTGCGCCAGATCTTCTGGGAGGCGGCGCGGGCGGAGGGCCTCGAGGCCAGCGTCGGTCGCCCGTCCCGGGGCACCCTGGTGAAGGACGACCACCTGCCGTTCCTCGACCTCGACCTGCCGGCGGTGGACCTCATCGACCTGGACTACGGCGGCCCCATGCGGCCGTGGTGGCACACCTCCGCCGACACCCTGGACAAGTGCAGCCAGGAGTCGGTGGCGAAGTTCGGCCGCCTGCTCACGCGGGGCCTCGTGGATCTCGAGCTCCGCGTGCTGCAGAACGCGCGCTGAGGGCGGACGCTGAGGGCGGACGCTGATCACGCAGGCCAGTGTCGCCACGGAGCACCTATGCCGCTGTCCTAGGGCGGCGCGCCCTAGGCCGGCGCTGCCCTAGGCCCCGGTCGCAGCACTAGGCCTCAGCCGCCGCGGACTCCGCGGGTGGCGCCGACTCGGGCTCGTCGGCTCCTTCCGCCTCGGCGGGACCGGCCTTCTCCGGCCGCGGCTGAGGACGCAGCTCGACCACGGGCTCTCCGTGCTCGTCCACGGCGTCCGGATCCGCGAGGCGCCCCTCACCCAGGAGCGACGGGCCGCTCTCCTTCGCCTTGCCGGTGGACTCGGGAGCGAACTCGTCGACCTCCGACAGCTCGACCGACACGAAGCGCGAGACGCCCTTGGTCTGCATGGTCACGCCGAAGAGAGCCTCGCAAGCGCTCATGGTGCCCTTGTTGTGGGTCACCACGACGAACTGGGAGGTCTCGCGGAAGCTGTCGAGCATCGCGAGGAACCGGTCCACGTTCGCGTCGTCGAGGGCTGCGTCGACCTCGTCCAGGATGCAGAAGGGGCTGGGCCGGCTCTGGAAGACGGCGAAGAGCAGGGCCAGGGCGGTCATCGTCCGCTGGCCGCCGGAGAGCAGGCCGATCGGCAGGGTCTCGCGCCCGGGAGGCTTGGCCAGGATCTCGATCCCCGCCTCGAGCACGTCCCTGTCGGCCTCCATCTCGAGGTCCGCCTTGCCGCCGCCGAAGAGCTGGCGGAAGATCCGACGGAAGTGCTCGCGCACCTCGGTGAAGGTCTCCAGGAACAGCCGCCGCGACTCCTCGTCGATCTTGCGGATGGTCTCCTCGAGGTTGCGGCGCGCCTCGGCCAGGTCCTTGGACTGGGTCTCGAGGTGCTCCAGGCGCCCCGAGACCTCCTCGAGCTCGTGGACCGCCTCCAGGTTCACGGGTCCGAGCTTGTCGAGCACGCCCTTCAGCTCGGCGACCCGCTGACCCAGCGCGCGCAGGGCGCCACCGTCAGCGAGCTCCGGCTCGGGCTCGAAGCCCTCCTTGAGGTCCATGGCCGAGAGCTGCAGCTCCTCATCCGCGCGCACGAGCAGCTCCTCACGCTCGAGCTCGAGGCGCTGCACGCGCATCCGGTCCTGACCCTGGGCCTCGCCGACTCGGTCCAGCTCGGCCTGCACGGCCTCGGCCTCGCGCCGCGCCTCCTGGGCGTGAGCAGCACCCTCACGCTCCCGCTGGCGCAGGGCCTCGAGCTCCTCAGCGAGCGCAGCCGCGGCGGCCTCGCGCTCGGCGCGGTCGCGCTCCACCTGGGCCGCCTCCTCGCGTCCCTGGGCAGCATTGCGGCGGAAGTTCTCGGCGCGGCTGCGCGCGCGCCCGACCTCCTCCTCGTCCCGCTCGATGCGCGCACGCTCGCTGCGCACGCTCTCCTCGGCGGCACGGTGCTCAGAGGCCAGACGCTGGCGCTCGACATCGGCGGCGGAGGCTTCCTTGAGGGCCTCGTCGCGCTGGGCCTCCAGCTCGCGGCGTTCCTGCTCGAGCGCGCTGAGGCGCTGGTTCTCGGCCTCGAAGGCCGCGTTGGCCGCAGCCTCGGCCTCTTGAGCGCTCCCGATCTCGGCGGCCACGCGCGCGTGCTCCTCGCGGGCACGCTCGACCTCGGCCTCCTGCTCACGCAGAGCGGTCTCCTGCTCGGTGAGCCGCCCCTCGACCTCCGCCAGCTCCCGAGCGCTGGTCGAGCGGGCCGCCACGGCAGCGTCACGCGCCGCCTCGGCATTGCCGAGGGCGGCCGCGGCGGCCGCCGCGGCCTCGTCCGCCTGGCGCTGCTCATCCGCCAGCCGGTCCAGGGCGCGCGAGAGGTCCGCGCTGCGAGCCTCGAGCTCGTCCGCCTGAGCGCGCCGTCCGACGGCGCCCTGGCCGATCTCGCGGTGACCGCCACTGAGGCCCCCGGCATCGACCAGCTCGCCCACCGGCGTCACGAAGCGCCACTGGGGGTTGTCCCCCACGAGCTTGAGCGCGAGGTCGAGGTTGGAGACCACGACCACATCGCACAGCAGCGCGCGCGCCAGCGGCCGGAAGGCCGGGGCGCAGGCCACCAGGTCCGAGAGCCGTCCCTCGACCCCGTTGCCGTAGCGCGCGAAGAGGGCGTAGTCGGTGGGCGAAGGACAGGGCGGCGCCCCGAGCCCGGGAGGCACGGCGATGGAGAGCTCTCCCACCTCCTCCTGGCGTGCCCACTCGAGCACGCGGCGCGCCACGTGCGCGTCTCGAGCGACGATGGCCGCGGCGCGGTCGCCGAAGACCGTGTCCAGGGCGCGGGAGAGGCGCGTGTCGATTGCGATGTGGTCCGCGATCACGCCCAGGAGCGCGTCCGCCGAGCACGGGCCCTCGCCGCCCTCCACGGCCTCCATCAGGCGCCGCGTGCCGTCTGAGAGCTCCTCGAGCTGACGCTCGCGGTCGCGCAGGGCCTCGACCCGTGCGTCGAGCCCCGCACGCTCGAGCTCCAGCTCGCCGCGGCGGCGCTCCAGTCCGCGCAGGGAGGCCTGGGCCTCCTCGTGCGTCACGCGGGCCGCGTCCCGAGCGGCGAGCGCAGCGTCCTGCTCGGACTCGCTGGCGGCGAGCGCCTCGCGTGCGGACGCCGTGCGCGCCCGTGATTCGGTCAGAGCCGCACCGAGCTCGCCGCCGCGCGCCTCCAGGCGCTGCACACGCTGCTCCAGGCGCGGGGCCTCCTCCTCGAGCTGCCGGACGCGGCTGCCCGCCTCCCCGCGCTCGCGCAGGCGCTCGAGCACCTCGTCGTTCTGACGCGCAGCGCGGGCCCGGGATTCCTGGTAGGTGCGGCCCAGGGCGCGCCCCTTCTCGGTGAGCGCCTGGACCGTGGCGCCGGCGGCCTCGGCCTCGGCGAGCAGGCGCGCGGTGTCCTCCGCAAGCTGGGCTGCGCGCTCCCGCTGGGCCTCCAGCTCTGCGCCAAGCTGGCCGGCACGCTGGTCCTCCTCCTCGGCGGACTGCTCCCAGTTCTCGACGCGCGTCAGCAGGGCGCGAGCGCGCTCGGCCAGGGCCCGCGCGTCGCCCTCGAGGCGCCCAGACTCGCCAGACACGCGGTCCAGCTCGGCCACCACCTCGCCCCGCTGGGCCTCGCGCCGCTCGGCCTCGGCATCGTGCTCGGCGCGGCGCCCGCGCAGCTCCTCGAGGACGGACTGCTGCTCGTCGATCCGCGGCCGCAGCTGCCCGAGCTCTCCGTCCAGGTTGAACAGCCGGTGCCCCAGGTGGCGGCGGCGCTGGGTGACCCACTCACCGCGCGCCTCGATCCAGCGCTCGGCCTTGCCGGCCTGGATCTTCAGGGAGCGCACGCGGCTCTGCAGCTCGCGGATCACATCCTCCGCCCGCTCCATGTCGGCGGCCACGTGCTTGAGGCGCAGCTCGGTCTCGTGCCGGCGCTGGCGGTAGCGAGAGATCCCCGCGGCCTCCTCGAAGATCGCGCGACGCTGCTGCGGGTTGGCCGAGAGCACCGCGTCGATACGGCCCTGCTCGAGGACCGCATAGCCACGGGACCCGAGCCCGGTGTCGAAGAGCAGGTCCTTGACGTCCTTGAGCCGCACGCGCTGCCCGTCGATCAGGTACTCGCCCTCACCGCTGGACTCGAGGCGGCGGGTCACGCTCACCTCGGCTCCACGCTCGGGCAGCACGCCGCCCGTGTTGTCGAACACCAGGGTGACCTCGGCGAAGCCCATGGCAGGCCTGCTGGCCGAGCCCTTGAAGATGACGTCGGTCATCCCCGAGCCGCGCATGGAGGTGGGGCGGGTCTCCCCGAGGGCCCAGCGGACCGCATCGACGACGTTGCTCTTGCCGCAGCCGTTGGGACCCACCACGCCAGTGAGGCTGCGGTGGCCGAAGTCGAGGACCGTGGGGTCGGCGAAGGACTTGAAGCCGAGGAGTTCGAGTCGGGCGAGACGCATGGGGAGTCAGGCGCGGGGGCGCGCCGGCTGTTCGAAGGGGAGGCCCGCCTCGGCGGGGCGCGGGGGCCCGTCGGCCAGGGG
>JBDQFW010000249.1:0-4740 GCA_040265735.1 Planctomycetota bacterium | reverse complement strand
CCCCGACTCCCCACGCGTGCCTCGACCAACTCGCCTGCCTACCATGCCCAGCCCATGTCCCACGCCCACAACCCCAAGCAGGTGGCCGGCTATGCGGCCGCGGACCTGATCCAGGACGGCACCACCGTGGGCCTCGGCACCGGCTCGACGGTCTGGTTCACCCTCGTGAGGCTGGCCGACCGGATCGCCCAGGAGGGCCTGCGGGTGCGCGGCGTTCCGACCTCGGAGGACACCCACGCGAAGGCCACCGAACTCGGCATCCCCCTGGCCACCCTGGACGAGGTCGAGGCCATCGACCTCACCATCGACGGGGCTGACGAGATCGATGGGGAGTTCCGGATGATCAAAGGGGGCGGCGGCGCGCTGCTGCGCGAGAAGGTCGTGGCCTCGATCTCCCGCCGGGAGGCCATCGTGGTGGGCCCCGACAAGGTGGTCGAGCGCCTTGGCACGACCTTCAAGCTGCCGGTCGAGGTCGTGCCCTTCGCGCGGGCCGTGGTGGCGCGGGCGGTGAAGGGGCTGGGGGCGGAGCCGCTCCTTCGCATGGCTCCCGACGGCGCGGTCTTCCGCACGGACAACGGCAACGAGATCCTCGACTGCCACTTTCCGGAAGGGATCGCTGACCCCGAGGGGCTCGAGCTCGCCCTCGACGCGGTGCCGGGGGTGGTGGAGTCGGGCCTCTTCCTGGGCCTCGCCCAGGTCTGCGTGATCGGTCACCCCGACGGGCGCTGCGAGGTCCGCGAGAAGTAGGGCACACGGTTTCTCGGCGGGGGAACTTCCTTCCGCCCGTGGGGGTAGTTCCTTCCCACTTGGCTGAGGAAAGGGGCCCGGGGCTGCCTGCAGGCGGGTTGGCATCCCCGTTGCTTCAGGGGGCTCCCGATGGAGTCCCTCCCGCGCACCGCACCCTCGGCCCGACCGGCCGTTGGCCGTCGCCCCGTCGTCCCGGCGGGCGTGCCGACCACCCCGTTCGAGGGGGTGCTGCGGGGTCTGGAGCGTGAGGCCCAGGAGGCCGCCCCCTCCCTTCCCATGCCCACCTGGAGCTGGGTGGCGACTGCTCCTCAGGTCTCTGGCGTGCTCAGCCGCGAGGGCAGCACCCGCGCTCTGGAGGCCTCCGAGCTGGGGGCCGATCGAAGCGCTGCTGCGCGCGTCTCCCGCGGGGGCGATGCAGGCGGAGATCGAAGCAGGGAGGCCGTTGAGCCCCGCGCTGGGATCGGTAGCGGGCGTTCGACGCGTGATGCGGCTGGCGGAGAGACTCGAGGGACCTCTGAGCGCAGGGCCGCGACGCAGGCATCGGGCGGGCAGAACGCACCCGCATCGGACACCTCCAGCTCCGGCACTCCCCGCGCGGCTGGCATGGCCGCGGCCCCTGCCCCTGGAGCACCCGCGGCGCAGCAGGCCCTGGCCGCGCTGGCCCAGGCCGCGCGTGGGCTGACGCCTGGTGCCGCAGCCGGCTCCGCTGGCCAGGCACCTGCCGGCCAGTCCGCCACCCCGCTCACCAGCGCCGTCGCGGTCAGCGGGCCCGGCGCCGGCTCGGTGACCTCTGCCAGCGCCGCGACCAAGGCCGCGGCGCAGCCCGCGCGCATGGCCCAGGCCGAGAGCATCCTCGGTCAGGTCCGCATGGCGCTCTCGCCGCGCACCCGCACGGCGGTGCTGCGCCTCGATCCGGCCGAGCTGGGGCGCCTGCGAGTGGAGCTGCGCGTGGACCAGGGCAAGGCTCACGCACACCTCATCGTCGAGCGGCCCGAGGCCTTGGCTGCCCTCGAGAGCCACCTCCCCGAGCTCCGCGGGCTCTTCGAGCAGCAGGGCCTGGAGATCGAGGGGTTCGAGGTCGTCCTGGCGGAGCCGGGCGACGAGACCCCCTTTGAGGATCGCGGCGCCGAGAGCTCGGCGCGCTCCTCCACGAACGCCTCCTCGGGTGAGCCCGAGGAGGACCTCGACCCGGCGCGCGTTGCGCGCCACCTGACGGGCGACAGCGCCCT
Source organism: Planctomycetota bacterium (assembly GCA_040265735.1). Taxonomy (GTDB): domain Bacteria; phylum Planctomycetota; class UBA1135; order UBA1135. The sequence goes on along the minus strand of JBDQFW010000249.1, from coordinate 2,764 downwards.
CGACCTCATCGCGTAGGACCTAGGACCATGCTCAACGGAATCTCCGCAAACGACCCGCTCAGCCTCGGCGCCAGCGCCGGGCTCCCCACCCAGGAGCTCGACCGCGACGCGTTCCTGAAGCTCCTGGTGACGCAAATGCAGAACCAGGACCCCATGAACCCCACGCAGAACGAGGACATGATCGCCCAGCTGGCGCAGTTCTCGTCCCTCGAGGAGATGCAGGGCGTGAACGAGAACCTGGTCGCGCTGGCGGTCCTGCAGCAGGGCAACGCTCTGCTCGAGCAGATGACCGGCTCGAGCGCCCTGATCGGCAAGGAGGTCACCTGGACCGATGCCGAGGGCACCGAGCACACCGGCCTCGTGGACAGCGTGCGCGTCCGTGACGGCGAGGCCCTGCTCAGCATCGGCGGCGAGGAGGTGCCCCTGATGCAGGTCACCGGCGTCGGGGCCGAGCCGACGGGATCGAACAATGACGCGGGCAGCGGCGACTCTGGCGAGGGTTCTGGCGAGGACGACGGCTCCGCGGAGGGCTGATCCGGCCGCACGCAAGATCGCACAGGAACGACGAGAACGGCCCCGAAACGCCCAAGAACAAAGGAATCATCATGTCACGCTCCCTCGGAATCGCGCTTAGCGGGATGAAGGCGAACCAGCAGTGGATCGACCTCATCGGTAACAACCTCGCGAACTCGAACACGCCCGGCTTCAAGTCGATGCGGGGCACCTTCTCGACCTCCTTCGCCCAGACCCTGCGCTACGCCAGCGCCCCGAACGGGACCCTCGGCGGGCGCAACGCGGTCCAGATCGGTCTTGGCGCCGCGGGCATGGAGACCGACCGGACCTTCAGTCAGGGAGCTCTGACGGGCACGGGTCGCATCTTCGACCTGGCCCTCGAGGGCGACGGCTTCTTCGCGCTGCAGGGCAACAACCGCCGCATGTTCACCCGCGTGGGGACCTTCGGCCTCGACCTGAACCACATGCTCGTGGATCAGGGCTCGGGCTATCCGGTCCTCGATGTCACGGGCAACACCATCACCGTGGACACCGACGCCCTCTTCCCGCCCAGCGCCACCCAGAACGTCGAGCTGCAGGGCAACCTGCCCGCAGTCGTGTCGGGTCCCCTGGCCGAGGTGCTGACCAGCCAGGCCTCGTTCGAGGCGGGCACTCCCGCGACCCTCATGGGCACCGCGTCCGGCCCGGTCTTCGCGACCGGCTCGCCCGCGGGTACGGCCTACACCATGGAGGTCGTCGTGGGTGGCGGGGTGACCCAGCAGGTCTCGGTCCTCACCGACGGCGCGGGCAATATCGCCATGGCCGACATCCTGGCCGCGTTCCAGGGTGTTGAGGGCGTGGTCGCGGCTGACGCCGGCGCCTCGCTCTCCCTCACCTCCGTGCGCAACGGCGGCGAGGCCAGCCTCAGCGTCCTGCCGGGCGGAACGAACGACCTGGCGGGACTGCTCGGTCTGAGCGGCGGGGTGGTGACCGGCGTGGACCAGCCCGTCACGACCGGCACCGATCTGAACGACCTCACCTCCAAGCTCTCGGACTACGCGGCGGGGGACCAGATCCAAGTCTCCGGCGTGGACGGCGACGGCTCCGCGGTGTCCGCCGTGTTCACCTACGGCACCGACGGCACGACCCTCGGCGACCTCGTCACCTTCCTCGACGGCGCCTTCACGGGCTCCACGGTCAGCCTGAACAACGGCCAGCTGGTGGTGACCTCGGACACCCCGGGCGAGGCCGACCTGCTGCTCACCCTCGAGGATGTCGCGGGCAACCAGGGCACCTCCGACTGGACCAGCCTGGCCCTCTCGGTCAGCACCGAGGGCACGGACGCCGACGAGGTCGTGGTCTCCAGCGAGGTCTACGACGCCACGGGCGTGGCCCACACCCTGACGCTGACCTTCCAGCGCCAGCCGGATCTCACCTGGTCGGTCAGCGCCGAGGTGCCCGCCGGCGAGGGCCAGGTCCTCGTGGGCGGCCCCGGCTCGCCCCTGACCGGGATCGAGTTCGACGCCGACGGCAAGCCCATCGGCCTCGCCGCGGTGGCCAAGGACATCCAGGTCCAATGGAACGGCCAGAGCGGCCCCCAGACCATGAGCCTGGGCCTTGGGACCGACGGTGCGTTCGACGGCCTGACCCAGTTCGGCAGCGGCGCCAGCGTGCTGGTGGACTCCCAGGACGGCTACTCGGACGGCGAGCTCGCCAATGTGTTCGTCGAGAAGGACGGCACCGTGGTGGGCTTCTACACCAACGGGCAGAGCCAGGACCTGGCCCAGCTTGGAGTCGCACGCTTCGCGAACGCGGAGGGCCTCGAGGACCTCGGCAGCAACATGTTCGGGGAGAGCGCCAACTCGGGCGCTCATCAGCTCGCGGCGGCCCAGGTGGGCGGCCGCGGCTCGATCCACGCGGGCACCCTCGAGGGCTCGAACGTGGACACCGCCGAGCAGTTCGTGCGCCTCATCGAGGCCCAGCGCGGGTTCCAGGCGAACGCGCGCGTCATCTCCACCCAGGACGAGCTCCTGGGCGAGGCCGTCAACCTGATCTGACGGCACACGGGGGCCTGACCGCCCCACTCAGCACCCGCCCGCCGCCCCCGAGGCGGGCAACTCCCCCTGGGAGCCCCTCGCTGGATCCCCCCGGCGAGGGGCCCTCCCCTTCCCCGCCAGCCCCGGCGGGGCGCGGCCTGGAACTGCGTGCAGGGGGCGGAAGTTCCTTCCCTTGCCAGCCGGAAGAATCTTCCCGGTCTCGGCCGCAGGGGGCC
>JBDQFW010000248.1:0-4776 GCA_040265735.1 Planctomycetota bacterium | reverse complement strand
GTACGTGAGGAGGACCTCTCGTGGTGTCCAGCTTGAGTTAGGATCGGGGAAAATGGGGTGGAACCCCTCGTGTGAGTGTTACTCGCCGGACGATAGGGCGGGGACGGAGCCAGCGCTTGTGCTCGATCCCTTCGTGGGAACGGGCGATGTGGTCGAGGAGGAGTCCGTGGTCTGCATCATCGAGGCCATGAAGGTCATGAACGAGATCCGGGCCGAGTGTAGGGGCACCATCGTGGAGCTCCTCGTCGACAATGGCGAGCCCGTCGAGTTCGGGCAGCCCCTCTACCTGATCCGCCCGCGCTGATGTTCCGCAGGATCCTGATCGCCAACCGAGGCGAGATCGCACAGCGGATCATCCGCGCGTGCCGGGAGATGGGGATCGAGACCGTCGCGGTCTACTCCGCCGCGGACGCGGACGCCCTCTACCTTCGCCAGGCGGATGAGACCATCTGCATTGGCAAGGCTCCCGCGGCCGAGTCCTACCTGGACATCCCGGCGGTGATCTCCGCGGCCGAGATCGCCGACGTGGACGCGATCCACCCGGGCTACGGCTTCCTCAGCGAGAACGCCCACTTCGCCGAGGTCTGCCGGTCCTGCAAGATCGGGTTCATCGGCCCCGACCCGGAGGTTATCGCGGCGGTGGGGGACAAGTCGCGCGCGCGCGAGATCGCCATCGGGGCGAAGGTCCCGGTGGTGCCCGGCTCCGATGGCCTGATCAAGGACGAGGCCCACGCCATCCGGGTGGCGCAGGAGATCGGCTACCCGGTCATGATCAAGGCAACGGCCGGCGGCGGTGGCCGCGGCATGCGCATCGCGAGCAACGAGCCGAGCCTGAAGAGCGGCTACAAGGCGGCCTCTGCCGAGGCCAAGGCGGCCTTCGGCGACGGCAGCGTCTACATCGAGAAGTTCGTCGAGCGTCCGCGCCACGTGGAGGTCCAGGTCCTGGCCGACCGTGAGGGGAACGTGGTTCACCTGGGAGAGCGCGACTGCTCGATCCAGCGCCGCCACCAGAAGCTGATCGAGGAGAGTCCGTCGCCGGCCCTCACGCCCAAGCTGCGGGCCAAGATCGGTGAGGCGGCCGTGCGCATGGCGAAGGCCGCCGGCTACACCACGGCGGGCACGGTGGAGTTCCTCCTGGACATGCACGGGAACTTCTACTTCATCGAGGTCAACGCCCGCATCCAGGTCGAGCACACGGTCACCGAGATGGTGACGGGCATGGACCTGATCCAGGAGCAGATCCGCACCGCCGCGGGCCTGCCCCTCCGCGTGCGCCAGAAGGACATCCAGCCGGCCGGGCACTGCATCGAGTGCCGCATCAACGCGGAAGACCCCGCGCGCAACTTCCAGCCCTCGCCGGGCCTGGTCACCTCGTTCGTGCCCCCGGGAGGGCCCGGGGTGCGGGTGGACAGCCACTGCTACGGCGGCTACCGAATTCCCCCGAACTACGACTCGATGGTGGGCAAGCTGCTGGTCCACCGGCCCACGCGCGACGACGCCATCCGCACCATGCTGCGGGCCCTGGACGAGTTCGTGGTGGACGGGGTGGCGACCACCATCCCGATCCTCAAGGAAATCCTCGACAATGCCGAGTTCCGGGCAGGCGCCCACGACACCGGCTTCGTCGAGCGCTGGTTCGCGTCCCACAAGGAAGGCTCCTGAACTCCGCCCCGCCCATGAGACTCCTGCCCCTCGCCGCCGCGCTCGCCCTGTCCGCCTGCACCGCCCAGCGCTTCCCCTCGCCCATGGCGGGCCCCGAGGACCTGCCTCCGGGCATGAGCGATCTCTTGGCCGAGGGCCCCGAGGAGGCTCTCCTCATCCGCCACGGCGACACGGTCCACGTCAAGCGTGCCGGTGAGGCCAGTCCCTACGTCCTGCACTTCTACGACAAGCAGGCCCGGATCCGGGCCGGCGCGGCGGTGTACACGGACGCAGGAGGACGGGCCGAGCTCTTCTTTCCCCAGGGCGCTCGCGCCGAGCTGCTCGGGGCCGGCGCCGTTGCGGTCGGCTCGCCGTCCCGCGGGGAGCCCCTGCTGACGGTGTTCGAGCTGGACACTCTCTCGGTCGTTCTCGCGGCGGACGAGTCCGTGCGGCTTCCGGGCGGCGCACGACTCAGCGGTGCCGGAGGGCCTTATCGCATCGCCATGATCGGGCCCGAGACCATGAGCCTGCGCCACCGCGGGCGGACCGACGCCCTCGTCGAGATCCGGGACCAGGAGCTGCTCCTGTCTCCGGGCGATGTCCTGCACCTGCCCATCCTGCAGGCGGGCACTGCTCCGCGGCAGGTCGACCCGGATGTGGTCGAGCGGGGCCGCGTGGGGGCCACGCCCCTGCGCCTCAGTGCCAGCGCCGCGGAGCCGGGGCTCGAAGGGGCAGCCACGACCCTGCGCCTCGGCGCAGGCGAGCGGGCCGCGGCCCTGGGGCTCGAGCTGGAGGGCGAGCGCGCGGTGCGCCTCGCCCCCCTCGAGGCCGCAGGGCGCTGAGGGGGCTGGCTGCGGCATTCGCTTGCGGGATTCACCTGCGGTGTCCTGGCGCCGCCGGGGCTCTGGTCCAGCTGAGTCGCAGCGCGGCTCCTGGGGCCAGGCTGTCTTGGCGAGGCCTCTGCCGCATGCTCCCGGGCCGTGCTCCCGAGATTCGCGGCTTGGGAACTGCCGATTCGTTTCCCTGTGGCGACTCCGCGTTCCGGATCGGGGCACTCGCCCCGTGGCTCTGATTCGTCCTGGGGATGGCTCTCCGCAGGCGTCATACTGTGTCGCGCGCCCCGCGCACTCGCCCCATGAAACGCATCCTCGTCACCGGCGGAGCCGGAGCGCCCCGCGCACTCGCCCCATGAAACGCATCCTCGTAGGGCCATGAGGTCCTCTGCATGGACAACCTCGTCACGGGGGACCTGGCCAACGTGGAGGCTCTGATGCCCCACGAGCGTTTCCACTTCATCCACCAGGACGTCACGGAGTTCATTCACGTCTCTGGCGACCTCGACGCGATCCTGCACTTCGCGTCGCCGGCGAGCCCGATCGACTACCTGGAGCTGCCCATCCAGACCCTCAAGGTCGGAAGCCTGGGCACCCACAAGGCCCTGGGCTTGGCGAAGGCCAAGGGGGCCCGCCTGCTGCTCGCCTCCACCTCGGAGTGCTACGGCGACCCCCTCGTGCACCCTCAGTCGGAGGACTACTGGGGCAACGTGAACCCCGTGGGCCCGCGCGGGGTCTATGACGAGGCCAAGCGTTTCGCCGAGGCCATGACCATGGCCTACCAGCGCTTCCACGGGGTCGAGACCCGGATCGTGCGCATCTTCAACACCTACGGCCCGCGCATGCGCCTGAACGACGGACGCGCCCTGCCCGCCTTCATGTCCCAGGCCCTGCGCGGCGAGGACGTGACCGTCTTCGGGGACGGGAGCCAGACCCGCTCGTTCTGCTACGTGGACGACCTGATCGAGGGGATCACGCGGCTCCTGTGGTCGGACGAGCCGCTGCCCACGAACATCGGCAACCCCAGCGAGATCACGATCCTCGAGTTCGCGCAGCGGGTGGTGGAGCTCACCGGCTCCGCCTCCAAGATCGTCCACAAGCCCCTGCCGCAGGACGACCCCAAGGTGCGTCAGCCCGACATCACCAAGGCTCGTCGGGTCCTGGGCTGGGAGCCCACCGTGGAGCTGGCCGACGGCCTCGAGCGCACCCTGGCCTACTTCCAGGGGCGCGTGGCGGAGGGCGCCTGAGATGTGCGGGATCGTCGGTGCGGTTCGCCTTCGGGCCTCCGTGGCGACGGCCCTGATCGAGGGCCTGCGGGTCCTCGAGTACCGCGGCTACGACAGCGCGGGCGTGGCCGTGGCGGAGGGGACCAACGTACGCCTCGCGAAGCGCGAGGGGCGGCTTGCGAACCTCGAGGCCGCGGTCGCCGAGGGGCCGGCATGGACCGGGACCGCGGGGATCGGGCACACCCGCTGGGCGACCCACGGCCCCCCGAGCGACCTGAACGCCCACCCGCACCTGGCGGGCGGCGGCACCGTGGCCCTGGTGCACAACGGCATCCTCGAGAACCACGAGCCGCTGCGGCGGGAGCTCGAGGCCGAGGGGGTGGCGTTCCGCTCCCAGACCGACTCCGAGGTCCTGGCCCACCTCTTCTCGAAGGAGCTTGCCGTGGCCAACGGGGATCCGGTGCGTGCCCTGCGGGCGGCCCTGGCGCGAGTGGAGGGCTCCTACGCCTGCGCCGCGCTGGTCCCCGGGCCAGACGGGGCGCGGATTGTCTGCTCGCGAAACGGGCCGCCCCTGGTGCTCGCGCGCGGCGGGGACGGCACCTGGCTGGCGTCGGATCTGCTGGCCCTGCTGCCCCACGCCCCCGAGGTCGTCTTCCTTGAGGAGGGGGACGTCGCCTGTCTGGATGCTGATGGCTTCGAGGTCTTTGGGCCCGACGGGCGGCCCATCGAGCGCGCGGCGCGCGCGGTGGACTGGGAGCCCGAGGACTCCTCCAAGGGGCAGTGGCCGCACCACATGCTCAAGGAGATCCACGAGCAGCCGGGCGTGCTGGGGCGTGCGCTGGCGGGGAAGCGGCGCGGCGGTGACGTGGAGCTCGAGGGCTTCTCGGACGAGGTGCTGTCCCAGGTGGAGCGCGTGCAGGTGCTCGCCTGCGGGACCGCCCTGCACGCGGGCATGGTGGCGGCCTACGCGATCGAACAGCTGGCGCGGGTGCCGGTCGATGTCGACTACGCCAGCGAGTTCCGATACCGCCAGCCCGTGGTGGCGCCGGGAACCCTGGCGCTCGCCATCTCCCAGT
>JBDQFW010000247.1:0-4823 GCA_040265735.1 Planctomycetota bacterium | reverse complement strand
TAGAGCTCCCGTCGCGCGGCCAGCGCAGGAGGGACGATCTCGAGGCCATAGGCCTCCGGATCCGTGGCCATGGTGGCGGTGGCCTACCTGGGCTTCTTCGCGCTGACCTCGTCCTCTCGCGCCGCCGAGCTCCAGAAGCAGGAGCGCGTGGTGCGCTCCCAGGTCGCCGGCAAGCAGCGTGTCGACCAGAAGGCGCGCGAGCTGCTGGAGGAGAACGAGCGCCTCGTTGAGGAGGCCCAGGAGCTGCAGCGCCTGGTGGGCACCGGCGAGCAGCTGGCGCGCACGGTCGAGGCCCTGGGGCAGCACCTGCCCTCGGACTTCTGGCTCACGCGCCTCGAGGGACGCTGGGGCGTCGACGCCGAGCTCGGCGTGGGGGACAACACCCCGAGGCCCCTGGTCCTGCTCAAGGGCTCCCTGCGCCAGGGCGCTCAGGCCCCCATCGGCCAGTACCAGACCCTGGTGGAGTCCCTGCAGGCCGAGCTCCCCGGCGCCCGCACGAACGCGGCCTTCGACCGGGACCGCTTCTCCATCGATCTCACGACCTTCGGTGACCCCGCCGAGGCCCCCGAGGCTCCCGACACGGAGGAGTCCTGACCATGGACTTCGAGAACTACTGGCAGGAGAACAAGAACTTCGTGCTCTCGGTCGCCGGGGGCGCGCTGGTCTTCCTCATCGCCTTCCTCGTGCTCGACTCGAGCTACGGGGCCGACCTCCGCGGCTCGGCCGCTCGCCTGGGTCGCGAGCAGGCCAAGCTGCGCCAGTCCTACTACACCAACGCGGACCTGGGCCGCGTGGAGGAGGAGCACGAGGCCCTGGTCGCGGCGCGCGAGCGCCTCGCGGCGGCGGCGGCGTTCCAGCCGCGCGAGGGCTTCCGCCTGCGCGACGGAGCGGGCTCGCCGAGCAACCAGTACTTCGGCCGCGTGGACCGCGTGCAGCGCGAGCTGGAGCTCCTGGCCGGACGCGCGCGCTGCGTGCTCCCCGAGGGGCTCGGGCTCGAGCCCCTCAAGACCAACGATGTCGAGGTGATCGCGCGCCAGCTCGAGGCGCTCGACCTGCTCGACCGCGCCCTGCGCCGGGCCATCGAGGCCGGGGTCGACCGGGTCACCCGGGTGGAGGTCCAGCTGGACCCGAGCCTCGGGGGCCGAGCCGGCCTGGGGCGCGTGGAGCGCACCCGCGTGCAGCTGCGGATGACCGCCGACCCGCCCGCGATCACCCGCTTCCTGCACGCGACCCAGCGTGGGGACGGGGCGCTGCTGGTGGACAGCTACGACGCGCGCGCGGCCGCGGGCCGTGAGGACGAGGTCGCGCTCGACATCACGCTGGTCGCCGTGCGCCTGCACGAGCTGGCCGAGGAGGACGAGGAGTAGTCATGGGCATCAAGCAGGAACAGCTCGTCTTCGTGTGCACCGCGGCGCTGCTCGGCTGGTGGGTTGCCTCGGATCTCTCCGAGGGGACCCAGCGCGGACGCGGCGGCGGCGGGGGCCGCGCCCCCGAGCTGGACGCGCACCCGGCGCCTGACCCGAGCCTGGCCCTGGCCGCGCGAGACGACCTCGAGCGCCTCCCGCGCGACCTGTTCACCCCGCCGCGGGACACGGCGCCCCTGCCGCCCCTCGGTCTCGAGACCCCGCCGCAGGTTGCTCTCGAGGCGCTCTGGCCGCCGCCCGCGGCGACCCTCGCGGTCTCGGCCTACTCGAGCCTGCTGCGCACGCCCGTCACGGCCATGCCGAGCCCGGGGCTCTTCGACGGCGAGGTCGCTGGTGGCGAGGACCTTGGGGCCGGCGCGCTCGACGACCTTGGCGTCGGCGGCGGCGCGGGGACGCCGGACGACGAGGACCTGCTCACCGCGGAGGAGCGCGTCGAGCGCATCGCCTCGTGGAAGCGTCTCTACGACTGGATCGAGCCCGCCAACGGCGGCGCCTTGCGCTTCGGCTCGATCGTGAACGGAGACCGCTACACCCTCAGGGATCGGCCCGACGAGCCCATCGAGTTCGTCGAGGTGCGACCCGAGACGGGAGAGCGCGTGCACCCGCCGAACTTCCCGCCCGTTCTCTTCGAGCCCGAGCGGCTGGCGAGCTGGGCCCTGGCGGACACGCCGCCCAACCGCGTCTCGCTCTTCCGCGCGCGGGTGGGTGATCAGCTGCGTCCCGGGGACCTCGTGGAGGCCATGCAGATGGTGGACCTCTGCATCGCCGAGCGGCACACCTCACCCGGGCTGTTGGACATGGCCGTGGAGCTGGCGCAGCTGGCCACCCGGGTGTTCGGGGAGGACGGCCAGGCCGATCCGGTCGCGGTCCTCAAGCTGGCTGAGGTCTACGAGGCTGGGTTCCGCGGTGAGGAGGCGTTCGGCCTGTATCGAGACCTGCTCGACGGCGGCCAGCGCACCAACGCCGTGGTGTGGGCGCGGCTCGGGCGCCTCGAGGCACGCTACCGCCTCTTCGAGCTCGCGGAGGAGCACCTTCAGCAGGCGATCGGCCTGAACGGGGCGAACCACTTCGCGCGTCTTGCCTACGGTCAGTTCCTGCTCGAGCGCGGCCGCGGCGCCGAGGCCGTCGTGCACTTGCAGGAGGCCGAGCGGCGCGAGCCGCGGGACTCCCAGGGGCGTGCCCTGCGCGTGGCCACCCGACGCGGCCTGGGTCAGGCCCTGCTGGCCGCTGGCGATCCCGCCGCGGCGGCGGCTGCCTTCGGGCGCGCCATCGCCGCCGACGACCAGGACCCCGACGCCATTGCCGGCCTGCTCGCCGCGGCCCTGCTCGCCGGAGACGAGGATGCCCTGGCGGAGGCCACGGCGGCCGCCGAGGTTCTGGCGGAGGAGGGGGCGGGAGCCTCCTTCGACCTGCTCGTCGCCTCGGGCGTCGCGGCGCTGCGCGCGGGGAACCCCCTCGAGGCGCGCCGCCAGCTGAGCCTCGCCGCCGAGAGCGATCCGTTCCGGGCGAGCGAGGCATGGCGCGCGCTCTCGTGGCTGGCTGAGATCACCGGCCATCCCGAAGAGGCCAGCGCCTTCATCGAGCAGGCCTGGCAGGCGGACCCCACCGACGCCTGGACCCTGTTCCAGCGCGCGCGCCTGCTGATGGCCCAGGACGACCTGGCCGGGGCCTCCCAGATGCTGCGCCAGGCCCTCGATCAGGAGCTGGACTTCGCCCAGGCCCTCATCGCCATGGGGCGCGTTGCTCAGCTCGAGGGGCGGAGCGCGGACGCGGAGCTCTACTTCGAGCGCGCCCTGGGCCTCGACCCCTCGCGCGCGGGCGTCCACGCCCGGCGAGGCTTCAACCTGCTCGAGCAGGGGCAGGTCGAGGCCGCCGAGGCCTCGTTCACGGCCGCGCTCGCAGGGGACCGCGGCCTGGCTGTCGCGCGCAGCGGCCTTGCGTGGTGTGCCTATGCCGAGGGGGACAGCCGCGAGGCCCTCTCGCGGTATGGCGAGCTGGCCGAGTTCCTCCGGGATCCAGCGGACCCCGTGCGCCAGTACGCCGAGGCCCAGGCCGCCCGCATCGTGGATCACGAGGCGAAGGAGGTCTGGTCCGACTCGTTCACGCGCCCGTCGGGGATGCTGCTCGGCAACGGGTGGACTACGGACATCGGCTTCGGCCCCGAGGTGACGCTGGAGGAGGGCTCCGTGCGGCTCGCCGGGCTCTTCGAGACCCGCGGCACCGTGCGCGTGTTCCGTGAGGAGCCGGTGGACGCGTTCCTCTCCTTCGAGGCCCTCGTCACGGTCTCGGCCGAGACCCGCGCGCGGGTGGGGGTCTTCCTCTCGCGCGAGCGCGTGAGCCGGACCTCGGAGAGCCAGACCCTGGCCGCCGTGCGGCTCGCGCGCGCCTTCGGCAGCGCGGCCGCCGTGGAGCCCATCCAGGCCGAGTTCGCGAAGCAGGGAGAGCTCGACAACGAGATCACGGACCTGTTCACCACGGCGTGGGAGCCTGGCGTGCCCCTGCGCCTCGGCATCGTCCGGCGCGGCGAGGGCTCCGAGACCGTGGTGGATCTGTTCGTCGACGGCCAGGAGGTCCTGGGGGACATCCCCATGTCGCGGCTCTTCGCGGGGACGAGCGGGATGCGCTTCGGGCTGATGGTCCAGGGCGACCAGGGCCGGACCTGCGAGGTGACCTTCGACGAGGTCCGCGTCGTCCGCCGCAAGCAGCAGTGACCTCTCCGGCCGCACGCCCCGCCCCTCCCGATCCATGAAGACCCCTCCCTCCTCTGCGCTGCGCGCCGGCTTCACGCTCATCGAGCTGCTGGCCGTGATGGTGATCCTCGGGATCCTCACCTTCTTCCTGATCCAGACCGGAGCAGGGGCGTCCGAGACCGTGCGCGTGGGCGCCACGCGCAGCTTCATCGCGACGCTTGAGGCGCAGATCAAGGAGCACGAGCTGGACGCCGGCGACCACCCGCCGTCCTCGTTCCCCCGCACCCTCGACCCCAAGCCGACCGCCACCAACATGGGGGCCGAGATGCTCGTCATCGCCCTCTGGCCGAAGGACGGGGCGCGTGGCTCGGAGCCCGATGAGGGCCGGCTGATCAACACGGACGGCGACGACACGCGCCAGTCGCACACGGTCTTCACCTCGGGCGCGGCGTTCGAGCTCGCGGACGACTGGGGCAACCCCATCGCCTACTTCCACCGCCGCGACTACGACGAGCCCTGCGTCTATGTCACCTTCGACGAGACGGGCGAGCCTCTTGAGGAGCGCGTGCAGGCCCTGGTGAACCCCGTGACGGGGGACCCCTACAACCGCGGCACCTTTCAGCTGCTTTCGGCCGGACCGGACGGCGTCTTCGGCACCGATGACGACATCGGCAACTTCACGGTGGTGGAGGATCCCACCCAGTGAGTC
>JBDQFW010000246.1:4552-4826 GCA_040265735.1 Planctomycetota bacterium | reverse complement strand
GCATCTCGCGGCGCAGATCGGCATCGAACTCGGGGAAGAGCTCGGGATCCGGGGCGTGCGACGCGAGGCGGCGCAGCTGGAGCCACTGCGGGACGAACCCCTCGGCGAGCCGCTCGGCGCGCGGGTCCTCCAGCATGCGCCGCACCTCACGCAGGAGCCCGTCCTGCTCTCGAAGGCGTCCGCGCTCCTCCGCCTCGAGCAGGGCCTCGTCGGGCAGGCTGGACCAGAGGGCGAGGGCGAGGCGCTCGGCGGCACGCGGGGCCGCGGGCTCGAG
>JBDQFW010000246.1:0-4542 GCA_040265735.1 Planctomycetota bacterium | reverse complement strand
AAGAGGAAGTGCGGCGAGGCGAGCACTGCGGCGAGCACGACGCGCAGCCGCGCCTCGAGGCTCGTCTCGGTCCGGGTCGCCTCCGCCAGTCGGTCGAGCTCGGCCTGGGTCGGCCAGCGCCGCCAGGCGCGGCGGATGAGGAGCGTGGCGAGGTCGGGGAGCGCGTCGCCCCCACGGCGCAGCACATCCGCCCGCGCGAAGAGCTCGCGCTGGAAGGCCGTCTCGGGACGCGGGTCGAGGGGTCCCTCGAAGCGCACCTCCATCACCGTGAGGTTGCGGTCGCGCTCACCGGGGTCCTCGGCCTCGGGCGCGTAGTAGTCGTTCAGGAAGGCAAGGCCCACCCGATGGGGCCCGGCCTCGAGCTCCACCTCGGCCGCAACCCAGGCCGCGGCGCCTGAGCCCTCTCCGGTCAGCTCGACCTCGTCGAGCACCCGCTCGTCCGCGACCGGACCGACCCTCGCAAGCTCCTCGCCGGCCTGATCGGCGAACGCGCGCGCGGAGATGCGATAGCGCCCGGCGCGGGGGGCCAGCACCGAGGCCACGGCCGCGCCGTTCGTCGCGAGGCGCCCGCCCCCGCCGCGCGGGCCCTCGAGGTCCTCGTTGAGGAACCGCTGGGTGGGCGCACGCTCCGGCTCGGGCAGGGCAACAGCCTCGTCCGCCACGGCCAGCGCGCGGTCCACCCACGCCTCGAGCCAGGCATCGCCGGAGAGGGCTCCCGAGGCCACGACATCGAGCGCGTGCAGGTCCGCTTCGAGCGGCAGGTCCGCCTCCCCCAGCCGCACTCCCGTCAGGTCCTCCACCGCGTGGCGCAGCTCGCGCCGCGTGAGGCGCCGCGGGCCGGTGGGCAGGACGGCCTCCTGCCGCTCGATGGCGAACGGTGCCAGCGTCGCGATGGCCGCCGTCAGGGCGACGGGGTCCGGGCGCGGCTCCTCGAGGGGCGGCATGGTCCCGTCGACCAGGCGCTCGTGGACCCAGGACCAGACCTCGGCGTCCGGGCCTTCGAGGTTGACGGGGAGAGCCCGCGCGCTCACCCCTGCGAGGTCGAGGCCCGCGTCCGGACGCTCCCCGGCGTGGCAGCGCAGGCAGTGCTGCTCGAGGAAGGGACGCAGGAGGTTTGCGGAGGGCTCGCGCCCCGGCTCCTGGCCGGCGGACAGCGGCGCCGCTGTGACTCCCCCGGTGACTCCCCCGGTAGCTGCGCCTGCGGCCGTGAGGGCAACCAGCAGGAACACGGTGGAGCGGGGCGCCATGTCCCCAATGTAGGTCGTGCGGGGCAGGACCTGGGATGGAGCGCAGGCCGCTTACAGGGTGATGACCTTGGCGGCCTTGCCCATGGCCGCGACGATGTCGTCCATGGAGCCCACGCGTCCGGCGGCCGGCTCGACTCCGTAGTGCTGCAGGCAGGTTCCGCAGGGGACGAGCTCGACCCCGCGCTCCTCCAGCATGGCAAGCTCCTGGAGCACCGAAGAGTCTGCGGCGGTGAGCTTCACCCCCGCGTTGAACAGGAGCACCGCCTCGAGGTCCTGTAGGGCGACGGCCTTCTGCAGGAAGGTCTTCAGGATGCGGGCGCCGAGGTCGGGGTCGCCGCTGCCCATCTGGTCGCTGTCGAGCACGAGGACGGTCTGCATGGCGTCATCCTGGGACTCCGCCGTACAGGATCCAACCTCGCACCCGCTCCGTCAGCGGCGCGCGATGCGCACGCGGGCGTTGTAGTCGGGCACGCCGCCCTCGGCGTCGATCCGGTTGGCCGCGAGGAGGGAGTTGGTCTCGGGCCAGTGCCCTTGGATGGTGCCGGGGGTCACCTCGGCGAGGAACACGCGCCCGTCGAACGCTCCGTGGTCGCTGGAGACCCGAATCGGGTCGTCGGCGCGCAGGCCCAGGCGCTCCGCGTCACTCGCCGCCATGAAGAGGTGGTCGCGGGCCGCACCCGTGAGGTGGTCGACCTCGGCCTGGATCATCGAGTTGAACTGCTTGCCGCGGCGCGTGGCGAGCGTGAACACCTCGGGGTCGAGCTCCGCGGCCGGGGGCGTGACGCAGGCGAAGTGGGCCTTGCCGTCCGCGGTCGGGAAGCTGCGGTCGGCGCAGAGGTGCGGCCCGCCCCACTGGAACTGGTCGCCCTGGCGCCGGAGCCCGGCAATCCCGGCGTAGGCGGGCACGCTGCGCTCGATGTCCGCCCGGATGGCCTCGGCGTCGTCGAGGTGCAGCTGGTCGAAGGACTCGGGGCGCACCGCGCGAGCGAGGTCGAGGAGCATGCGCCACTCGGAGCGGGCCTCCCCCACCTGGTGCCCGGGGATGTGGGGGTTGAAGACCACGCGGCGCTCGGTCGTGGTCTCCGTGCCGCCACCCTCCTGCTCGTAGCGGGTGCGCGCAGGCAGCAGGTACACGGTGTCGGCCGGGTCCACGAGCATCTGGCTCGTGACCACGATGTCCGAGTGGATGCGCAGCGGGATGCGTGCGAGGCCCTCCTCCACGCGCGCGGGGTCGGGCATGGTCTCGAGGAAGTTGCCGCCGATGCAGTAGAAGGCGTCGAGCTCGCCGTCCCGCGCGCGCTCGAGCGTGTCGACAGTGGTCAGGCCGCGCCCGCTGGGGACCTGGAAGCCCCACAGGTCCGAGAAGTGCGCGGCGCTCTCCTCCGTGATGGGGACGCCCCCGGGGAACGCGGTGGAGTACGCGCCCATCTCGGCGCCCCCCTGGACCCCGGAGTGCCCCCGGATGGGCATGAGGCCGCAGCCCTTGCGGCCCACGAACTCCTTGAGGAGCGCGAGGTTCACGATGGAGCGCACCCCGTCGCTGCCGTGGGTGTGCTGGGTGATCCCCATGGACCAGACGAACACGCCGGTGGACGCCTCGGCGACCTCACGGGCGAAGGCCTCGACCTGCTCGACCGTGGTCCCCGCGGCGGCCACCAGGTCGTCCATGGAGAGGGACTCCAGGTGAGCGCGGTAGGCCTCGAAACCCACGGTGGCGGCCTCGATGAAGGCCGTGTCCTGCCAGCCGTTCTCGAGGATCACCTTCTGCACGGCGCTCAGGAAGGCCAGGTCGCCGCCGACCTTCACCAGGTAGACCCCGTCGTTCAGCTTGGAGCCGAACACGGCGGAAGACGGGGTGGAGGGGATCCAGTAGCGGTCCATCCCCGGCTCGCGATAGGCGTTGACCATCAGCACGCGCGCCCCGCGCCGGCGGGCTTGCTCGAGGTACTTGGTGGCCACGGGCTGGTCGTTGGCCGGGTTGGAGCCGAAGAAGACGATCAGGTCGGCGTCGTACCAGTCCTTGTAGGAGCAGGTCGTGGCCGCCACGCCGACCGTGCTCTTGAGGCCCGCGGTGCTGGGCGAGTGGCAGAGCCGCGCCGAGTTGTCGACATTGTTCGTCCCCAGGAAGCGCATCACCTTCTGGGCCGTGTAGTAGACCTCGTTCGTGACGCCGCGGCTGGTGACGAACATCGAGGTGCGGTCAGGCTCGAGCGCGCGCCAGCGTGCGCCCACATCCGCATAGAGCTCCTCCCAGGAGACGCGCGTGAAGCCCGGCTCTCCGCGCCGCCGACGCATGGGATGGGCCAGGCGACCCAGGTCCCGCAGCTCGCGCGAGCTGCGCCTGCGCAGGGCGGCCGCATCCCCGAGGAGGGCGTGGTCGAGGGCGCCCATGGTGTTGAGGCGCAGGAGGTTCAGGCGCACGAGGCACAGGTGCGTGCCGTCGAGGGTCCAGTCCTTGAGGCCGGTCGTCCCCAGGGCGCAGCCGTCACAGACGCCCTTGGTCAGCACCTTCCACGCGTAGCCAAGGTTGTCGCGGTTGCGCCAGACGATCTTCAGCATCTCGCGGAAGTGCTGGGGCTTGGTGTGCCCGAGCCCGAAGGGCGAGGGGCTGTAGGCCAGGTCCAGGCTCGAACGCGTGCGCTTGGGCATGGGGCCGAGGATAGGGTCTCGTGGATGCGTCAGGACGGGCGCGTTGGGGTGTTCGCCCCCGTGTGCGGGCCCAGCCCGACGCGCGGCCGGCAATGGCATGGAGCGGACCGCGCCGACCCGAGCAGACGAGGCCAGCCTGGCCTCGAGGGTCGAGGCTGCGCTCTGGGACGACCTGGTGACCGAGTCGGACGCGCTGCGCCTCTCGCGGCACCTGCGAAGCTGCGGCGCGCGGCCGTCACAGGAGTTCTGGACGGCTCACGAGGCCTGGCTGCTGGACGAGCGCAGGCACTTCGAGCAGGTCCTCGGGGTCTACCGCGCGACCTTCGGCTGGGACGCGGCGAGGCAGGCCCGGCTTGAGGCTCGGCGCGCGGACTTCCGTCCCCTCGCGCACCTCTTCGACGACGAGCTCGCCGTGCTCTGCCTGGGTGCCTATGACGAGCTCGTGACGATCCGCGGCTACCGCGGGAACCTGCCCCTGTACCGATCCCTGGGCCCGGCCGCGGAGCGAACGATGCGCGCGGTGATCGCCGACGAAGGCCGCCACTTCCGCACCTTCCTCAAGCTGATCCGGAAGCGCCACGCGGGGGACCTCGCGCGCTTCGAGGGCCTCGTGGCCCGCATCCGCGCCTGTGAGGGCACGCCCTAC
>JBDQFW010000245.1:0-4841 GCA_040265735.1 Planctomycetota bacterium | reverse complement strand
AGTCCGGCCTGGCACTTATCGAGGGCGGCGTCCCCATCCCAGTCGAGGGTCGCGTCTTGGTCGATCTCGTCGCGGTCCACCAGCCCGTTGCCATCGCAGTCCAGGGGGCCCAGGTTGCGGGACCAGTCCACCTCGTCCAGGCCCCGCACGGCGTGGGCCACGTCCAGCAGCCCGTCGCCGTCGAGGTCCCCGACGCTGAAGGCCCAGGCCCCGTCGCAGGGATCGGCGAGCAGCCGCGGCCCCTTCAGGTCCCCGAGCAGGTTCTCGTACCAGGTGATCCGGTCGGCGAACTCCGCCGCGCTGAGGGCATCCAAGTCGCCGTCGAGGTCGAGGTCCACGAGCCGCACGCGGACGAGTCCCGCGGCGTCCTCCTCCAGCACCGCGCGCGGCGTGAAGCCTCCGTTGGCGAGTCCCCGCCGCCAGTGGACCTCGCCGCCGTAGAGCCCCACCAGCAGGTCCTCTTGCCCGTCTCCATCCACATCCCCCAGATCCACGGAGCGCGGCTGGGCCAGCCCAGAGAACAGGGGCATCGGCGGGTCGAAGCCCGCTCCCACGCGCCGGTGGAGCAGGACCTGCCCGCCCCAGCTCGCGACCGACAGCAGGTCCCCGTCTCCATCGCCGTCGAAGTCCCGCACGCGCACATCCGACACGCCGAGCACCGCCTGGGTCAGGGTGCGCCGCGGGCCGAAGGTCCCTCCGCCGAGGTTCTCGAGCCAGGCGACCTCGTGGCTCCACCAGGCGCCGGTCGCCAGGTCCAGGTCGCCGTCACCGTCGAGGTCCCCCAGATCGAGGGTCCAGATGCTCACCCCGGCGGGGTCCACGGGCTCGGCCGCTCCGAACGAGCCTGCGCCGAGGTTGCGGAGCAGACCCACCGAGCCCCCCGCGAAGACGAGCTCGGGCAGCCCGTCCCCATCCAGGTCGCGGGCCAGCACCCGGTGCATGGCCGACCGCCCCTGGTGCAGCGCCACCGGCGCGCTGAAGAGCCCACCGCCCTGGTTCCAGCAGACCGAGACCGTGCGCTGCACGACCGAGGTCAAAGCCGCGTCCAGGTCCCCGTCGCCGTCCAGGTCCGCGAGCTCCACATCGCTGGGGCCGCTGATCGCCAGGGCCAGGGGCGTCGCCGCCTCGAAGGTGCTCTGCCCGTGGGCGAGGCCGGCGCTGAGGGCGAGCAGGGCGAGAGGGCGAGCCATGGAGGGGACCGACGACACTCCTGAATACCCGCCGCACCGCTGGCCCGCCAGCACCGCGCCCCCAGCACCGCCCCGAACCGGGGCAGGCGCGCGGTGATGCCTCCCCAAGAGGCCGCCGGGATCGGCCCCCCTCAGCGCCTCAAGGCAACGGCCTCGAGGGTCTTGAGCCGGTCGCGCATGCGCGCCGCGTCCTCGAAGCGCAGCTCGCCCGCGGCCTCGAGCATGCTGCCCCGCACGCGCTCCAGCTCGGCATCCAGCCGCTTGCGGTCCCAGCCGCTGGGGTCGTCGTCGTCCTTCGCCCCGCGCCGCTCCGTACCGGCCACCTCGGGGATCTCGGCGTAGTCCATCTCGTAGAGCGCCTCGAGGGACTCGCGGATGGGCTTGATGACGGTCTGCGGGGTGATGCCTCGCTCCTCGTTCCAAGCGACCTGGACCTCGCGCCGGCGGCTGACCTCATCCAGGCACGCGCGCATGGAGTCGGTGATGCGGTCGGCATAGAAGATCACCTTGCCCTCCGCGTTCCGCGCGGCACGGCCGCAGGTCTGGACCAGGCTGGTGCGCGCCCGCAGGAAGCCCTCCTTGTCGGCGTCCAGCACCGCCACGAGGGCGACCTCCGGCAGATCCAGGCCCTCGCGCAGCAGGTTGATCCCCACCAGGACATCGAACTCGCCCAGGCGCAGGTCGCGCAGGATGGCCGTGCGCTCGATAGCGTCCACCTCCGAGTGCAGCCAGCGCACGCGCACGCCGAGCTCGGTGAAGTAGGTGGTGAGCTCCTCCGCCGAGCGCTTGGTCAGGGTCGTGACAAGGGTCCGCCAGCCGCGCTTGGTGACGCCGCGGATCTCGTGCAGCAGGTCGTCCACCTGGGTCGTGGCCGGGCGCACCTCGATCTCTGGATCCAGGAGCCCCGTGGGGCGCACCAGCTGCTCGACCACCTCGTCCTTGGAGTGGTCCAGCTCATAGGCGCTGGGCGTCGCGGAGACGAACACCGCCTGCTTGACCAGCTTCTCGAACTCCTCGAAGCGCAGGGGCCGGTTGTCGAGCGCGCTCGGCAGGCGGAAGCCGTGCCCCACGAGGGTCTCCTTGCGTGACCGGTCCCCCTTGTACATGGCTCCCACCTGCGGGACGGAGACATGGCTCTCGTCCACGAACAGGATCCAGTCGTCGGGGAAGTAGTTCAGCAGGGTGAACGGCGGCTGCCCCGCCTCGCGCCCGTCCATGAAGCGCGAGTAGTTCTCGATCCCCGAGCACACGCCCGTGGTCCGCAGCAGCTCCAGGTCGTGGCGGGTGCGCTGCTCGAGGCCCAGCGGCTCGAGCAGCTTCTTCTCGCTGCGCAGCACCTCGAGCCGCTCCTCGAGCTCCTCGCCGATCAGGGGAATGGCCCGCTCCAGGCGCTCCATCGGCGTCACATAGTGGTTCGCCGGGTACAGGGTCGCCTTCTCCAGGTCCCCCAGGATCTCCCCCAGCAGCGGGTTGACCTCGGTGATAGCCTCGACCTCGTCCCCGAAGAACTCGAAGCGCAGGACGCGGTCCTCCTCGTAGGCGGGGAAGACCTCGACCACGTCCCCGCGCACGCGGAACGCGCCCCGCCGGAAGTCGAGGTTGTTGCGGGCGTACTGCATCTGGGTCAGCTGCCGCAGCAGGTCGTCGCGCTCGAGGGTCTGCCCGCGCTCAATGGTGATCGCCATGCGCGAGTAGTTGGAGGGCGACCCCAGGCCATAGATGCAGGACACGGAGGCGACGAGGATCACATCGCGTCGGTCGAGCAGGGAGCGCGTGGCGGAGTTCCGCAGGCGCTCGATGTTCTCGTTCCGGCTGGCGTCCTTCTCGATGAAGGTGTCCGTCGAGGGGACATAGGCCTCCGGCTGGTAGTAGTCGTAGTAGCTGACGAAGTACTCCACCGCGTTGTGCGGGAAGAGCTCCTTGAACTCCGCGTACAGCTGGGCCGCCAGGGTCTTGTTCGGCGACAGGACGAGGGCGGGGCGGCCCACCCCCTCGATGACCTTGGCCATCGTGAAGGTCTTGCCCGAGCCCGTGATCCCCAGCAGCGTCTGGTGGGGCGCGCCGCGCTCCAGTCCGTCCACCAGGCTCGCAATCGCCTCGGGCTGGTGCCCGGTCGGCTGGTGCGGCGTGACGAGGCGAAAGGGCGACTCGGACATCCCCGCATCCTAGGCGTGGCCAGGGCCGGTCCAAGCCGCGGACACGCCTCCGTCGATTGCGCCCCCCCGGGGCCAGGGGTACCTTCTGGAGCCCCTCCGGGCCGCTCGTCCCGGCGTCTCCATGATCATCCAGTGCCCCTCCTGTAAGGCCCAGGCCAACCTCCCGGACAGCAAGGAGGGCGCCAAGGTCCGCTGCAGCTCCTGCAGCAAGGTCTATGTGGCACGCCCGAAGGGCGCTCGCGCGCGCGGGGGCAAGCAGGCCGACAACTCCAACCTGATGGTCGGGGGCCTCGTGGTGGCGGTCCTGCTGGTGCTGGGCCTCATCATCAGCGGCGGCTCGGGCCCCGACGCGCCGCCTCCGCCCCCGCCGGAGGAGCCGGAGGCCGCCCCCGTCGAGGTCGTGGACCTGATGGGCTGGGAGAGCGAGGGCGTGCAGGCCGTGCGCCAGATCCACAACCTGATCCTCACCGGCGACGACTTCCGCCTGGGCCAGCGGCTGCACGCCGAGCGCGCCTACGCGCGGCTGGGCCAGGAGCTTGCGGCGGCCGCCGAGGAGGCCGGCGAGGCGGCGCCCGAGCGCACGCCCTGGAGCCAGATGCCGACCACCGAGCGCCTGGTCTTCGCGACCGACCTCGCCAAGGACATGCTCTCCGGCAGCGGCAAGGACCTGCTGGTGGGCTGGAAGCCCTACCACGGCTGGGTCGAGGCCGATGACGAGGGCGTGGGCGGGGGCCTGACCGTCCGCGTGCAGCTCGCCTACGAGGACGCCTCCGCCGGCCAGGCCGACCGCCACATCGAGTGGCAGCTCTGGCGCGAGAACGGGACCCTCAAGGCCTGGGACTGGAAGCGCTGGTACTCCCCCGACGAGCAGATCCAGCAGCGCCGCACCAAGAAGGTCGAGAAGAAGACCCTCTCCGACGGCTCGGTCGTGCTCGAGGGCAAGATCCGCCCCATCCCCTACGACGACGATGTGCCCGCCGACCTGCGCAAGCGCATCGACGGCCTCGTCGCCCAGCTCGTGGACCCCGACGCCACCAAGGTGTTCGCGATCCAGCAGGAGCTGCGCGAGATCGGCAAGCCGGCCATCGCGCCGCTGCTGACCCAGCTCGCCACGATCCCCCTCGACTCGGTCGACAACGCCAGCGCCCTGAACCTGGTCCACCTCACCCTGCGCGACATCACGGGCTATCAGTCCCTGTTCCAGGCGCATGAGGCCCTCGGCACCACCAAGGAGCGCCAGGACGCGGGCCTCAAGCAGTGGTTCGGCTGGTACGACCGCCGCTACCGACGCTTCGAGGGCCGCACCGACCTCGACGAGGATCCGTTCCTCGACGACCCCGACTTCAAGCCCCGCAACGAGCGCGAGCGCCGCGAGTTCGAGCGCGCCCGCCAGGGCGGCGGCCGCTGACCACCACGATCACCCTTCTCCCCCCCGAGGCACTCCCATGAAATTCCGCAAGGGCATCTGCGGCGACTGCGGCGCCCAGTACAAGCT
>JBDQFW010000244.1:0-4841 GCA_040265735.1 Planctomycetota bacterium | reverse complement strand
GTGCAGGTGCGCGCCGAGGTGGCCTGGCTGCCCCTGGACGGCGAGTTCGACGGCAGCGCCCTGCTGGCCAAGTACCCGGCGGCCGAGGGCACCGACCCTGCGGCGCGCGCCGAGCTCTACTACAACGCCGCCCGCATGACCCGCTTCCGGTTCCCCCAGGAGGAGACCGAGGACCAGGGCGTGCAGGACGAGGACGCCACGGCCCAGGACGCTGAGACCCAGGACGCTGAGACCCAGGACGCTGAGACCCAGGACGCTGGGGAGGCCGCCGGCGACGGCGAGGCGCCGGCCGCGTCCGAGGAGTCCACGGAGGATGCGCAGGAGGCCACCGAAGAGGCCGCTGACGACACCACCGAGGAGAAGCCCGAGGAGAAGCCCGTCCAGCCCACGAAGTTCTACTACGACCTCGCCGAGGTCCAGGACCAGGCGACCTCCGAGGCGGCTCTCTGGGACGCCCTGACCGCCCTGCTCACGGATGTCCGCGAGCGCGCCCAGGCCGCGGCCGAGGGCGAGGAGATCGACTGGCTGGCTGAGGCCGCCGCCCTGGGGCTCTCGACCGAGGCCATGGAGGCCGCGCAGGAGCGCTCCGCTCTCTACGAGATCGAGGGCTGGGGTGGCCGCAGCCTCGCCAACCAGCTCACCTTCCAGACGGCCGGCAGCTTCCTGCCCCGCGCCCAGATCGAGGAAGGCGGCATCGTCCTCGCTCGCCTGGTCGAGAAGATCGACCCGGTGCGCAAGCCCTGGGAGGAGATCCGCGAGGAGGTCCTCGAGGAGTGGGCCACCCAGCAGGCCGTGGACATCGCGGTCGACAGCCTGCGCGGCATCCTCGAGCTGTGCGCTGAGCGTGAGGCCGGCGAGGACGGGGAGCTGGTGCCCTTCGAGCAGTGGACCCCGGTCGTGGAGGCCGGCACGCTGCGCGAGCAAGCTGACCTCGCGAGCTTCATGGTGGTGGAGCGTCCGTTCCGCGGCCAGAACGAGTGGCCGAACGACGATCCGGCCCAGGCCCTCGCCATCGACCGCTTCCTGCGCGGCCAGCCCGATCTCTTCGAGCTCGAGGTCGGCGCGGTGGGCTACCCCCGCAAGGACATGAGCGGCGACAACGCCTACCTCGTGCGCCTCAAGGACAAGCGTGAGGCCGACCCGAAGACCAAGCTCAAGGCCCAGGCCGTCCTGACCCTTCGGGACACCCTGCGCGCCGAGGCGGCCCAGGACCTTCGTCGCGCCCTCTACCCGGGCAGCGACTGGTTCAAGCGCACCTTCAAGGTCGAGTGGGTTGGCCGTCAGGAGGACGAGACCCCGGCGGAGGAGACTGCCCCCGCGGCGGACTCCGAGTGACCGACTCGGGCGCTTTGCCCCGCGCGGCCCGCCCCGGCACCAGCCGGGGCGGGCCGCGCTCGTTCCTGCGGGTGCCGCCGCGCTGGTTCATGCGGGTGCCCCTGGGCCCGGAAGGAGCGCAGCGCCGCGCCCCGAGGCGGACGCGCTCAGCTGGCCCGGAAGCGCACGCGGACGAGCAGCCCGCCTCCCGGCCGCTCCTCCAGGGCCAGCCTGGCGCGCATGGCGCGGCAGTACTGGGACACCAGGTGCAGTCCGAGGCCGGTGCCCTGGGCCTTGCGCGTGGCCTCGTCCCCGAGGCGGACGAAGGGCTCGAGGACCCTTCGCCGCTCGGACGCGGGGATTCCTGGGCCGCGGTCCGCGACCTCGAGGACCGGGTGGCCCTCGACGCGAGCGACCCGCACCAGGATCGGCTCGTCAGCCGCGCCGGCGTACTTGCGGGCGTTCTCCACCAGGTTCAGCACCAGGGCGCGGACGCCGACAGGGATCAGGAGGGCCGGCAGGGGTTCTGCCTCGACCTGGAGGCGCACGTCCTCCGCCGCGAGTAGCCCGCTCTCCTCGAGCACCTGGCGGGTCTCCTCCGCGAGGTCCGCCACCTCGGGCTCCGGAGGAGCCTCCGACAGGCGGCGCTTGTCGATCACGCGCTCGACCAGGTTCGAGAGGCGTCCGGTCTCGGCCAGGATGCGGCCCAGGTAGTCCTGCTGCCGCGCGGGCTCGGCCACCCAGCCGTCGCGCAGCATCTCGCCGTACATGCGCACGGCGGCGATGGGGGTGCGCAGCTCGTGCGTGACTGCCGCCACGAAGTTCTCGGTGCGCCGGGCCTGCTCGACGCTGGCGCGCAGGCTGCCCAGCAGGAGCCGCAGCCCCACGGAGACCGACACGATCATCACGAGGGCCAGCGCGCCGAACCACAGCAGCTGGTCACGCTGGCGCGCCTCCAGCTCCCCCTGGTCGCGCGCCACCACGAAGCGGTAGTACAGCTCGTCCTCCGGGTCGGGGAACCACACTCCCAGGTCGGCCAGTGGGACGCACTCCTCGCGCACCCAGCGGTCGCCCTGCAGCTCGTTCGACTGCAGCCGCGCGACGAGGACCTCGTCGGCATTGAGCACGCTGCGGCGCGCCTCCTCGATGAGGTCGGCGCGGATCCACTCGGCGTCGAGCACGAATCCCTGCAGCCACGCCTGCTCGCGCCGCAGGGGCTCGAGGCAGCGCCAGAAGGCCTCGTTGCGCGCGCCGGGCCCGACCTCGATCGGCTCGACCACGGTCACGCGGCTGGCCAGCAGGCAGGACCGGCCCTCCGCCGTGCGGACGAAGCGCAGCTCGAAGGGGCTCACGCGCAGGGTGAGCTGGTCCACGCCCAGGGCCGACGCCGCCGCGCGCAGGTCGTCGAAGGCGCACCTGCGCCGGCCGTCCTCGGTCTCGCGCGGATGGAACGCCGCCACGGCGACATCGAGGGGCAACTGCACCAGCCGCTGGTCCCGCTCCTCGAGGCGCGAGATGGGCTCGCGGGCGGAGGGGCGGGGGAGGGCCAGGCTCGGCCCCCCCAGGGGCGCGCGCAGCAGCTCGCGCAGGGACTGCTCCTCGATCGAGCGCCGCAGCTCGTCCTCGAGCAGCGCGCGCAGCTCTCGCGAGCGGGCCCCGTCGCGCGGACCCGCGCCCTGGAAGATCGTCAGCCGATCGCGCTCCGCCAGGTCCGGGTCGTGGGCGAACCAGCCCAACACGCCCGTGGGACGACGGACGCTCGAGAGGGGCGAGGGTCCCACGAGCAGGCGCCCCGCGCCGTCGAGCTCGGCGCGATCGGGCCGGTAGTCGAGGGGGGAGCGCTGGCGCTCGGTGGCGAGGATGTCCTGGAGGCGCCCGGCCACGAAGGTCGCCACGCGGCCGCTCGTGTCGCGCACCTCGTCGGGCGCCTGGTCGCGCTGGCGCGCGTGGTCCTGGTCGAGCTGCTGCCAGAGCAGGCCGCCGAAGACCGCCCCGGGCAGGACGACCAGCAGGGCGTACAGGACCAGCGCGGTGCGCGGGGTCCCGCGGCTCAGGCGGACTCGTGCCAACGGTAGCCCTTGCCGCGGACCGTCTGGATCAGGCTGGGCTGGGCGGGATCCGGCTCGACCTTGCGGCGCAGCCCGACGATGTGGATGTCCACCGTGCGCGTCTCCACGTTGGCGCTCTGGTAGTGCCAGACATCGAGGAGGAGGTCGTCCCGGGTCACAACGCGGTCGCGGTGACGGATGAGGTACTTGAGGATGTCGCCCTCACGCGGGGTGAGGGGAACCACCTTGCCGTCGCGGTGCACCTCCAGCCGAGCGAGGTCCACCTGGATGCCTCCGGGCAGGTCGAGCATCTCGGGCGGCGCCGCGTCCATCTCCACGCGCCGGAACTGGGCCTCCACGCGGGCCAGCAGCTCCCGCGGGGAGAAGGGCTTGGTGAGGTAGTCGTCGGCTCCGGCCTGGAACCCGCGCAGCAGATCCTCCTCGTCCGCCAGGGCGGTCACGATGAGCACCCGCGCGCGGATGCCCTCCGCTCGCAGGGCGGCCAGGATCTCGAGGCCGCTCATGCCGGGCAGCATCAGGTCCAGGACGATCAGATCCGGCTGCTGGGCGCGGATCGCGTCGAGGGCTAGGGCCCCGTCGGCAACCACCTCCACCGTGCAGCCGCCGTGGACCAGCGCGTCGCGCAGGGCGACGGCCAGGGCTTCCTCGTCCTCGACCACGAGGACCTTTCGTTGCGCGTGCTCGCTCATGGATCCGCTCCGGCGCCATTGTGGCCCGGAGCGGGGTCGTGGTGCGTCGGCTTTGTGTTCACGCCGCCGCAGGCCGCGCAGGGGCCGTGGGGCCGCACGGCCGCCGCGGCGGGGGAGCGCTCTCGTCCTGGCGAGCGGGACGCCGCTACTGGGACTGCGACCGCAGGACGCCGAGGGCCAGCAGCCCCTCCGCCAGGGGAGCGGGGAGGCGCGAGACGCCGGTCGCGGTGACCGCGAGCCCGTCGAGCTCAGCGCGCGCCTCCTCGAGCTGACCGTCGAGGGACAGGGCCCCGGCTAGGCCAAGCCGCACGAGCTCGGCGCCCCGTGGCGAGGAGCCGCCGAGCAGCTCCAGGCCGCGGGCCGAGGCTCGCGCGGCCTGGCGCTGGCTCCGGACGGCTCCGCCCGTGTCGCCCCGCGCCGCAGAGTCCGCTGCGAAGCCCGCGTGGGCGGCGACGAGCAGGGCCTGCTCGCGGGCTTCCCGCCCAGCCTCGCGGGCCTGGCGTGCGGCGTCCAGGCATGCCACCGGAGCGTTCAGATCGAGCGGCTCGCCGCTGCCCTCCGCGAGGGCTCCGCACCAGGCGGCCTCTCCCGCGAGGAGGCGCCGCGTGAGCAGGCTCCCGAGGTCCGCGGTGGTGCCCGCTCGAAGGCGGAGGACTTCGGCCACGGCCTCCTCGACCGCGCCGGCGTCGCCCCGGTCCAGAGCCAGCACGAGCGCGTTCCGCGCCAAGAGCGGGGAGTCTGGGTCCAGGTCCCGCGCCCGGGCTTGCAG
>JBDQFW010000243.1:0-4877 GCA_040265735.1 Planctomycetota bacterium | reverse complement strand
GGCGTCACCCAGGCGAAGAGCGCGTCGCGCGTGGCCAGCAGACCGCTGCTGGCGCGTGCCGGGTCGAAGGCGAGCAGGCCCGCCCACCAGGTGCCGTAGAGCGAGGTCCCATCCGCCCGCTCGAGCCAGGCAAGCAGGGCAGCAGTCAGGATCCCCGGTAGGAACGACCACGCGGGCGCGGCGCCTGGCCCGTCCGCGCCGCGCCGGACGCGCTGGATGGCGGCGAGGACTCCGAGGAGGAGCAGGACAAGTGCTCCCTCCGGCCGCAGTGCGACCATCGCCGTGCCGCCGAGGGCCGTGACGACCGGCCGACCGCGCTCGCACGCCACCCAGGTCACGGCCATGGCCAGGGTGAATGGAGCCCACTCGGTCCCGCTGAACGCGGCCTCGGCAAGGGTCCCGTTCGCAACGAGGAGCAGCGGCGGAATGATGCCGGCGATGCGGTCGGTGCTGAAGCGGGCGGTCGCAGCAAGGGTGGCCAGGGCGCAGGCCATCCCGAGCATCTGGATCGCGAGGGTCACCGAGAGCCAGGGCAGGTGCACCCGCTCCACCGCGGCCGCGGCGACCACCAGCAGAGGAGACGGATAGGCCTCGAGGCCCACGGCCTCTCCCAGGTTCCAGGCCAGCTCTCCGAACTGCACCCAGTTGCGCGCGACGCGGAAGGCGACGTAGGCCGCGTCCCGCGGCAGGCCCAGGTTCCCGGCCGCGTCCACGTGGATCGCGAGGGCATGCGCCAGGAGCGCGGCCATCGCCAGCAGGAGCGCCAGCGCACGTTGCATCGCAGGCGAGCCTAGTGTCCCCGCGCCCCTGGTCGCCAGCCTCGGCTCAGGGCAGCACGCGGCGCGTCTCGAGCACTTCCAGGGCCTGGGTCTCCAGCGCGTCGAGGTCGAGCTCGGCCTCGACCCGGGCGCATACCTCGGGGTCGCTGGCCAGGGCCGGCCGACGGGGCTGGAAGACCGTGCAGCAGTCCGGCTCGGGCTGGGTGGAGACCGGGAAGGTGCCGATCCGGCGGGCAAGGGCGATGCTCTCCTCCTTGTCCGCGGTCACCAGGGGGCGGAGGATTGGCAGGCCGGCGGCCGCCTCGATTGCGGCCAGGTTGGTGAGCGTCTGGCTGGCGACCTGTCCGAGGCTCTCGCCCGTGACCAGGGCCTCCGCGCCCTCGTCTTGGCCCAGTCGGGTTGCGATGCGGGCCATGGAGCGCCGGTAGAGGATGGTGCGCAGCCCCGCGGGCGCACCGTCGCGAATGGCGACCTGGATCGCGGTGAACGGGACCTCGTGCAACCGCGACGGCCCCTGCCAGCCGGCGAGGACGCGGGCGAGGTCCTCCACCTTGCGCCGCGAGCCCTCCCCGAGGAACGGCGGGCTGTGGAAGGTCACGAAGCCCACGCGCAGGCCGCGCTTCATCGCCAGCCAGGCGGCCACCGGTGAGTCGATCCCGCCCGACAGCAGGCAGAGGCCGCGGCCGAGGGTTCCGACGGGCAGGCCGCCCGGCCCGGGAACGCGCTCGAGGAAGGCGAAGGTGCCCTCGGCGCGCACCTCGATGCCGTACTCCAGCTCGGCCGCGCGCAGGTCCACGCGCACGCGCTCTTCGTCCGCCAGCATCGCATCGGCCACCTGTCGCTCGAGCTCCTCCGAGGTCAGGGGGAAGGCCTTGTCGGCGCGCTTGACGCGCACCCGGAAGCTCGGACGCACCGCCTCGGGGGCGTGAGCCGGAGCCGCGCCGCGGGGCACGGGCAGGTGCTCGTCGAGCAGGGCTCGGCCAAGGGCGCCGAGTCCCTCGACGGTGGGCTCGAGCCGCCACGCGGGCGAGACGGACTTCACGCCGAAGGTGCGCGCGACGATGCGCAGGGCCTGCCGCCGCCGGCGCTCGGGCCGGATCACCACCCGCCCCCAGGCGCGGCGGATCTCGACGGCCCCCAGGGCTTCGAGCGCCTCGCGCAGGTTCTGGACCAGGGCTCCTTCGAATCGCGCGCGGTTCCCGCCCTTGAGGCCGAGCTCCGAGTAGCGCACCAGGAGCAGGTCCGGCTCCGTGAGGGGCGTGCTCATGGGCGCAGCGCGCCAAGCTCCCTCTCCACGGCGCGAAGGGCCGCGAGAGCGGCGTCGACCTCCTCGGGCGTGGTCGTCCTGGCGAACGAGAGGCGCGCGACCTGCCGCCCAGCGCGCGCATCGAGGCCGAGGGCCGCAAGGGTGGGGGACAGCTCGCGCGACCCCGAGCTGCAGGCCGAGCCGACGCCGATGCAGACGCCGCGCTCCTCCAGGTGGTGCTGCCACACCTCGGCGGGGGGGCCGGGCAGCAGCAGCGCCGCGATCATCGGAACGGCCTCGCCGCACTCGAGCAGGGCGCAGCCTGGGGCGAGGTTCTCCGCCAGCCTCGCGCGCAGGCCGCGGGCGCGCTCCAGGAAGGCGGCCTGCTGCTCCTCGGCCTCGGCAGCGGCCACGCCGAAGGCGGCCAAGAGCGGCGCGGGCTCGGTTCCCGGGCGCAGGCCGGCCTCCTGCCCGCCCCCATGGGCGAGGGGCTCCAGGCGCGCGGCAGAGCGGCGGACCAGGGCGCCGACGCCCTGGGGACCGTGCACCTTGTGGGCGGACAGGGCGAGGGTGTCCACGCCGAGCTCCTCGAGGTCGAGCTCGATCTTCCCGAAGGCCTGCACGGCATCCGTGTGCACCTGGGCTCTAGGACTGCGCGCGCGGACGAGGCGCGCGAGGCGCCGCACGGGATGCAGACGACCGATCTCGTTGTTGATCAGCACGCAGGAGACGAGGACGGTGTGCGGGTCGAGCAGCTCGGCCGCGGCCTCCATATCGAGGGCTCCGGCGCGGTCCACCGGCAGGTGCCGGACCTCGAAGCCCTCCTGCACGAGGCTCTCCGCCGAGTTCCGCACGCAGGCATGCTCATCGGGAGCAAGGAGCACTCGCGGAGTCGCTCCGCCGGGGACTCGCGCGCGGCCGGCGCGGGCCCCACCCAGAACCGCGAGGGCGTTGGCCTCGGTGCCCCCGCTGGTGAAGCACACGGCGGCCGGGTCTGCGCCCACGGCGCGCGCGACCTGGCGCCGGGCCTCCTCGACGGCCGCCCGGGCCGCGGCCCCCCGCGCGTGGCGCGAGGAGGGGTTGCCCCAGCCCGCGTCGAGGGCCTCCACCAGCACGCCCCGAGCGGCCATTGAGAGGCGCGTGGTGGCCGCCGCGTCGAGGTCGATAGGGGGCAGTGAGGTCATGGCCGGGCGCCGGGGGTCCAGGGCTCCGCGGGGGTCGGCTCCACGGCGCCTGAGCCCCTAATCATAGGCGTCAGGGCGGACCTCGACGCGCGCGCCTCGCTCCACGGTCACCTCGGCCCGACCACCCCGCTGTCCGTCGCGCCAGTCCACGCGCCAGGTCCCCGCGGGCACGCGCGCCACCGACCAGCGGCCAGCGGCGTCGGTGCTCACGGCCGCGAAGGGCGCGGTGCCCTCCTCCGGCGGTCCGATGACGACCAGGGCCCCGGCCGCGGGGAGGCCCTCCGGGCCGGTGAGCGTGCCCTCGAGCTGGCCATGGCGCGCGACGAGCTGGATCGCGGCAGTGCCTTCGTGGGTGAGCACCACCGGAGGTTCGCCGTAGGGCCGCAGGAGGTCCCAGGGCTGGCCCAGGGTCGAGCCCGGAGGCAGGAGCTGAGCCTCCCACGATCCCAGCGGCAGACCCTCGAGGGTCACCTGAAGGCCCGCTCCAAGCTCCACCAGGCGCGGCACCCGGGGCTCCCGGCCGGGGCCGCCCACGGGCACGAGGCCAAGGCGTAGACCCTCCGCGCCGGCGGCATCGGAGGCGGGCAGCAGCACCTCGACCGTGAGGTCCGCCAGCTCCAGCTCGGGCAGGGGCGAGGGCCGGACCACCGCTCCCGCGAGCTGCAGCTCGACGGCCTCGCCGGGAATCTCGACCTGGAAGGACTCGGGCAGCCGTGAGACGCCGACCGCATACAGGGTCGCCTCTCCGCGGATGAGGCGCTCGAGCCGGAAGCGTCCGTCGCTCTCGGTGAGGGCTCGCCGGACGCGATCCCCCTGGACCGTGACGAGGGAGATCCCCGACGCGGGCTGGCCGCTGGCCTCCACCAGCCGCCCCTCGAGCGCAAGCTCACCCAGGCCGCTCGCAGGCGGCGCGATCTGGACTTCGACCTGGGGTGGATCCCACGCAGGCGGCTCGCTCTCAAGCACGCTGAGCCAGCGCGGAATCAGCACCAGAGCGATGGCGAGGGCCGCGAGGGGCAGCGCGGTGAGCAGCAGGCGAAGCAGGCGGCTCACGAGCGCGGGCCTCTCCATTCGGCCTCCAGCTCTGTGAGGAGCTGCTGGCGCAGGGCCTCGGCGGGGGGCAGGTCCGCGCAGTCGAGATCGAGCAGCACGGTCTCGAACTCCTCCAGTCCGCGCGTCCCAAGGCGCACCAGCCGCAGAAGCTCGATCCCCAGCTGCAGGCGGTCGCACGCGTGCACCAGGCGCGCCTCGCGAGTCGAGCCCTCGTGGACCTCTCGCCAGGCCCTGAGGGTCGCAGGCCCAAGGGGCTCCAGCCCGCGTTCGGCCACCGCGGCCTCCATGGCGGCCTTGGCACCGGCTGGGAGGTGGCGGCCCGCGGGGGAGGGCAGGTCCCCGGTCCAGGCCTCGGGCGCGTCGTGCAGCACCGCCATGGCGAGCGCGCGGCCCAGGTCCACGGCCGGCTCGAGGCCAGGCGCCAGGGCGAGGACCAGCTGGGCCACGCCGAGGCTGTGTCCGGCCACGGTCTGGGGAGCCGGGACCCCGCGCAGGATCCAGCCCGTGCGGGGCAGGCGCTCCAGGGCGGTCAGCTGGAGCAGGGCCTCGAGGCGCGCTTGGGGAGCCGTCATGACGGGGGGCCGCGTGGACGTCGCGGCCGGGGTGCTCCTATAC
>JBDQFW010000242.1:0-4939 GCA_040265735.1 Planctomycetota bacterium | reverse complement strand
GGATCAGGCGCTTCATGGGGTCGGAGGGGGGACAGGGAGGGATCGGCCTCCAGGGCCACGGACGCCCAGGGGACACGGTTGTTCCCCGGTGCGCGTCCCAAATCGAGTCACTCCCGCGGAGGCGTGCCCCTGGCGCCGCCTGGGGGAGGTTCGACGCGCGAGCCCAGGTGGCGCACCTCACTCTCCCGGAGGTGGGCGAGGAGGTCCGCGAGCCGCGCGGGCTGGGCCTGGAGCTCCGCCACCCGGGCCGCGCACGCGGAGCAGCCGTGCTCGTCCACATGGGCCTCCAGGAAGCGCGCAGGGCCCGCATCCAGCTCCCCGGTCCGCCAGCGCGCAAGCCAGTGACGCGCGGGGCAGGAGGCCCGGCTGGAGCGCCAGACCTCGGCAAGCTCGAGCGGCGCCCGCGCCCCGCTGGCGAGCTCGCGCAGGGCTTCGGCCCAGCCGGAGTCGTCTCCGGCCGCGCCGCCGTGTGCTCCCCCGCCCGCGGTGTGCGCGGCCGCCAGGGCCGCCATGCGCTTGAGCGCGCGGAACTTGATGCCGGCCACGGCGCTCTCGTCCTCGATCCCAAGGCTCGCGGCCACATCTCGGTTGCGTCGGCCGGCGAGGAGCAGGGCCTCGACCACCAGCAGCCGCTCGAACTCGCCCGCGCTCCAGGTCTCGGCCACCCACTCCCGGAGGACCTCGCTCAGAACCGCGGCGCCGTGCTCCGCAGCCTCGTCACGATGGACCAGGCTGCTCGGCGACGGTGCGGTCACGGGCAGGCGCTCAAAGAGGTCCCCCTCATCCTCCTCCGCCAGCCCCACGCCGCGCCCGGCCCCGCCGCGCCGCAGGTGGTCGATGGTGCGGTTGCGGCAGATCCCGAACAGGTACTGCTCGAGGGTGTAGCGGGGATCGAAGCGAGGGATGCCGCGCACGGCCCCGAGGAGCGTCTCCTGCAGGACATCCTCACAGGCCTCGGGGTCCGCGACGCGCCGCCGGACGAAGGCCCGCAGACGCTCGGCGTAGCGTGCCTCAAGGGCAGCCCACTCGCCGTCGTCGAAGGCCTGCAGCCTGGCCAGGTCCAGCTCGGCGTCCATGGTCAGCGCCCCAGCTCCTGCAGGAGGACCAGCGCGATCAGGGTGACCGTGAATCCCAGCACGGCGAACAGCCCGACCCACGCCGCGCGCCCGGCGAGGCGGCGCGCCAGGGGCGCCTCGGGATCCGGCTCCCGCAGCCTGCGGCGCAGCTCGGCGATGCGCTCGGCGAGGGTCGTTCCCGTGAGGGCGGTGCCTGGCTCGAGGCGGCTCGAGGTGGTCTCCAGCTCGGACACCCCGAGGGCATCCAGGACGATCTGATCCCCTTCGCTCGCCCCCTGGCCCAGGCGGTCGAGGACCTCGGCGACGGAGGCCGGACGATCGGCCGGATCGAGCCGCAGGCAGGCGCCGGTCAGGTCCGCGAGGGGCGCGGGATAGCCGTCCGGGAATCGGGGCGGGCGGTCGTCCTCGCGCGTGACGAGCCCGCCGTCGCCAACGGGGTAGGGCGGCTGGCCCGTCAGGGACTCGTAGAGCAGCACCCCGAGGCTGTACACGTCCGCGCGGTGGTCCGCGCGCGAGCGCAGGACCTCAGGGGCCATGTAGTGCGGCGTTCCTCGCCCCATGCTCAGGGTCTGACGTCCGTCGGCGATGAGCTTGGCCAGGCCGTAGTCCCCCACCTTGGCGCCGCTGCCGCGCAGGAAGACGTTGGCCGGCTTGAGGTCGAAGTGAACCACGCGGCGCGCGTGCAGGGCGGCAACCCCGCGGCAGACCTGCACGAACACCGTCAAGGCGTCCCGCGGCTGCAGGGGTCCGGCCGCGAGCTCGTGGGCCAGGGTGCGCTCGCCGCCGAACCCCATGACCAGGTACGGCACGCCCCCGGCCAGCCCGAGGTCCTCGATGGAGACGAGGTTGGGGTGGTCCAGGTCCGCCAGGTGGCGGACATGCTCGAGCTCGCGCTCGACGAGGCGCGACGCATCGCCCTCGCCCAGCTTGAGGAACTTGATCGCCAGCGGGCGCCCCGTGGAGCGGCGCCGCGCCTTGTAGACCTCGCCGAACGCGCCGCCGCCAAGGCGCTGGAGCACCTCGCACCCGGGCACGAAGTCCGGCGTGCGCAGGTCGCGGTAGAACTGCTCCCAGTCGGCCATCGGGACAGAGTCTAGCCCCCGCCGCTCCCCGGCCCGGCGGGCGGCAGGAAGCACAGGGAGGTCGCGGGCGCGTCCCCTCGCAGGCGCAGGCGCACCTCGTGGACCTGCTCGAGGGGCAGGGGGATCCAGGCCTCGGTCGGCTCGTCAGCCTGCCCGCCACTTGCGGACTCCTCTGCCGCTGCCGCAGGGACCGCCCCGCCGCGGACGAGGAGGAGGCCCCCGTCGCAGGCCTCGAGCAGGACCTCGTCCTGCGCACCCGCAAGGCCCAGGAGCGCCTGGCGGTCCGGCCCCAGCCGAATCCGGCCGCCGGGGCCAGGGAACCACGCGAGCACGCCGCCCGCCCCGCCGAGGACCTCGTCGCGCTCGGCGCACAGCAGGAGCGAGGCCGAGGCGGGATCTGGACGCCGCACGGTCAGGGACAGCTCGGGCCCGAGCGCCACACAGGCACCGTCGTGGAGCGGCGCGGGCCCGCTGAGGGGAACACCGTCCAGCAGCACCTCCTCACCGGGGGCGGGCACCAGGTCCCAGCCCTCTCCGCCGTGGAAGGAGCTCGACGCGCGGAGCCACGCGTGCACCGCGGCGACGGGCGCGTGGAGGGCGATATGAGCACGGCCCGCGCCCGCCTGCCCCAGAAGAATCGTGCCTCCGATGTGCACTGACCAGTCGCCCACATCATCCACGGCGAGCCGCAGCCGCGACGGGGACTCCGCCGCAGTGTCGGGCAAGAAGTCATGGACAGCCTGGTCATGGGCGGAGCCCGTAGCCGGCGGCGCTGCCTGTGTGCCCGGGAGCGCTGCCTGTGTTCCCGAGAGCGCTGCCTGTGCTCCCCGGCCACCCGCGCGCGCGGCCTCGAGAGCCGCACGAAGGGAGGGGCTCTGCGGCGCGCCCTCCGGAGCGGGCAGGACTCTCGGGCGCCGCTCGAGGCGCCGCCTCCAGCGGGACCACAGGCCCATGACGACCCCGAGCCTCAGCCCGCCGTCACGACGCCTGCGCCCGTAGCGACCGCCGTGTTGTAGGCGTCGCGGGTCGCAGCGAAGAGGTCCTCCTTGCGGCGGACCGACGGGTTCGGGCAGCTGTGGATGCCGACGGAGAGGTCCATCGGATCCCCCACGAGGTCGCGCAGCCCTTGACGCTCGGCCTGCTCGCGCACGCGCTCGGCCATGACCCGCGCGCCGTCGGGCCCGGTGTTGGGCAGTAGGAACAGGAACGAGCTCTCGTCGAAGCGCCCGAGCACGTCCGTGTCCCGCGAGGCGGTGAGGAAGATGCCGGCCAGCTCGCGCAGGGTGGCCGCGTCGGCCTGGCCCTCGAAGCCGAGCATCACGCAGGACAGGGGATGGCCGAAGCGCTTCGCGCGCTTGAACTCCTCGTCGAGCTTGAAGTTGAGGAAGCCGTAGTTGAACAGCCCCGTCTCGGGGTCACACACCGCGCTGGCAAGGCGCTGGTCGCGCTCGCCGCTGCGGATGTCGACCAGCAGCGCCTCGGGCAACTCGCGGCCGGCGGCGGGTGCCTCCGAGCGCTGCTGCGTCGGCAGGGCGGGGCGCGGCCCGGAGGAGGCGCCAAGGGCATCGCCGAGGGCCGAGCGGGTGATCGGTCGGGCCAGGACCCCGGTGGCGCCGGCGAAGCGCGCGATCGGCTCGGCCAGCTTGTTGCCCACTCCCGTCACCACGAACATGCGGCAGCGCAGGGTCCCGGTCAGGCGTCGGCAGGTCTCGTAGACGTTCTCCCCCCGCAGCCAGGCATCCAGGAGGATCACGTCACCGGGTACGGGCGGGCGCTGCTGGAGCGCCTCGACCGTGTCGATGGAGTCGACGCTCCAGCCCTCGAGGTTGGCGCACGCGGCGCGGGCGTTGGCGACCAGGGACTCGTCCGTGCTCACCACGCGGACCGTTCTCAGACCGTCTCCCATCGGGGGCTCCTCTTCGCTTCGTTTGGGTTCAGGGCCGCCGCGGCGGCGCGTTCAGTTGGAGGGCGCCGCCCCGATGGAGCAGCGCTCGATGTGCCAGGGAGCGGTCCGGAGGCTCAGCTGCTGAGCTCCTCGAGCCACTCCGCGGGCATGTCGTGGTTGGTGTAGACGCTCTGGACATCGTCGTTGTCCTCGAGGGCGTCGATCATCTTCAGGATCTTCTTCGCGTCGTCCTTGGAGGTGACCTCGACCGTGTTCTGGGGCATGAACCCCGTCTCGGCAGAGAGCAGCGCGATGCCACTGCCCTCGAGGCCCTCCTTGACGGAGATGAAGTCCGTGGCGGCGGCCAGGATCGTGGCGGCCCCCTCGTCGAAGCGCACGTCCTCGGCGCCAGCCTCGATGGCCGCCTCCATGATGGCGTCCTCGTCCTGGCCCTCCATATCGACCACGAACAGGGCCTTGAAGTCGAACATGAAGGCCACCGAGCCCGTGGCGCCGAGGTTGCCGCCGTTGCGCTCGAGGATGTACTTCACGTCGGGGGCGGTTCGGCTGCGGTTGTCGGTCAGGCAGCAGATCATCAGGGCCACGCCGCCGGGCGCGTAGCCCTCGTAGTTGAGCTCCTCGAACGCGTCGGCGTCCTTCTCACCGGAGCCCTTCTTGATGACGCGCTCGATGTTGTCCTTCGGCATGTTCGCCGCCCGAGCTTTCTCGAGGGCGTACTTGAGCTTCAGGTTCGTCTCGGGATCGGGACCGGCCTGCCGCACCGCAGAGAGGATGTTGCGCGCGATCTTGTTGAAGATCTTGGCGCGCTTGGCGTCCACCGCGTTCTTGCGGTGCTTGATGTTGGCTGCGTGACTGTGACCGGCCATGGGCAGGGG
>JBDQFW010000241.1:0-5006 GCA_040265735.1 Planctomycetota bacterium | reverse complement strand
CCCTTATCTCACTGGATGAAGCATCTCCACCTTCTCCCCGCCTCCCTGCTTCTCTGCGGGGTCGGGTTTGCCCAGTCGGGCGATGACTGCTCCGCGCCCGTCACTGCGCTCGACGGGGCCAACGCCTTCGACACGACCGCGAACACCGATTCCTTCTACCACGACGGCTCCTGCGTGGGCCGCGACGGGTTCACGGACATCTGGTTCGTCTACACCGCCACGGCCAGCGGCGACCACGTCCTCGACACCTGCGGTGCCGACATCGACACCGTCCTGAGGGTCTTCGACAGCGCTGACTGCGCCACTGCGGTCTGCCTCGCGGGCAACGACGACGCCTGCAACATGAGCACCGGCGCCGGCTTCGCCTCCTCGCTCACCGCCACCCTCGTGGCCGGTCAGAGCTACCTGATCCAGATCGAAGGCTGGGGCTCCGGCGACATCGGCGCCGGCACCCTCACCATCACCGAGCCCAGCGCCTGTGATGGCAACGACGACCTCTTCACTCAGCTCTTCAGTAACGGTGACTGCGCTAACGCCTCGCCCCTGACGAACGGCTACTACACCGGCCTCACCGTCTGCCAGGATCGCCTCGACTTCTACACCTTCGCGGTGGCGAACGGCGCGACCCTTGACGCCCAGATCCAGTTCGATCAGGCAACTGCCGACCTCGACATGTTCCTGTACGACGCAGCGACCTGCAACAGCGACCCGGCCGACCCGGGCTGCACCGGCAGCCTCGCCTGTGGCTACAGCGCCTCCAGCAACGAGACCATCAGCTGGACGAACACCACGGGCGCCGACGCCGTCGTCACCCTGCGTGTGAACATCTGGGCCAACAACTCCGCGGACATTGCGACCTACGACATGTCCATCAGCGGCATCGCGGCCTCGAGCGTGAGCGTCGTCTGCACGCCCCCCAACGCGAACAGCACGGGTGGCGCGGTGACGATCGGCGCGTCGAACTCGGGCTTCTTCAGCAGCGGCGGCGCCCCGGTGACCTGGCTGAACGCGACGGGCGGTCCGGACGGTGAGTTCGGGTACTTCCTGGTCTCGGCGACCTACGCCGAGCCGGGCGTGTCCGTGGCCGACGGCCTGCTCTGCCTGACCGGCGGCATCGGCCGCTACAACGCGGAGGCTGGCAACGCCAACTCCCTGCGCAACTCGACCGGCACCTTCGTGGCGAGCGCCACGGGCGGGCTGAGCGTGTTCCAGTGCGCCAACGGCCTCACCATCGGCGGAGACGCCACCGGCTTCAACGTGCCGGACCAGCTTCCCTGGATCGCTGGCAGCTCCATCCCCGCGCCCAACATCCAGCCGGGTGACAGCTTCACCTTCCAGATGTGGTACCGCGACGGCGCCAGCTCCAACTTCTCGGACGCCGTGTCCGTCCAGTTCTGAGCTGAGACCCAAGAGAGGGCCCCGGGCGCTGCTCGGGGCCTGAAAGCCGGCGCCGGCCCCTTCCGGGGGGCCGGCGCCGGTCGATTCGGGTCCCGACCCGGCGGCATGGCCGATTCTCCTGAAGTTCGAACTGTCGCCCGCCGCTCGACGCCTGCGGTCCCCTCAGGCGTCCGAGGTCTGCATGCGCAGCTCGTTCCGGTAGATGCCGAACAGCGTGCTCTTGCTGACGAGCCCGAGGAACCGAGTTCCGTCCGTTACGGGCAGCACCCAGGCACCAAGCTCGTCGAAGCGCGCCAAGGCGCTTGCGAGGTCCGCGTCCGCGGGCAGCGCCGCGACGGTGTCCTCCATCACAGTGCCTACGAGCGTCACCCTCGCCAGCTCGGGGTCCAGCATCAGCTCCCGAACGCTGGAGAGCTCGAGCATTCCCACGAGAGCCTCGTCGTCATCGAGGACCGGGAAGTGGTTCCGCGTCGTCCTGCGCGCGGCGCGCACCAGGTCGGCCAGGGTCATGCCCTCGCGGATCGGCACCACCTCACCGTCCAGGCACTCGCGCACGCGGATGTCGGCGAGGATGCGCTGGTCGGTGCCCGGGCGCAGGAGGTCCCCTGCCTCCTGCAGCACCCGCATGTAGATCGAGTGCGGCTCGAACCTGCGCGCGACGAGCAGCGCCGTCACGCTGGTGGCCATGAGGGCCAGGGAGGCGCCGTAGCCTCCGGTGACCTCCATGACGAGCAGGATGCCGGTGAGGGGAGCCTGGAGCGTCGCGGCGATCAGCCCCCCCATCCCCGCAAGCGCGAACGAGCCAACGGGTGCGAGGTCCGCTACAGGGACCAAGGGCGCGACGGCGCGATGAAACAGGACCCCGGTGAGGGCCCCGAGCACGAGGCTCGGCGCGAAGACGCCGCCGGGAGCCCCCGAGCCCAGGGAGAGCGAGCTCGCTGCGAGCTTGAGAACGAAGAGCCCCACCAGCGCGAGGGCTGCTCCCGAGACGCCGTCCCCGATGGCGTCCTGGATGAGCGGGTAGCCGTCGCCCAGTGCGCGCAGCTCCAGCAGGCCCGCCAAGCCAACGCCCAGTCCGAACACAGCAGGCGTCCCGAGCCGGCCGAGGTGGAGGCGCTCGCCAAGCGCGTGGCTAGCTCGAACGCCTCGAGTCAGCGCCACCCCGACGAGCCCGCAGGCCACGCCGAGGACGAGGCACAGGACGAGGTCGGCGGTCCCAAGAGACAGCTCCATGGGCGCCTCGAAGGCAGGCGAATCGCCGTGCGCCGCGCGGGCAAGTCCCGCTGCCACGGCCGCCGCGAGGGCGACCGGAGCCAGGGAGAGGGCGCTGACCTCCGCGAGGACGATCTCCATGCTGAAGGCGAGCCCCGTCAGCGGGGCGTTGAAGATCCCAGCGATCCCTGCGGCGACGCCGCAGGCCACGAGAACGCCGCGGCGGCGCTCATCCAGGTGGAAGCGCTCGCCCACGAACGCCCCCACCGCCGCGCCCGAGTGCACGATGGGCCCCTCGAGCCCCGCAGAGCCGCCAGCCCCGACATGCAGCAGGCTCCCGAGCCAGCGCGAGACGATCGAGCGCGGATGCATGCGCCCCCCCTCGCGACAGACCGCGCGGACGACCTCCGGAACGCCGTGGCCGGGAGGCTCCTTGAGGAGGCGAACGACGACCCAGCTGCCGGCGAGCGCTCCGAGCGCGGGCAGGGCGAGGACGGAAGGTCCCTCCAGCCAAGGGGCGAGCAGCTCTTGGAGGCCGTGGGTACCCGCATGCAGGCCGAGGGCCAGAGCGCCCGCGAGCAGGCCGACAAGGACTGCTGTCGGGAAGATGCGGGTCCAACCCTCCTCACGCGCCTCGAGCAGCTCGAG
Organism: Planctomycetota bacterium; assembly: GCA_040265735.1. Classification (GTDB taxonomy): domain Bacteria; phylum Planctomycetota; class UBA1135; order UBA1135. The sequence continues at coordinate 1,748 of JBDQFW010000241.1, read as the reverse complement.
CACGCGCCGGAGAGGCGCGGCGTGGCTCCAGCGGCTCTCCGCCATCAGGCGTCCCTGCGCATGTGGCGCAGGAGAGCGAGCAGGCGCTCCGCCTCCGGGGCCTCGGTGAGGAGTGAGCGGAAGGTCTCGTCGTGGAGGACCATGGAGACCCGTGCGAGCAGCTCGAGGTGCACGGAGACCGACGGCGAGAGCAGCAGGAGCACCGTGTGCACCGGCTCACCGTCGAGTGCGGCCCAGTCGAGAGGCTCCTCCAGGAAGAGGACGCTGACGGTCGGCTGGTCGATCCACCGTCCGGGCGGCCGCCTGGGATGCGGGATCGCAAACCCGTGGCCGAGCCCCGTGCTGGCCATGCGCTCGCGCCCGAGGACCTCCTCCAGCAGATCGCTGCGTGCCTCGTCGGGGAGGTCCGGCAGCTGGGCCAGCGCGGCCTCGATGGCGGCGGCCGCGTCCGCAGCCGGCACCCGCCCGACCGCGCCTCGGGCGACGGCGGCGGCCAAGAGGTCCTGATCATCAAGCTGGGGGTCAGCCGCCCGTGAGGCGGAACGACGTAGGCCGCGCTCACGGGACCAGCGCTCGAGGGTTGCCCGCTCGAAGCGCACCTGGGGAAGGCTCCCACGGCAGGGCAGCAGGCCCTGACGGACCCAGCGCGTCACGGTCTCCTCGGGGGTGCCGAGGAAGCGTGCCGCGCCAGCGAGGTCGAGCCAGTCCCCCACGCGCGTCCCCCTCAGCGCCCCTCGTAGCGGGGCTTGCGCTTCTCAGCGAAGGCCGCGAGGGCCTCGAGCCGGTCTTGGGTCGGCAGCACCTCCGCGTAGCACGAGGCCTCGATCTCGAGGCCCTGCTCGAGGGGCGCCTCGGTGCCCTGGTCCACGGCACGCTTGGCCGCGCGCACGGCCACGGGGCCGTTGCCGGCAATCTGCTCGGCGAGGGCGCGGGCGGCCCCGTGCAGCTCTGCCGCCGGATGGACGCGATTCACGAGACCGATCTCAAGGGCCTCGCGCGCGTCGAGGCGGCGGCCCGTGAGGATGAGGTCCTTGGCGCGACTCTTCCCCACGAGGCGCGGTAGGCGCTGCGTGCCTCCCGCCCCCGGGATGATGGCGAGGGTCACCTCGGTCAGCCCGAACTTCGCCTCCTCCGCCGCGACGCGCAGGTCACAGGCCAGCATGAGCTCCGTCCCGCCGCCAAAGGCGAAGCCGTTGACCACGGCGATCGTGGGCTGAGGGAGGGCCTCCACATCGTCCATCAGCGCGCGAATGTTGCGCACGAACTCGGGGACCAGCTCGACCGGCATGGTCTTGCGCTCCTTGAGGTCCGCTCCCGCGCAGAAGGCCTTGTCCCCGGCGCCGGTGATGAGCACGCAGCGCACGCTGAGGTCCTGGGCAAGATCCGCAAGCAGGGTGCGGAACCGGCGCAGGGTGGGGAACGAGAGGCAGTTGAGCACCTCGGGGCGCTCGATGCGCAGGGTGACGAGGTCACCTTCGCGCTCCAGCGTGACCAGCTCGGGCTGGTCCGGCACAGAGGCGGGGAACTGCTCTTGGACGGAGGTCATGGGACGGAGGAGCGCGGGGACCCTGCCGCCGGAGCGCTCGGTCCGGCAGGCTTCGCGGGCACTCTAGCGACCTGCTGCGGGGGATGCGCGCCGCGGGAAGAGCCGGATCCCGGCCGCAAAGCGCACCTCGCTAGACTGGGGGCTGCGAGGCGTCTCGGCTCGCGCCCGAGGAGATGCGCCTCGCGCGCCCCCCGGCCCGCCC
>JBDQFW010000240.1:0-5014 GCA_040265735.1 Planctomycetota bacterium | reverse complement strand
CGCGCCGATCGCCTCCACCGCGCGCAGCTGGGGCAGCAGGGAGAGGGCGCCGATCACGCCCGCGAAGAGGCCGAGCAGGGCCAGGGTCTGCAGGCCGACAGCGACCTCCGTTGCGCTGCGCCCGGCGGCGCGCAGGAGGGCGGTGAGCACGGAGGCCAGGGCGAGGGCCTGAAGCCCGCCCAGCAAGGGGAGCGCCAGGCGCTGGCCGAGGCTCCAGTCCTCTGGAGCGAACAGGCTCGCCGGGAGCGTCCCGCCCAGGCCCAGGGAGCCGAGGACCAGCACGAGCACTCCGGCCCGGGCACGCTCGAGGTCGCGCGCGCTGACGGGCTGCGCGGCCACCCAGTCGCCGGCAGGATCCACAGCCAGCAGCGGGGCCAGGTCGCCGAGCAGCGCCGTGGTGCACAAGAGCCCCGAGAGCGCGAGGGTCAGGGCGGCGAAGAGCGCGGGCGCCAAGGCGTCGGCGAGCACCAGCGAAACGAGCGCGATCAGCCCGCCGTGGATCAGGATCCCCGCCACCGGAAGCCAGCCCGCGCCGGGGAGGACCTGCGCCAGGCGCACCCGCGCAAGGAGCAGCGCGCGGGTGCGCGGGCCGGGGGAGGCGAGGGCGGTCACCTCCGAATCCTAGCAGTCCCGTCCGCGGCCCTTGCCTCTCCGAGGGCCGCGCGTGCCCCGCGCGCGAGCAGGAGGAGCGAGCCCATCTGGACCACATGGAACAGGTCGTTGTGGTTGAACGACGGGTGCGGCGCGAGGCCGGCGGCCTGGATGCCTGCACCAAGCACCGAGGTCGCGAGGCTTGCGAGCACGGCTCCCGCGCCCGCCCGGCCCCGGCGCCAGGCCGGGACCGCGAGGGTGAGGACCACCAGGGTGATCGGGACCCACACGAGGAGGACCGCTTCGAAGGCTCCGGAGGGCACGCCGAGGGCGAGGCCCGCGACCACCCCGATCAGCCCGGCGGCGTTCAGGGCGCGCCGCACGCCCGCGGCTGCCCAGAGGGCCGTCGCGAACCCGAGCAGCGCGCCGCTGGCGAGCATGAGCAGCGCCAGCGTGCCGCTCCAGATCAGGTCCAGGGCCGTCGGCGACAGATGCAGCTTGAAGCCGTGCTCGGTGCCACCCAGCACGGCACCGGCCGCGGAGAGGAGCAGGTGGGCGCGCAGAGCTCGCGCGGCGGCTTCGGGACCTCCGCTTCCTGTCCCGGGGTCGCCGGAGGGCAGCGCGTCGCGCGGCGCGAGCCTGCGCGCGAGCCCGACCGCCAGCAGCGCCAGCAGCCAGTCCGTGATCAGCGTGGCGGGCTCGGTGATGGTCATGGGTCTGGCCCTGGCCTAGCGAGGGGACGGCGGGGCGGCGCGACTCCGCGGTCTGCCTCGGGTCTTCCGCGGGGCGAGCAGCGCCGCCCTCTCAGTCTGGCAGGCGATGGCATTCGAGCCCAGGACGGGCGTGCCTGCAGTGCCGCTCCTGGGTCTGCCAGCTCCGTTCTGCCCGGATCCGGTGCTCCCCGCTCCCAGTACCCTGACCCCATGCAGGTGGACTTCGAAGGGCCCTCGGGACGGCTGGAGGGAGCGCTCTGGGATCCCGAGGGGGAGCCCCTGGGCGCCGCGGTCGTGTGCCATCCGCATCCCCTCCACGGGGGGACGATGCACAACAACGTGGTCTTCCGCACAGCGAGGGCCTTGCAGGAGGCGGGGCTCGTGGTCCTGCGCTTCAACTTCCGCGGCGTGGGCCGCAGCGAGGGGGTCCACGACGGCGAGGGCGGCGAGGACGACGACCTGCGTGCTGCCCTCGATCACCTGCGGTCCGCGCGTCCAGGCCTGCCCCTCTGGGCGGGAGGGTTCTCCTTCGGAGCGCGCACCTCGTGCCGGGTCGCCGCGGCGGGCGCCGCGGGCTTCGAGCGCCTGCTCCTCGTGGCCCTGCCCGTGCGCGTGTTCTCGTGCCCCTGGCTGGCCGAGGTTCGTCTCCCGACCCGCGTCATCATGGCCGGCCAGGACGAGTTCGGCACGGCGGCCGAGCTCCACGCCCAGTTCCCCGACCTGCCGAGCCACATCACGGTCGAAGAGGTTCCCCTGGTGGACCACTTCTTCACCGGCCAGCTCGACGAGCTCCAAGCCCGCGTCCGCGCCTGGGCGCAGAGCGAACTGCAGCTTTCATCCCCGAGACCGCAGCCTTGAGCGTTCGACATGACAGCCTTGAGCGTTCGACATGACAGCCTTGAGCGCTCAACGTCGCAGCCCTGAGCGCTCAACGTCGCAGCCCTGAGAGCTCAAAACCGCAGTCCCGAGCACAAGACCCTGCAGCCCTGAGCACAAGACCCTGCAGCCCTGAGTGCCCACTACTCCGGCCGTTCCGCACGCCGGCGGCCGTCCCGCCCTCGAACACGCCAACCCTCCGCGATCCGCCATGAGTGAGCCCCAAGCCGCCGTTCAGCCGCCCACCGACATCCCCGCTATCCGGCGGGTGATGATGCCCAGGGACACCAATGCGGTCGGGACGATCTTTGGCGGCGTGATCCTCTCGGAGATCGACCTCGCGGCGGCCATCGAGGCTCACAAGCACCACCCTCGGCGGGTGGTGACGGTCTCCATGGACAAGATCGACTTCAAGGCGCCGGTGTTCGTGGGCGACCTGGTCTCGTTCCACACGCGCACCGAGCGCATCGGCCGGACCTCGATCACGGTGCGCGTGGACGTGTGGTCCCAGCAGCGCTTCGGCGGCGCCGACAATGTGCACGTGACCGAGGCCACCGTGACCATGGTCGCCGTGGACGACGCCATGCGGCCTGTTCCCGTCGGCCAGCTGGACTAGCGACCCAGCTCGTCGAGCAGTCGCCCGGCCGCGGCAGCCGGGTCCTCGCTGCGCGCGAGGGCGGTGAACACCTGCTCGAGGGTGCCGCCCGTTCCGGCTTGGCGCGTGAGCTCCTCGAGGGTGCCCTCCGCTACGACGCGACCTTCGGCGAGGATCACCATCCGGTCGCAGACTCGCTCGACCACATCGAGCAGGTGCGAGGTGTAGAGCACGGCGCCCCCGCGGTCGGCCCACTGGCGCAGCAGCTCCTTCACGAGCGCGGCCCCCGGCGCGTCGAGCCCGGTGAGCGGCTCGTCCAGCACGAGCAGGGGCGCGTCGGAGGTGAGCGCCAGGGCCAGGGCGGCGCGCTGGCGCATCCCGCGGGAGTAGCCACCTAGGGGCTCGGCCGAGCGACCCTCCAGCCCGAGGCCGCGCACCACGGCGTCGCGGTCCGCGCCGGCCAGCGGGCGGCCGCGCAGGCCCCGCACCAGGTCCAGGTGCTGGTCCAGGCTCAGGTTCGGGTAGAGCGGCGCGCCGTCGGGAACCAGGGCCAGGTGCCGACGGGCCTCGAGCGGGTCCTGCGCCAGGTCCACCCCGCCGACGCGGATGGTGCCCGCGTCCGGCTCCAGCAGGCCGGTCAGCATCCGAACCGTCGTGGTCTTGCCGGCGCCGTTGGGACCCAGGAGGCCGACCACCTCCCCAGGATGGACGACGAGGTCGAGGCCCTCCACCGCAACGCGCTCGCCGAATGCGCGCCGCACGCCGGCGAGTTGGAGCAGGGGCCTCGGGTCCACCGCGGCAGCCTAGCGGATCCCCCCTTGGAGTGAGCGCGGCTCGCGCGCGTGCTGGCTTCAGTCCAGGGGCCCACGTCGGAGGCCCGGCGGTCATGGACCCACCGCTGTCCGGGCCCTGGAACGCAGGCGGCGGCCCCGGCCGCGAGGGCCAGGACCGCCGTCCGGTCGAGAGGGGCGGCGCCCTCAGGACATCAGAGCCTCGTCCTCATGCAGGGTCGCGGCCAGGCCGTGGGTCTCGGTCAGCTCCTCCATGATCGAGCCGAGGGCTCCATCCGGGGCCTGGCGCACCTTGGCCCCCTTGGGGTTGTAGGGCAGGCCCTTCAGGACGTGCACCGCGATGGGCTTGATCTCCTGGACGCGCTTCACCCAGCCCTTGACCTCGGTGTCCTTCGTGTTGTCCGCGGAGCCGCGGTAGAAGCTGGCCTCGAGGATCAGGTGGTCGAAGTAGTGCAGGTCCTTCGTCAGGGAGGCGAGCTGGGTGCCCTTGGCCCCGGTCAGGGCCGAGAAGCCCTTGGTGGTGCCCCACTCGTAGCGGACGAAGACGCGGTCGTAGATCGAGAGGGCCGCGCGGACGTCGTAGCTCGAGAAGTCGACCGAGCGCGTCTGCAGGTAGAGCTTGGCCCGCGGGAACCACTTGTCACACAGGGCCCGGAAGTTCTCGGTGGCGTCCCGGAGGTCGGGGTGCTCGGTGGGGTCGGCGGAGGTGCCAACGATGACGATGCTCTGCAGCTTCTCGCCCGCCTTGGAGAGCTCGATCATCTTCGTGGCCGCCGTGGTCACCACCAGGGAAGAGCGCGGGAGCACGCTGTCCTTGGCCACCGACATGTGGTCGTGGGCGGCGCAGAGGTCAACGGTGAGGAGGCGCCCCAGGCGCTCGGTAACGAGCGGCCCATGGACGATTTGGGTGGAGGTTGCGGTCGTCATCGGACGGAGGCCTGCCATGGCGGCAGTTGGGGGCTCCCGAGAGGGCGAGCGCGGCTGACAGGGGGCCCGATGGGGCTCCTGGTCCGCGCTGTGAGGAGGTCGTACGACCGCTCTCCGCTCGCGAGAAGGGGAACTAGAATAGGTTTTTGCATCCGCGCCGTCCATTGGGGGAAACCCCCGGGTGCAATCAGGGGGCACCCCGTAGGGCGCTCAGGGCGGCCATGGCGGCAAAAGTGGACCTCCATCCCGTATTGTGCATGGCCTGAAGGTATCTGCGGATCCAACCAGGCAGTCCCGGAACTGGCCCCTGAAGGAGCAGGGGGATCCCGAGGTCTACCGCCGCCGCGGCCACGAGCCCCACCCACAGGGCCCTCTCAGCCGGTGAGATCGACCTGGGGAGGGGTCTGAGGGGCTCCCAGGAGTCCTCGTGGCCTGCCTGCAGACCCTCGAGCGGAGCCTCGTCGAGGCTGGAGGGGGGCCTGCCCCCACCCCTGCCCCACGGTCCGGGCCTTGGCAGAGGG
>JBDQFW010000239.1:4690-5020 GCA_040265735.1 Planctomycetota bacterium | reverse complement strand
GTGCATGAGGAGGTGCGAGCAGAGGCGCTGCGCGGCCTCGTGAGTCGTGGGGCCCCGGTGTCCGCGGACCTTGCTGAGGCGCTCCTGGATGACGACGCGGGCGCGGTCGCTGCAGCTGCTCTCGAGGCCCTCTCCCGCACGGATCCCGAGCGCGCGGTCGCGGCTCTGGCCGAGCGCGCCGCCGGGGGCGATGTGACGGCACGGCAGGCCGCCGTGCGTGCCCTGGCTACGATTCGGACCCATGGCGCTGCCGCGCAGCTGGCGCGTCTGCTGCGGGCCGAGGCCGGCGGCGATGCCGCGTCCGCCGTGGCGCTCGACCTGCTGGACGCC
>JBDQFW010000239.1:0-4680 GCA_040265735.1 Planctomycetota bacterium | reverse complement strand
TCCAGGCAGCCCTCGACGCCTGGTCCCGCGCGGCCTCGCAGGACCCGCTCGGAGCCCGTGCCGCCGTCGTGCGTGCCGGTGGATCCGTCGAGGAGGGCCGCCGAATCTTCCTCGAGAAGGCAGAGGTCTCGTGCCTGCGCTGCCACCGGGTGGGTGACCAGGGTGTGAGCGAGGTGGGGCCCCGCTTGGATGGGGTGGGCTCGCGCCTCTCTCAGAGCGAGCTCCTGCAGTCCATCCTCGAGCCCAACGCCATCCTTGCAGAGGGCTACCAGTCCTGGATCTTCGCCCTGACGGACGGGACGGTCCTCGTTGGCCGTGTCGTGGAGGAGGATCAGAGCGGGTTGGTGGTCCTGGACGCCGAAGGCGAGCGCCATGAGCTGGCCCCCGGGGAGGTGGAGGCCCGTCGGAAGGACGTCTCGGCCATGCCAGCCGACCTTGCGGAAAAGCTTTCCGACCGCGAGCTTCGGGACCTCGAGGCTTTCCTCGAAAGCCTGCGGGATTCCTGAGCATCTGGGTTCAAGACCGGCTCGGGAGGGGGTCGATGCGGGGAGGGTCAGCCGGCCCCCCCGGCTCCCCTCGATGACCCTTGAACCCTCGTTCTCCTTCGCCTCCGGCGGCGGCACCCTCTTCTCCCAGGCAGAGGTGCGCTCGCTCATGGAGGTCGAGTTCCAGCGCGGCCGCCGCTACGGATTCCCGGTGTGCTGCATGGCTCTGCGTCCGGACCGGATCGAGGAGATTGCCCTCTTCCACGGCCAGGAGTCGCGGGCTGCGGTCCTTCAGGCCGTGGTGGACATCGTGCGGAGGACCATCCGCGCCGGGGACCTGCTTGGGTACGCGGAGCAGGACCGCCTCGTGCTCCTCCTGCCTCACCTGCCGCAGGCCTCTGTGCGCTTCCTCTGCGAGCGGATCCTGAAGGCCGCGCGCACCCTTGAGTTTGAGACCGGGACCTCGACCCACCGGACAACGCTCAGTATTGGCGTGTCCCACGGAGACCATCCCCAGGCGAGTCAGCTCTCCGTCATGGAGCGGGTCGCCATGGCCGGACTGGAGGTCGCGGAGTCCGGCGGCGGGGACCGCTGGATCGAGAGCGAGCTGTACGACCTGGAGGCGCGGCGTGCCGCACAGTCCGAGCCGGCCCCCGCGCTCCCGGCGAGCGCTGCCGGCGCGGCGGTCATGCCTGACTATCGCGAGCGACTGGTCAAGCTCGTCGACGCGGGCGAGGACCTGGAGCGAGCCACGCAGATCCTGGCCGACGAGATCGTCGCCCGCGCCATGGAGTCCGTGACTCCCGCGGCTTCCGGCTCGGGTCTCGACGTGGAGCGTGAGATCGGCCTCCTCAAGCGCCGCATCGCAAAGCTCACGCAGACCCTCGGGGTCACCGAGCGCGAGCTCGAGGAGCTGCGCCACTTCCGAAGCGCAGTCGAGAGCCGAGGCGAGGTCGACCTTCCGCGGAGCGAGCGCTCTTCGGGGACCCAGGACGACCTCCGCAAGGCACTCATGCGCACGATCTTCGAGGCCAACCAGGACCTCCGGAAGCGCTTGAGCGAGGCTCCGGATCAGGGCGCTGCCTGAAGCCACGGGAGCCGAGGGACGCGTCCAGGATGCGTCTAGGGCCCCTCAGGGCGCGTGAAAGGGGGTGCGGTGCGGGTCCTTGGCTTCGCGGGACTGGCGGGTGGCGATCTGACGCGGGATCGGCAGAATGGAAGGGGACTCATCCCACTCCTTCTTCCTTTTCTCCGATCACGCCCATGCGCAACGCCACCCTCGCTGCCTTGCTCCCCGCCGCCCTGCTGATGGGCGCCGCGGCGGCCCAGAACGGCAACAACTCCTGCGGTTCGGCCACCCCGATCAACGGCCTTGGAACCTTCCTCTTCGACAACAACGGCGCCACCATCGACGGACCGGCCGACTGCAACGGCCAGCCCGTGCGTCGGGACATCTGGTACCTCTGGACCGCGCCCGCCACCGACGGCTACGAAGTGACGACCTGTGGGGGGACCACCCTCGAGACGCGCATCGCGGTCTATGACGGGTTCGACTGCGTGAACTATCCGCAGATCGGCTGTGCGGCGAGCACCTGCCAGGGGCAGAGCTCGGTGGCCTTCAACGCGGTGGGGGGGCAGCAGTACCTCATCCGCCTCGGCAGCCGCACCGTGGGCTCCTCGGGCTCGGGCACCTTCGACATCCTCACGAACTTCTGCGTGACCAACCCGCAGGACCAGTTCGATCCCAACGGCGACTGCTCCATGGCCGCCACGCTGACCAACGGTAGCTACACCGGACTGTTCGTCTCCAAGGACGAGCCGGACTACTACCAGTTCGAGGTGCCCGCCGGCGGCGCACTCCAAATGGACTGGTTCTTCAGCCACAGCTCCGGGGACATCGATGTCTTCGTCTACGACGACTGCGGCAACAACGTCATCGCGGAGAGCCTCTCCGGGAGCAACGATGAGACCATCTTCTGGACCAACCCGGACCCCTGCGACAAGCTGATCTCGGTGCGTACGGAGATCTGGACCGGCTCCAACCTGCCCTGCAACACCTACGACATGGTGGTCTCGGGGATCGGCTCCACCGGGAACCCCTGCTCCGGCGGCGGGGGGAGCGTGGCCTACGGCTGCGATCCGGCGAACCCGAACTCCACGGGCCTCGATGCCAAGATCTCGGCCTCCGGCTCCCTCTCGTCCACGGACGCCTTCCCGGTGCACCTCGATGTGACCCAGGGTCCGGCTTCTCAGTTCGCGTACTTCGTCACCAGCGCGACCCTCAACGATCCCGGTGTCAACGTGGCCTCCGGCCGCCTGTGTGTGGGTGCGCCCCTGGCGCGCTTCAGCCCGGGGACCGCGACGGCTGCGTCGAACCCCCAGCTGAACAGCCTGGGCCAGTTCGACTCCGCGGGCGTTCTTCAGAGCCTGTCCGGCAACTCCGCCACCGGCGCCGGCTTCGATGTGCCCCAGATCATTCCGGACCCGATCAACGGCACCATCGCCCCGGGTTCCACCTGGGTGTTCCAGCTGTGGTACCGCGACGGCCCGACCTCGAACTTCTCGACGGCGGCCGTGGTCACCTTCAGCTGATCGCGAGCTGAGCCCCGGGTCGATGACCCGGAGTCCTGGAGCCCCCCAGCCGCAGAGGCGGCTGGGGGGCTCTTGCGTCTCCGGTCTGCGGTCGCGCCCCGTGGGTCCTGCTGTCCCTAGAATCCTGCCATGCTGGCGCTCCTGACGGCCCTCGCCCTGCCCGCCTGGCTCCAAGACGGCGTGGGCTCGCAGCTCGTGCTGCCCGGGGAGGAACCGCTTGCGCCGGCTCTCCGTGAGGAGCTCGAACGCTTCGATCCGCGCTCGGACGGCTGGAGCACCGAGGTCTTCGCCTCCGCGCTCGGGAGGCACTGGAAGGCCTTGGTCGGCGGCGTTCTCTCGGATGACCTCAAGGGGCTCGATCCCTGGGCTGGAGAGGTGCGGATGGGGCTCGCGCCTGAGATGTTGGAGCAGGGACAGGGGACCTGGGACTGGCAGCGGCTGCGCCAGGGGGGCGAACCTCTCGGATCCGCCTCGGTCGCGGAAGGCCTTCGCGCTCTGCTTCCCGGCCTCGGTCCGAGCACAGGGGTCAAGATCAAGGTCGTGGCCCTGGCGCCGGAGGGTGACGAGCTCCGCGCGACCGTGCGCGTGGAGGCGCGCGGGGCCGGGAGGGCGCGGCAGGTGGTCCTCGAGGTCGAGGCGCTGCACAAGTCCACCCCTGCCGCCGACACGGCGCTCTCTCCGCCAACGGAGGTCACGCTCCGCTCCTGGAGTCGCGTGGCGCGTACCAAGGACGAGCAGGGATTCGAGGAGGTCGACCTCGCGCAGTGGCTCGACCCAAGGAGCGTTGGGTTGCTCAGCCCCTCCACGGCCTCTCTGCGCCGGAACCTCGATGCGCGGCTGGGTGTGGGGCTGCTCGGCCACCATGGGATCAGCGCCGCGGACCTTGACTTCGACGGACTTGTTGAGATCTTCGTTCCCGGTCCCGGCGGGGTCCCGAACCTCTTCCTCGTGCCGGACGGTCAGGGCCGGCTGGTCGACCGCGCGCCGGAACTCGGCCTGGATCTACTCGACAGCACCGCCTGCGGCCTCTTCGTCGACCTGGATGGCGATGGCCAGCAGGAGGCGGTCCTGGCGGTCGGGACCCGGGTCCTGGTGATGACGGGCAGGCCCTTCACGCTGGCGCAGGAGCTTCCATGTGACGCGGTGACGAGCCTCGCTGCGGGCGATGCCGACGGCGACGGGGACCTGGACCTGTTCGCCTGCGGGTACGTCTCGCCCTACAACGGCTCGGGGGCTCCTATGCCCTACCACGACGCCCAGAACGGCGCGCCCAATCACCTCCTGCGTAACGAGGGCGGCCTGCGCTTTCGCGATGTGACCCAGGAGGCCGGCCTCGGCGCCGACAATGCGCGCTTCACCTTCGCCGCGACGTGGCTGGATGCGGACGACGACGGGGACCAAGACCTCTATGTCGTCAACGACTTCGGCAGCAACCAGCTCTGGATCGCCGAGGACGGACGGTTCGTGGAGCGTGCGGAGGCCCTTGGGGTGCGGGACATCGCCGCCGGTATGGGGGCCAGTCTTGGGGATGTGGACCAGGACGGGCTGGAGGACATCTTCGTGTCGAACATGTTCAGCTCGGCTGGGGGGCGGATCACGACGC
>JBDQFW010000238.1:0-5025 GCA_040265735.1 Planctomycetota bacterium | reverse complement strand
GGTTCGAGGGCGCGCCGACCGCGCGAGCGGCCGTGGCGCTCGACCATGGCCTCGAGGAAGTGCCCCTCGAGGGGCGTGTCCTCGTCGAACACCAGGTCGTAGTAGCGCGGCGTGTCGTACCAGTCGATCTCGGGGCGCTCGGGCATGGCGGCTAGACGGGGCACCAGGCGCGGCGTGCGGGCACGCTGACGATGCGATCCTCCTCGGGGATGTAGGCGGAGAGGCGCCCGCCGTAGACGCAGCCGCTGTCGAGCCCCTTGAGGCCGGGCCGATCCAGGAGGCCCTGCCTGGCCCAGTGCCCGAACACCACCTTGCGCGGCGCCGGCTCCCGGACCTGCCTGCGCTCCCAGTGGGTCCACCAGGGGGCGAACGGCGCGGGCGGAGCCGGGTCGTCCCGCTCGGGGCGGTTGCCCTCGGCATCGCAGTGCCGCACGAGGACGGCGAACTCGGCCCTCGGGTCCCGTGACAGGGGGTCGACCCCCGCGAGCTCGGCCGCGGGGTCCTCCCAGAGCGGGTGCAGGCCCGCGTGCACGCAGAGCAGGTCGTCGAAGGCGCGCAGCAGGGGCCGCTGGAGGAGCCAGGCCACGAGGTCCTCGCGGTCCTCGGCCTCCAGCACGGCCTCCATGCGCTCGCGCGGTCCGGCCCGGCGCTCGCCGCGGGCGGTGCGGACCAGGTGCATGTCGTGGTTCCCGAGCACCCCCCCCGCGCCCAGCTCCCGCAGCAGGCGCAGGGTGCCCAGGGAGTCGGGCCCGCGGTTCACCAGGTCGCCGACAGGGTGCAGCTCATCGCTCGCGCCGTCGTAGCGCAGGAGCTCCAGCAGGTCCTCGAGCTCCTCGCGGCAGCCCTGCAGGTCCCCGATGAAGATGCGGCGCTTGCCCATGGGGAGGACCCTACCAGCCGCGCGGGCACGGGGCCCGCGCGAACTCCGTGGCCTCCGTCGCTTGCCCCACCCGGCTCCCTGGTCGAAGATGCGCGCGTGAGCGAGCCCGTCTACGCCGGTCCCCCCGTCCCCCGCGTGCGTCCGTGGGGGCTGCTGATCCTGTTCGCCATCGTGGCGGTTGGGATGGGGATCCCCGCCTTCACCATCTGGCAGAAGGAGCTCGCGGTCCAGAACCGCGATCGCATCCGCGCCGAGGCTCCCACGACGGGCGAGGGCCGGGTGCAGCTGTACATGCAGCTGGCCGCGCCGGGGGTCTTCGAGGCCCTCACCAAGAGCCGCTTCAGCGCCGAGCGCCCCTGGATCGTCACCCACATGGTCGCGCCGGCCGCGGAGGGGGAGGCGCCCGAGATCCACGGGGTGGACATCACCGAGCTCCCGCGCTCCTGCGTGTACCAGGACGGGCTGCAGGTGGTGATCCAGATGCCCGCGCCCACTCTCCTGGCAAGGGACGTGCTCGTGGGGGACAACGCCCTGGGGGTCCCGGTCTTCCCGGCCGGGGAGGCCCCATCCGCCGAGGACCTGCTCGACTCCCGCCTGCGCTTCGCCCTGAAGCGGATGATGCAGTCGCTCCCCGAGGACATCGAGGGAGCCTCCTACACCTTCCGGTTCAGCGGCTGGCCCGCGGCCGAGGAGGGGGTCGACGAGGCGGCCGAGGCCCCCGCAGGGGCTCCGTCGGGCTCCTGAGGGGCCGAGCAGGCGCGGAAGCGGAGGCCTCCGAGCCCTCCAGCCCTTGCTGAAGGCCCCCTCCGTCCGTATCTTCTTCCGCTCGATCGCCCGCCCGGGGCGGTCCACGACCCCCAACGCACCTCCGATGGCGAAGTCCCAGATCAAGGCCGGCGGCCCGACCCGCGGCCGCAAGCGCGTCCGCAAGATCGGCATGGGTTCCGGCAAGTACCACACCGCGAAGCAGAAGGCCCGCAAGGGCTGAGCTTCTCGGGGGCCCCTCGACGGGAGCCAGCCGGACTCGAGCGGACCCGACGCGTCCGCATGCCTGCGCGCCGCGCGCCCCGAAACCGGGGCACGCGGCTCTTCGTCTATCTAGGGCCAGGGCACGCCTGGAGCGGGGCTCCCGCGCTCCGCGGCCCCGCGGCCCCCAGAAGGGAGCACGCCTCGCCGGGAACTGGCTCGGGCCGGATGGGTCTCCTAGGCTCGGGCGCCTCGATCGGGCCGGGCCAGCCGCGCCCGCCATGGGTGGGGCTCTCACCACGATGAATTCGCCGCTCCTCCCCGGCCTCGCCGCCGGCCTCTTCGCAGCGGGCTCCTGGGCCGTGGCCTCGCAGCTCTTCGCGCGCCTCTTCGCGCGGGCGGATGCGCCCAGCGCCGCCGCGGCGAACCTGTTCAAGAACCTCCTCGCCGGCCTGCTGTTCCTGGGCCTCGCCTGGGCGTTTGCGGACGGAGGCCTCGGGGACGAGGATCCCTGGCAGCTCGCGTTCAGCGGCCTGCTCGGCTTTGCGGTGGGGGACGCCCTCTACTTCGCCGCTCTGCCGCGCTGCGGCGTGCAGACGGCCGCGGTCATCGCTCTCGCCAACGTGCCGCTCTCGGTCGCGGGTGCGAGCCTGTTCATGGGCGAGCGCGTGGGGCTCGGGACCCTGGGGGGCGGCGTGCTGGTCTTGGCGGGCGTCCTGCTCGTGCTGCTCGGGGCGCCGGCCCAGACCGACGGACAGGACCCCGCTGTTCGTCGCAGGGGCGTGCTGCTGGCGCTGGGGAACGTGCTCGCCATCACCACGGCGATCCTCACGGGCAGCGACGGCATGGGGGAGGCGGGCGTCTACTCCGCGGCAGCCACGCGCCTGCTAGGAGGCGTGGCTGGCGCCTTTGCGGTGGCCGTCCTGCTGGGCCTCCCTCGCGGTCGCGCGAGTCAGGAGCTCAATGAACTCACCCGTCCCCTACGCACCACGCGCGGCCTGCTCCCGCTGCTGATCGCGTCGGTCACGGGCTCGGTCCTTGGCCTGATCCCCTACCACTTCGCACTCCAAGAGCTCCCCGCCGGAATCGCCGCCCTCGTGTTCTCCACCACCCCGCTCTTCACCCTTCCGCTCGGGCGCCTCGGCGCCAACACCTCGCGCCCCACTCCCCGACAGGTGCTCGGCACCGTCCTTGGATTCGCAGGGGTCGCGGTGGTCCTCGCCTGCGCGGATGGGTCTAGTCACGAGGCCTCGAAGTCGAAGGGCACCCTCACCGTCGTGTCTCGCGCCGAGGGGCCCGAAGGGGCCTGGCCCCGCATCGCGGAGGGGCCGACCGTGCTCGCCACCCGAGGCGGGGGCGGGCTCTTCGCCCTGGACCTGCACACCCTCGCGGTCGACGGCGACGCCCTTGCCTTCAGCGCGCGCGAGACCGCGGTGGAGGGGGAGGACTGGTTCGTGAACTGGGCGGACACGCCGGCCCTGGCCTCTGACGGCAGCAGCGTCACCTGGCTGCAGAAGGTGGCGGCCGACACCTACGACTACCACGTGGTCTGGGCGCGTCGCGGCGCGGAGGGCACCTTCGAGGAGCAGGGCTCCCTGCACGACGACGAGGGAGCCGGCGAGCACGGGTTCTGCTCCTGGGTCTCCCTGGGCGACGGGCGCCAGCTCGCGCTCTGGCTCGACGGGCGCGCGACCCGCGAGGGCGGCCCCATGCAGGTGCGCTCGAGGATCATTCAGGCCGACGGCACGCCCGAGCCGGAGACGCTCGTGGACCCGCGGGCCTGCGACTGCTGCCCAACCACCCTGGCGCTGCTCGGCGACGGCAGCGTCCTCGCCGCCTGGCGCGATCGCGGGGAGGACGAGGTGCGGGACATCGCCCTCGCGCGTTGGACGGAGGCGGAGGGCTGGACCGCGCCCTTCTTCGTGCACGAGGACGGGTGGCGCATTCCAGGCTGCCCGGTCAATGGCCCGGTCCTGGCCGCGCGCGGAAGCCGCGTCGCCCTGGCCTGGTACACCCAGGGCTCCGACGAGGCGCCGCGCATCTGGTGCGTCCAGAGTGAGGACGGGGGAGAGACCTTCGGTGAGCCGGTGCGGGTGGACGGCGGCGCGGCCCTGGGGCAGCTGGACCTGGCCTGGTCCGAGGGCGGAAGCCTGCTGGCCTCCTGGCACGAAGGGGCCCCGGGCGCGGCCTCCTGGCAGGCGCGAGTCCTGCATCCGCAGGTGGGGCAGGCGCTCCAGGTCGCTCCGACCACTGGCGGCCGGGGCGACGGTCGGGCGCGCCTCCTGGGCCTCGAGGACTCCTGGCTGCTCGTCTGGAGCACGGCTGAAAGCCCGCGCACCCTCGCCGCGGCGCGGCTCGCGGAGCGCTGAGTCGGCCGGCCGGCCGGCCGCGCGCGAGGCGGGCTCAGCTCCGCTCGCGCCGCGGGCCCAGGAAGGGCAGGGTGGCGAGGGCCGCCAGGCCGATCCACCGCAGGGGCACCGCGTTGTCGGCCAGCAGCTCGGGCAGGCGCTCCGTCCCGGACAGCACGGCCCAGGCGTTGTAGGCCGCGTGGAGGACCACCGCCGGCCAGACCGAGCGGGTTCGCCAGGCGACCACGCCCAGCACGCATCCGAGGGCGAAGGTCGGTGGCAGGCGGTGCAGGGAGAGGTGGGCCAGGGCGAAGAGCCCTGCGCTCATGAGGATGGCGCGCGCGGGCCGGCCGTCCCTGAGCAGGGCGCCCAGCACCGTGCCGCGGAACAGGAGCTCTTCGACCACAGCGGGGCTGAGGGCGAACACGGCCACGAGGGTCAGGGTGCTGCCGCCCTCGACCAGGTCCACCAGGGCGCTGGGGGCCGCTGCCGAAGAGGGCAGGGGCAGCCACTCCAGGAGGCGCGCGACGAGCTGCTCCACCGCCCAGGCCAGGGGTGGGGCGGCGAGCACCGCGGCCGCCAGGGCGGAGGGCCTGCAGCCCCCGAACAGGCGCGCCGAAGGCGGCGCCGTCCCCAGGGCGCGGCGGACGCGCTGGTGCCCGACCACCGCCAGGGGCAGGAGCACGAGCCACAGCGTGCTCAGCAGGCCGCCCACGGGTGCCTTCGCCTGGAGCCGCGTGCCGACGGCCAGCATGAGCAAGACTGCGACGCCGCCGACCACCTGGCCGGCGCGCGTGCCGAGGCGGCGCTGGGCAGCCTCCGCCCGAACGG
>JBDQFW010000237.1:0-5031 GCA_040265735.1 Planctomycetota bacterium | reverse complement strand
CTCTTTGTTCTTGCTGGACTTCTTCACGGGAGCGGTGGGGGGGGCTGGTGCGCTGGCGGCCTCGGGGCCTAGAGCCGGGTGAGGGCGGTGCGGCAGGCGCCGCTGGGTTGACCGGGTGATCGGAGGGCCTGGAGGGGCCGTTGGGAGGGGTGACCCCGGTCGTGGTCACCCCCCCGTTCGTTCCGGCTCGATCAGCCGGCCTGCGGACGGAAGCGCTCGAAGAGGTCCTCGATGATCGCTCCGGTCTCGATGATGGTCTTGACCATGCGGTTGCGCAGGAAGGCGAAGGCCGCGGTCACGGGGATGGCCACGATGAGGCCGAACATGGTGGTCAGGAGGGCCTGGGAGATACCGTTGGCGAGCTCCGCGGGGGAGGCCTGGCCACCGGAGGAGGCGATCGTGTTGAACGCCGTCACCATGCCGGACACCGTGCCCAGCAGGCCCATCATGGGGGCCACGTTGGAGATCAGGGAGAGCCAGCCGATGCGCTGGTTCAGGCCGATCGACTGCTCGTCACCCATCTCCTCGATGGACTTCTCGATCACCTCGTAGGAGTGACCGATCTTGGAGATGCCGGCGCCGCAGACGTTGGTGAAGTAGGTGGGCTCGCTCTCGCAGAGCTCCATGGCCTCCTGGAACTGCTCGTCGTCGAACAGGCCGCGGATCTCGTCGATGATGTCCGGCGGGGCCAGCTTGTCGCGCTTGAGCTCGACGAAGTTCTGGATGACCACCGCGAGGGCGACCACGGAGAGGACGATGATCGACCAGCCGATGGGGCCGGAGGCGATGATCAGGTCGCCGATGCTGGCGTCGGCCTGTGCGAGGGCGGGGGAGGCGCCGAGCACGGCGAACGGCACCAGGCGGGTGAGCGCGGTGCGACCGAGGGTGGAGGAGAAGCTCATGACCGGGATGAGTGGGATGTCGGTTTCTGGGGAGAGGCGCGGGCTGGCAGCTCGCGCTGGGGGGGAGAGCCTACAGGTTTCCTTGTAGTTCGGACGCCTGTCGGGCAGCGGGGGTGTCACCGTAGGACTCGGAGACGACCTTCAACCACTGGCGCGCGGCGCCGGCAGCATCGCCGTCGCCCAGGGCCAGGGAGGATTGTGCCAGTCCGAGGAGGGCCCGTGCAGCCCGATCTCGACTGGAGTGCTCGAGGGACACAACCTCGGCGAAGCACAGCTGGGCGTCGCGGTGGCGGCCCTTGGCGGCGAGCGCCTCACCGCGCCCGAGGAGCGCAGCAAAGCGGGCCCCGGCGGGGCTGTCGGCGCGGCCGGTGGTGCGCTCGAAGAAGCTGAGCGCCTGGTCGACCTGGCCGCCGGCCAGCATGCAGAAGCCCTCGCCCTGGGCGGCTTCGCCGGCCGCCGCCTCGACGGCCTGGCGGGCCGCCGGATCGGCGTCGGCCATGCCCCCGAGGAGGAGCTCCAGGCCGCCCTTGGCGCCGCCAAACAGCTCACGCGCCTTGAGGGTCTCGCCCGCGGCGAGGTGGCACCAAGCCGCCTCGAGGCCGGCCTCCAGGCAGGCCCGGCGGCTGTAGCCGGGGGGGCGGGGTCGGTGGAGCCCTCGCCGTAGAGGGCCTCGAGGGCCTCGGCGGCGGCGGCGTCCTGGCCGGAGAGGCGCAGGGCCCGACCGATCACATAGCGCGCCCGAGGCACGAGGCTGCTCTCGCCGAAGTCGCTCACGAGCTTCTCGGCCTCGGCCGCGGCCTCCTGGTACTGGCCCGCGTCGCTGGCTCCGAGCTGGAGCAGGGTCTCTGCGGCCTTGAGGCGCGCGTCGGCCTGCACGACCTCGCGGGTGCTCGCGTCGGTGGCAGCCACGCGGAACGCGTCCACGGCCTCGGCGAACTCACCCTTGCGGCGGTAGGTCATGCCGTCGCGATAGGCGGGGGGGACGCTCCCCCAGTCGATCTGCACCACCTCGCTCGCGTCGTAGCTGGACTCCTTACCAGAGCGGTCGATCCGCACCTTGGTCAGGGAGTTCTCGAGCACGGTGCCCGTGATGGCGAGGACCTTGCCCGTCCGCTCGTTCAGGCGGTAGACGGTGTCCGGGCGCCCCTGCGCGGTGGCGGGGGCGAGGAGCGCGGCGCTTGCGAGGCCGAGGCCCAGGGCAGCGCGGAGGCAGCGGTGGAGGGGGGACTTCATCGGTGCAGGGGGGTCCTCGGGGATCAGCGGGAGGCGAGCCACTGGAACCAGGTGGCGAGCTCGCCACCGGCATAGCGGGCGACGACCGCCGGGTCCTCGTCCTCTTCGCAGTAGGGGGTGATGTTCGACCAGTCGTTGTCGGTGCCGACGGACACCGAGTTCAGCTGGTTCTCGAGCTCGCTCGCCTTGCGCGTGTCGAGCTGGGACCAGGCGTAGTAGACGAAGCAGAAGCGGAACTTGACCTCGTACCACTCGCAGTCCTGGTACTTCACGTAGCGGCGCGAGTTCGAGAGGGCGTTCAGCTTCGAGGACGCGAACTCGTACTCCTCCGCGGTGCCGGTGGCGCCGGGGACCACCACCAGGCGGCCGTCCGCCGGGTTGGTCTCCAGCCAGCCCGAGAGGGCCATCGACCAGTCCAGCAGCATCTGCAGGGTGGGGTTGGAGTCCTCGGTCATGACCAGGGGCGTGAGGATCTCCTTCGCGTCCGCGACCTTCTTCTGCATGACCAGGGCATGGGCCAGGTCCGGCAGGCGGTAGGTGCCGATCTCCTCGGCGCGCTCGGGGTCGGAGGCGAAGGTCTCGACCAGGCGGCGCAGCACCACCTCGGCCTTGGCCCACTCGCCGAGGTCCATCCAGTGCATGGACTCGCGCTTGATGGCGGTGTAGTCGGGCGCGCCGAGGCCGTTGGTGTGGGCCAGCAGCTCGGCCATCTCGCGCAGGATGGTGCGCTTGCGCTCGGCGTCCGTGGCCGCCTCCTGGAGGCTGGTCAGGGCGTTGTAGAACGAGATGCTCGCCGCCGCCGTGCGGGTCTCCTCACCGAAGAGCTCGAGCATGGTGTCGAGGGCGGCGCGCGCCTCCTTGCGCTGGTCGAGCTCGAGGTGCGAGCGCATCAGCAGGTCGAGGGTCCAGTTGGAGAGCTGGCCCTGCTCCGGGTAGCGCTCGTGGTAGGTGGGGAGGAGCTCGACGACCTTGTCGTGGTTCTTCAGGATCGAGTGGCACAGGCCCCGGAAGAACTCTGCCTCCAGGCTCGCCTCCTTGCGGCGCGCCAGGCGCGCGGGCACGTCGGTGGCGCGCGCGGGGTCCTCGCGGATGGTCTCGAGGTACTCGTCGAAGCGCTCGATCGCCGGGGCGTACTGCTTCTGGCGGACCATGCAGACGCCCACCTTGACATAGCCCTTCTCCCAGAAGTCGCTGTCCTCGGGGATACCGCTGTAGGCCTCGACCGCTCCGGCCCAGTCCTTCTTGTCGTAGGCCTTCTCGCCGCGGCGCCAGAGGATCTCGTCCTCCTTCTCGCTGCCGGCCTCGGTGACCCAGCGCTCGGCCTCGGCCTGGAGCTTCTCGAGCGGCCCGCGCTCGGCGCCCGCGGCGTTGGTCACCTGACGGACCATCGCGTAGTACGACTCCGCGTTGCGGCGGTCGAGCTCGGGGTCACCACCGCGGTAGCGGGCAACCGCCTCGCGGAACGCGAAGGCCGACTCGAGGGGGCGTCCCTCGGAGCGGTAGGCCAGGCCCATGAGGTTCAGGACCTTGGGGGCGAGCTCGAGCCGGACGTCCTCGGCGGACGCGTCGAGGGTCGCCAGCAGGCCGCGCAGCTGGATGATGGCCTCGCCGGTGTTGCCCGAGCGGAACTCGCCCTCGGCGGCGGCCACCTGCAGCTCAGGCGAGATGGTCACGCCCGGGCGTGCGGCAATCTCGCTGATGAGCTTCTGGGCCATGGTCTGGAGGGTGTTGCCCTTGTTCTCGTCCGCCGTCTGGGTGGCGAGCTCCATGGCGAGGCTGGTGGCGTCCTGGCGCAGGCGGCGGTTCTTGACCACCTCGCGAGCGCTGTCCTCGTCCTCGAACCAGGCAGCCTCGCCGCTGGAGAAGTCCCCAGCCACCCAGCCGCCGACCGTGAGGAAGGTGCGGGCGATCTCGAGCATGGCGAGGTAGCCCTGGGGGGAGGTGTTCACGCCCTCCTCGCGCTGGGTGTTCAGGAAGTGCAGCGCGTAGCGCACGCCCTCGTCGTTCTCACCCGCATTGATGAACGCCTTGAGGAGGCCGGGGATGGCGATCTCCATGAGGGCGAAGCGGACCTCGACATCGGCGGCGCCGAGCCCGAGCTCCTCCTTGATGGCGTCCCACTCGCCCTCCATGGAGGGGAGGGTGGTCTCGACGACCGCGGCGTAGAACGCCGCCGCATCGCTCCACTCCTCCCGGTAGGCGTAGACATCGCCCATGCCGGAGAACGCGCGCAGCGCGTAGAGCGTTCCCTCGCCGGCGGTGAACACGAGGTTCTCGTAGGCCTGCAGGGACTGGTCGAAGAAGAAGCTGCTGGTCGGGTCGGCGCGGCCGATGGTGGCGAGCATCGCGCCGCGGTTCAGCATGAGCTCGTACATCTCGCGGGTGCGGCGCTCGCCCCGCTCCTCGGAGTCCATGGCCGCCAGGCTGTCGATCAGGTCCTGGGTGAGCGAGACCGCCTTGCTGAGTACCTCGGCCTGGCGGGTGCGCAGGGTCTCGGCCTGCTCGCCGGCGGCGTCCTCGAGTGCGAGCTCGATCGCGCGGGCGTAGAGCGCACTGGCGTCCACGAACCCGGTTTGGGCCGAGCTGAGCAGGTCGGAGGTCGCGTTCTGCGCGATGTAGCCGTCGAAGCAGGCGAGGGCCTGCTCGAAGAGCTCGTTGCGGCGCTCGGGGTCGCGCTCGTTCACGGCGCCGGCGGCAATCAGCTCGCAGCGGGTGACGGCCAGGCGCTCGGCGGTCTTGCCGCTGGCCCCTCGCTCGGCGCTGTCGAGGACCGTCTCGGCCAGGTCCACGAAGGCCCACTCGGAGGCCAGGCCCCGCGCGAACTCGATCTCGGTCTCGAGAGCCGCGTCGCTCTGGGCAGAGGCTCCAGCGGCGAGGAGGAGGGGGAGGGCGGACG
>JBDQFW010000236.1:0-5033 GCA_040265735.1 Planctomycetota bacterium | reverse complement strand
GGCACGGGGCGCCGGGTCACGGTCCCGGCGCCCCGTGCCCATGGAACCCGTACCCACCCCGCTCCCCCGGCCCCTGGTCCGCCTGGGGCTCTTCGGGGGCTCGTTCGATCCGGTGCACGAGGGGCACCTGGGGATCGCGCGCGAGGCGGTTCGGGTCGCGGGGCTCGAGGAGCTCTGGTTCCTCCCGGCGGCCCAGCCACCCCACAAGCCGGGCCGCCGCCTGGCTCCGCCGGAGGACCGGGTGGCCATGCTCGAGCTGGCCCTCGCCGAGGAGCCGCGGATGCGCGTGCGCTGCGACGAGCTGGAGCGCGGGGGGACCTCCTGGACCCTCGACACGGTGCGGGCGCTCGCGGGGGAGGCCGAGGAGCTCTGGCTGCTGATCGGCTCCGACAACCTCGCGGGCCTGCCCGGCTGGAGGGGTGTGGAGGAGATCCTGGAGCGCGCCCAGCCCCTGGTGGCCCTCAGGGACGCGGCAGCCGTCCGGGAGCTGGAGGATGCCGCTGCGCGCATCGGCGGCGCGGCCGGCGCGCGCCTGCGCGGGGCCCTCATGGCGCTGGAGCCCTTGCCCGGCGCCTCGACCCGCATCCGCGAGGCTCTCGCCCGCGGAGAGGCTCCCGACGACCTGTGTCCCGCCGTCGCGGAGTTCGTGCGCCGACGCGGCCTGTACGCCCCGACGACCGCCGGCTGATGCCCTCCCGAGAGGGGGCGAGGCGCTCCCGGCCCGGCTCTCGGTTGTGCCCGGGGAGGGGGCTCTGGATAATCCTCTGCTCGGTCCAGCGACCGGAGTCCCCTTGGCTGCGCCCCTCACCGCCATCATCAGCGACCTGCACGGCAGCGTGCCCGCCCTCGAGGCCATGGTCGCCGACGCCCGTGCCCAGGGCGCGCGGCGCTTCGTGTGCCTGGGGGACATGGTCGGCTACGGCGCCTCGCCCCGGTACGCCCTCGACCTGGCCCTGCGCCTGTGCGGGGTCGGGGCCCGGCACGAGGACGGTGAGGCCCTGGAGGACGGCCTCTGCCTGAAGGGCAACCACGAGGAGGCGCTCCTCTCCTCGGCGGAGGACTTCAACCCCAAGGCGCGGGCCGCCATCGAGTGGACGCGCGAGGAGCTCCTGGCCGACGACGAGCGCGCGGATGCCTACTGGGAGTTCATCGGGAACCTCCCGGCCTCCGACCAGGACGACCGCGCCATGTATGCCCACGGCAGTCCCTCCGATCCGGTGCGCGAGTACCTGCTCCCGCGGGATGTGAAGGACCTGGAGAAGATGGAGCGCAACTTCGCGGCCATGACCCGGACCGTTTGCTTCGTGGGCCACAGCCACGTGCCCGGCATCTACTACCAGGACCAGCGCTACTTCCTCCCGCGCGGCTCGGCCGGGCCGTACGAGCTAGGGGACCACGTGGACTGCAAGGTCATCGTCAACGTGGGCTCGGTCGGGCAGCCGCGCGACGGCGACTCGCGCCTGTCCTACGTGCTCTTCGACGGTGAGGCGATCACCTTCCGCCGGGTCGAGTACGACATCGAGCGCGCGGCTGCGGCCATTCGCGCCGTGCCGGAGCTCCCCGACTTCCTCGCTGAGCGCCTCGCCGCCGGGCGCTGATCCCGACAACGCACACCGCCGCGCTGCGGCACTCGTTCCCCCCGAAGGCCGCCGCTCCGACGGCGCCCGCCGCACCGCCCCCGCACCGATCCGATGGAGAAGCGCCTTCCGCTCTTCCTGTTCCTGTCGTTCGCCGTTCTCTTCGGCTGGCAGATCCTCTTCCCGCCGCCGCCGCCCGAGCCCGGCAGCGAGCTCAGCGGCGCGTCTGGCGGCGTGCAGGGCACGGCGCCTCTTGCCGGCTCCGAGGTTCGTGAGCTGCCTCCGGTGGATCCCGGCGTGGAGCAGGCGGAGCCCTGGTCCGAGTGGGTGGACCTGGGCACCCCGGGGACCGACGGTCACTACAGGGCGCGCTTCGACAGCCTCGGCGGGACCCTCGCGGAGCTGCGCCTCGACGGCTGGTACGACGCCGGCCGGCTGAGCGCGGAGGCGCGCCAGGACCCTGGGCACTGGACGGTCCTCCTCGCCCCAGCGACCGACGGCCGGCGCGAGCTGCGCACCCTCCAACTCGACACCGCGCCCTCCTCTCAGGACCTTTTCCCCGCGGGCCTCAGCCGGGTGCACTGGCACCACGAGCTCATCGAGGAGGAGAGCGAGGTCGTGGGGGTGCGCTTCTGGCACCAGCCCAGCCCGACCTCCGTGCGCCTCGTGAAGGAGGTGCGTCGCGTCTCGGGTGCGCTGCACCTCGAGGTCGCGCTGCGGCTGGAGACCCCGGCCTCTGGAGCCGGCGGGCGACGCGCGAGCTTCTCCATGGTGCCCGCCGCCGGCGTGCCGGAGACCAGCGACGACAAGTACTACATCGAGCCGAAGGCGCGGAAGGCCTACGTGGCGAGCGGCGAGGTGGAGGTCTCCAGCGAGGAGCGCGCCGCGCGCCCGTCGGCCGACGACCTGCGCGGCAGCCTCCCCGGCGGCGAGGGTGCGGTCTTCGTCGGCGTGGACAACAAGTACTTCGCGGTGCTGCTGCGCGGGGCCAGCGAGAACGACGCCAAGAGCCTCGGCGAGACGCGCTGGCAGAGGTCCTTGGACGAGGCCTGGGCGGCTGAGCACCCCGACCAGCCGGAGGAGGCCTGGCGCGGGATCGCGCTCTCCCAGGAGCTGACCCTCCAGGTGCCCGCCCCGGGCGGCACCAGCGAGTACCGCTACCTGCTCTACGCAGGTCCCAAGGAGGAGGCCCGGCTGGTCGGCGACGACCCGCGCCACGCCGCCCTGCTCGAGGACGACCTGGGCTTCTTCAACGGGATCGCGGGGCTGCTGCTCGGGCTGCTCGGCTTCCTCGAGGGCGTCCTCGGGAACTGGGGCGTGGCCATCATCGTGCTGACCCTGCTGGTGCGCGGGACGCTGTTCCCGATGAACCGCAAGTCCCAGACCTCGATGGCGCGCCACACCACCAAGATGAAGCGCGTCCAGCCCAAGCTCGACGCACTGAAGGAGAAGTACAAGGACAACCCGCAGAAGCAGCGCCAGGAACAGGCGCGCATCATGCAGGAGGAGGGCGCCTTCCCGCCCCTGTCGGGCTGCCTGCCGATGTTCCTGCAGATCCCGGTGTTCTTCGGCCTCTTCAGCGCCCTGCGCGTGTCCTTCGACCTGCGCCAGGCGCGCTTCCTGTGGGTCGAGGACCTCTCGATGCCGGACCGCCTGCTGAAGCTGGACTTCGACACGCACCTGCCGCTGATCGGCAGCATCGAGTACCTCAACGTGCTGCCGCCGCTGATGGTCGTGCTGTGGATCGTGCAACAGCGGCTGATGCCGAAGCCGACCGACGAGCAGGCTGCGCGGATGCAGAAGATGATGATGTGGATGCCGGTCCTGTTCGGCGTCTTCCTCTACAACTACGCCGCCGGCCTGTCGCTCTACATGATCACCTCGAGCCTGTTCGGCATCGCGGAGTACACCGTGGTCCGGCGCATCTGGCCGATCGACGACTCGGAGAAGCCGCGCAAGCCCAGCAAGTTCATGCAGCGCCTGCAGGAGCTTCAGGAGCAGCAGCAACAGCTGCAGCGCCAGCAGCAGGGGCGCAAGCAGAGCCGGCGCCGCTGAGCCATGGCCTCCCGCGCAGGAGCCGTCGCGCAGTCGGAGGGGGGCGCGGGCCAGCGGGCGACGGTCTGCGCCCTGAGCAGCCCCCCCGGCCGCGGCGCACGCGCCGTGGTGCGCGTCTCCGGGCCGGAGGCGGCCCGGGTGGTTGGCGCGTGCTGCGTCCTCGACGGCGCGCCCTTCGCGCCGGAGGCGCGGGGGGCGTTCGGGGTGCGCTTCCTCGACGGGGAGGGCGAGCAGCCCGCGCTACTCCTGTGGATGCCGGGACCGGCCTCGTTCACGCGGGAGGATGTGGCTGAGCTCCATCTGCCGGGCAACCCGCTGCTCGTGGAGGTCGCGCTGCGGCGGCTGCACGAGCTCGGCGCTCGACCCGCCCGGCCCGGGGAGTTCACGCGACGCGCGTTCGAGAACGGCGCACTCGACCTCACGCGAGCTGAGGGGATCCTCTCCCTCGTCCACGCCTCCAACGAGGCCGAGCAGAGGGCGGCCACCGCGCTGCTCATGGGGGGGCTCGACACGCGCATCGGCGGGCTGCGCGCGCTGCTCGAAGAGCTGCGCGCCCTCCTCGAGGCATCCCTCGACTTCGACGAGACCGACACGGGGCACGTGCCCGTCGAGGAGCTGCTGGGGCTGGGCGAGCGCGCCTCGAGGGCCCTTGCCGAGGCCACCAGCTGGGAGGTCGCGCGCCACGGCCCCGAGGCCGGGGCTCCACGGGTCGTCCTCGCGGGGAGGCCCAACGCGGGCAAGAGCTCGCTCTTCAACGCCCTGCTCGAGCATGCGGGGGGCGACCGTGCCGCGGTTCCCGCTCTGGTGGATGCGCGCGCGGGGAGCACCCGTGACGCCCGCGCGGCCCTGGTGCGGATGGGCCAGCCCCCCCGGGACCTGGTCCTGGTGGACACCGCCGGGCTGGAGGAGGCGCAGGCGGGCGGCTGGGAGGGACGGGACCTGGACCGCCGGGCCCAGGACCGGGCGCGCCTGGAGGCTGAGGCCGCGGACCTGGTGCTCTGGGTGGTCCCTGCTCACGCCGCGGCCATGGGGCTCGAGCGGCCCCCCGGCGCCGGACTCCTGGCCTGGTCCCAGGTGGACCGCCCCGGGGCGGCCGCGGCACCTCCCGAGGAGCTGGCGGGTGGCCTGTCCTGGGTGGCCACCTCGGCCCGCACTGGCGCCGGCGTGGGGGAGCTGGTGGTGGCTCTCGGCCAGGCCCTTGGAGGGGCCGCCGCCTCCGAGGGACACCTGGTGTCCACCCGCCACCGGGACGCCCTGGCGCGGGCGCGGCTCGCCCTCGATGAGGCCCTCGCCGACCTGCGCGGGGGAGCGCCCCTTGACCTGGTGGCCGAGGGGCTCCGGGGAGCCACGGGCGAGCTGGACGGCATCACGGGCCACACCACGCCCGAGGACCTGCTGGAC
>JBDQFW010000235.1:0-5039 GCA_040265735.1 Planctomycetota bacterium | reverse complement strand
CCTCAGCCGGCAGAGGACTGCCCCCATGAAGTCCATGGCCCTTGGAATGGTCGAGACCCGCGGTCTCGTTGGCGCTGTCGAAGCAGCGGACGCGATGGTCAAGGCCGCGAAGGTCGAGCTGTTCAGCAAGGAGAAGGTCACGGCCGGTCTGGTCACCTTCTTCGTGCGCGGTGAGGTCGGCGCCGTGAAGGCCGCCACCGACGCCGGCGCCGCCGCCGCGCGCCGCGTGGGCGAGCTCGTGAGCGTCCACGTCATCCCCCGGCCGCACGCGCAGCTGGAGAAGATCCTCCCGGACATGAAGCCCGTCGCTGGCGGGAAGAAGTGACCCGAGGCTGAGCCGTGCGGGGCCTCGATCCCGATCTCGCCGCCCTCCAGGAGGTGCGCGACCAGGTTGCCCGTGCGAAGGCGGCCCAGAAGGTCGCCTCCGGGTGGGACCAGGCCAAGACGGACCGCGTCTGCCAGGCGATGGCGGAGGCGGGCGCGCGCGCGGCGTACGACCTCGCGCGGATGGCCGTCGAGGAGACCGGCATCGGGCGGGTCCACTACAAGGTCCTCAAGAACCTGTTCGGCTCCGAGGGCGTTTGGGCCTCCATCAAGGATGAGCGCACCTGCGGGTTCCTGAAACAGGACGACCGCGCGGGCCTCTGGGAGGTCGCAACGCCCGTGGGCGTGGTCGCGGGGATCGTGCCCACCACGAACCCCACCTCGACGACCATGTTCAAGGCCCTCATCTCGGTGAAGGCGCGCAACGCGGTGGTCATCAGCCCGCACCCCCGGGCCGCGCGCTGCATCGCCGAGACGGTGGAGGTCCTGCGCCGCGCCATCGAGCGCGCCGGCGGCCCCGCGGACCTCGTGACGGTGCTGCACCGCCCCACCATTGAGTCCACCGGTGCCCTGATGAAGCACCGCGATGTGGCGGTGATCCTCTCCACCGGCGGCGCCGGGCTCGTGCGCGCGGCGTACTCGAGCGGCAAGCCCGCCTACGGGGTGGGGCCCGGCAATGTGCCCGCCTACGTGGATCGCTCTGCGGACCCCGAGGCCGTGGCGCGCCACATCGTCACGAGCCAGAGCTTCGACAACGGGACCCTGTGCTGCTCCGAGCAGGCGCTGGTCCTCGACCGGCCGATCGCGGACCGCGTCCTGGCTGCCCTGCGCGCACGAGGCGCCCACCTGGCAGACACTGCGCAGACCGCCCAGCTCGAGGCGTACTGCAACCGGGGCGGGCACATGAACCCCGATGTGGTCGGCCTCGACCCCTGGAAGGTCGCCGAGGGTGCCGGGTTCACCGTGCCTCGCAGCACGACCGTCCTGCTGGCCCACCAGACCGGCGTCGGCCGCGAGCACCCGCTCTCCATCGAGATCCTCTGCCCGCTGCTCTCTGTCCATGTGGTGGACGGCTGGGAGGAGGGCTGCCGCGTGTCGAAGGAGCTGCTGCACTATGGCGGGCTCGGGCACACCATCAGCGTGCACGCTCAGGACCGCGCCGTCCTCGAGGCCTTCGCCCTCGACAAGCCCGCCAGCCGGATCGTGATGAACGGCCCGAGCTCGATGGGGGCGGTGGGCTTCAGCACCAACCTGATGCCGTCGTTCTCCCTGGGATGCGGCCCTCACGCGGGCAACATCACCAGCGACAACATCACGGCGCGGCACCTCGTGTCCATCAAGCGCGTGGCCTTCCCGAAGGCCGGCTGGCCCGAGGCGGAGCAGTCCTTCCACGAGCGCGCGGGGGCCCTGACCGGCGACCCGGCGCCCCGTGGCAGCGGGATGCCCGGCGATCCCGGCCTGCGCGATGCGCGCGCCGCGGTTCCGGCGCGCCCCGCCGTGCCGGCCTGGGGCGGCAACACGCCCATCCAGCCCGCGCCCAAGCCGACCTCGAGCCCCCTCAGCGCCGCTCCGGCGCCGCCGGAGGCCCCGCGCTCGCCGGCTCCGACCTTCGTCTCCTCCGCGGCCCCGAGGCCGGCGGCCGCCTCCCGCGTCTCCGCGGGCAGCGAGGCTCCGCCGCCCCCGCGCGGCGGCGTCAGCGCCGGCTCCTCCCTGCGCGCCGACGAGATCCAGACCATCCTGTCCCACGCCGGGACGGGCTGCCCCCTGGGCCCCTGCCAGGGGTGCCCCCACAAGGACGTTCGCACGGGCGCGTGCACGGCCTGACTCCCTCCACTCCCTGACGGAGAACCCATTCCATGTCGAACGAAACGGAAATCGCCCTCGGACTGATCGAGACCAAGGGCCTCGTAGGCGCGGTCGAGGCCGCGGATGCCATGTGCAAGGCCGCCAAGGTCACCCTGCTCAAGAAGGAGACCTCCGGCGGCGGCCTCGTCACCGTGATGGTGCGTGGCGAGGTTGGCGCGGTGAAGGCCGCGGTCGAGGCCGGCGCTGCGGGCGCCCGCCGGGTTGGCGAGCTGCTCAGCACCCACGTCATCCCGCGTCCCGCGGACGACCTCGAGGCCTACCTGCCCTCCGCCGACTGAGCCCGGGGCCTCGCCCCTGACGCCGCAGGCCGCTCCCGAGGGGGCGGCCCTCCGCCATGCCGTCCTCCCCGCCCATCACCCTGCGCGCCGTGGTCCACCTGGACCAGATGCAGCCGCAGTTCGCCGCGACCAGCGCGGCGAACTCGGACGGGTACTTCCCCGTCGCCGGGGAGAGCGCGCTCTGGCTCGAGGTGGAGCCCGGGATCGTGGTGAACCGGCTCCTGGATGTGGCCCTGAAGGCCTGCCAGGTCACGCCGGGAGCGCTCATCACCGAGCGCCACTACGGGACCCTCGAGGTGCACGGTGAGGACCAGGGCCAGGTGCTCCGAGCGCGCGAGGTGATGCTGCAGGCCATCGGGCGTCGGCTCGAGGATCAGCTCGCCCCACGCATCCTGACGGACGAGGTGATCCGCCAGATCAGCGACCACCACGCGATGCTGATCAACCGCACCCGGGCCGGGATGCTCGTGCTCGGAGGAGACACCCTCTACACCCTCGAGGTGACTCCCGCCGTGCACGTGACCCTCGCGGCCAACGAGGCCGAGAAGGCCGCGCCCGTCCGGCTCGTGGGCCTCGGGGCCGACGGGGCCGTGGGGCGCCTGCGCCTCGCAGGGGGCGACGCGGAGATCGACGCCGCGGTGATCGCCGTGCGCCGCGCGCTCGCGGAGATCCCTGGCCGCCAGGCCCCGGAGGTGCGCTGATGTTCCTCGGGCGCGTCGTGGGCCAGGTGTGGGCCTCGCGGAAGCTGAGCGACCTGGACGGCAAGCGCCTGCTCGTGGTGCAGCCTCTCGACGATCACGACGACCCCGGCAACGGGAAGGTCGGTCCTGTGGTGTGCGCGGATCCCATCGGCGCTGAGGTGGGGGAGGGCGTGCTGGTGGCGTTCGGCAAGGCCGCCCGCGTCGCGTGCGGCGGGGACGGCGACTACGCCTTCGAGGCCGCCATCGTCGGCGTGGTGGACGACCTGCACGCACCGGCCGCGCCGGCGTCCTGGCGCGCCAGCACCCACCAGGGCAGGCTCGAGGCCGAGGGGGACGCGGCGTGCTGATCGGCACCGTGATCGGGAACCTCTGGTCCACCCAGAAGGACGCGACCCTGGAGGGGCTGCGCTTCCTGGTGGTGCGCCCCATGGACGCCGAGGGGCGCGGAACGGCCGAGTCCGTGGTGGCCGTGGACCCGATCGGCGCAGGCATCGGCGACCGCGTGCTGGTGGCCTACGGGCGCGCTGCGCGCCACGCCATCGGGCGCGGCCACGACATCGGCTTCCAGTCCGCCATCGTCGGGATCGTGGACCGCTGCGAGCTCGGCGGGCGCACCCTGGCCCTCAATGAGGAAGACGACCCGTCCTGAGGAGCCCGCTCACCGCACAGACCCCCAGCGCGGGCCGCCCCCTCACGCGGACCGCGTCGCCAGAACCCCCTCCGGGGCCCAGCCATGAACCGAAACGACTTCAACCCCGACCTGCGCAGCGATGTCCCCATGGGGCCGGCCATCGGCCTTCTCGAGCTTGGCTCGGTGGCCCGCGGCGTGGAGGTCGCCGACGCGATCCTCTGGGAGTCCGAGATCGAGCTGCTCACCGCGGCACCGGTCCAGCCGGGCAAGTACGTGATCCTGTTCACGGGCTCCGTCGAGGACCTGCGGTCGGCGCTGCGGCGCGGGGCCGAGCTGGCCCAGGGAGACCTGGTCGATCAGCTCCTGATCCCCTCGGTGCATCCTCAGGTGGAGGCCGGCCTGCGGCGCCGCAACGAGAAGATCGAGGGGGTCATCGATGCCCTCGGCGTGGTGGAGACCGCCAGCGTGGCCTCCGCCATCCTCGCCGCCGACTCCGCCCTCAAGCAGGCCACCGTGGACCTGCTCGAGCTGCGCGTCGCGAACGGGCTCGGGGGCCGCAGCTACCTGAGCCTGACCGGTGAGGTCAGCGATGTGCGCTCCTCGGTCCTCGCGGGCTCGAAGTCCGCCGAGAGCGCCGGGATGCTCCTGCGCCAGGTCGTCGTCCCGCGCCCGCACCCCGACCTCGTCCGTCACCTCTGATCCCGGCCGCGGGCCCCCTGCGCCCGCGCCTCGCCCCTCCGAACCCCTCCCGTGCCTGGCCGTGAACTGGTGACCGAGCGTGATGTGCTGGCCCTCCCGGCCGGCTCACAGCTCGTCCTTGGTCCCGGTCGCATCGCCACCCCCGCAGCCCTCGACGCGGCGTTCCTGCGCGGGATCCGGGTGGTGCGCCAGGAGGACGGCGGGTCCGCCTCCGGGGGCGCCTCCGACAGCGAACTCCTCCAGCGCCTCCGCTCCCAGGACGGCACCTTCGTGGTGGTCGTGCGCGAGGGGCGCCTGACCATCTCCCGCATCGGCCCCGGTGGGCCCGAGCCCTTCGCCGCCGACTGACTCTGAGGCCCCTGCCTCACGCACCTCCATGCCCCGTCGCTTCATCACTGCCGAGGACATCCGCCGCGCCGAAGGGCGCGAGCTGGTCGTGGACCCCGAGACCGTGGTCACGCCCCAGGCCCTCGATGCCGCCCGCTCTGCCGGCGTCACCCTGCGCGACTCCTCCGGCGCGGCCTGGACCGAGCCCGCCCC
>JBDQFW010000234.1:0-5064 GCA_040265735.1 Planctomycetota bacterium | reverse complement strand
CCCCTCTCCCTCGTGCTGGGCGCGCTTCTCACGGTGACCGGCCCCACCGTGGTGAGCCCCCTCCTGAACCACGTGCGTCCCACCGGCACCGTGGGCCCGCTGCTGAAGTGGGAGGGCATCGTTGCGGATGTGATTGGGGCGACGCTGGCCGTGCTAACCCTGGGCACGCTCGCGGCCGGGACGGGGACGGGGGCCCTCGTCGGGGGCCGGGCCGCGACCCTCGGCGTCGGGCTCGCGGTCGGTGCGGGAGTCGCCTGGGCTCTCGTCCTGCTGATCGAGCGCCACGCCCTACCCGATCGCCTCGAGGCTCAGGTCACCCTGGCCCTCGTCCTGTGCACATTCGCGGCGGGCGACGCGGTGGTCCACGAGGGCGGCCTGGTCGCCGTGACGGTGATGGGCTTCGTCCTTGCGAACCAGCGTCGCGTGCGGGTCGCCCCGATCCTGCACTTCAAGGAGCTCCTCGCGACCCTGCTCCTCGGCGCCCTCTTCGTCACCCTGGCCGCCTCTATCCAGCGGGAGGCCCTCGCTGCGCTGGACGCGCGAACCGGCGTCTTCGTCCTGGCCCTGATCCTCATCGCACGCCCCCTCGCGGCCTTCGGCTCCCTGGCCGGAAGCACGACCACCTGGCAGGAGCGGACCTTCGTCGCTGGCCTCGCCCCACGCGGGGTCGTCGCCGTCTCCGTCGCGGCCCTCTTCTCCGAGCGGCTGGTCGGCCTCGTTCCTGATGCGGAGCGCCTCGTCCCCACGGTGTTCGCCGTGGTGCTCGGGACGGTCCTCGTCTACGGCCTGGGCTCGGCCCCCCTCGCCCGTGCCCTGGGCCTTGCCCATCGGCAGGCCGAGGGCCTCCTCCTGGTGGGCGCCTCACGCTTCGCCCAGGGGCTGGCCTCCGCTCTCTCCGAGCGCGGCGTGCCGTGCGTCCTCGTGGACAGCAGCCCCGGGCGCCTGGTCGCTCCGCGCCTGGCCGGGCTGCGCACCGTGCGTGCGGACGCCACGGCCCCGCATGTGGCCACGCACATCCCCATGGGAGGCCTGGGCCGAACCCTCGCGCTCACCCCGAACCCCGAGGTGAACCGCCTCGCCGTCCAGCAGTTCGAGGAGTTCTTCGGGCGCAGCGAGGTGTACCGACTCGCGGACGGGCGTGAGGATGTCTCCCTCGGTGCCGGCCGCACGCTCTTCACGGCCTCCGCCACTGCGGAGGACCTCGAGGACCGGATGGCTCGCGGAGAAACGGTACGGGCGACCCGGCTGACCGAGGCCTTCGACCTCGAGGCCTGGAGGGAGCACCAAGGACCCGGCGCTCTGCCCCTGGCGCGCCGGACTCCTTCCGGACGAATCGAGCTCTTCACTGCCGCCGCCCGTGCGGCGGCCCAGGATGGGGACGAGCTCTTCTATCTCGCGCCTCCGGACGGCGCCTGAGGCGCACGCCCCCGAGTGCCGCATTCTGTTGCTCGTGCCAAGGACGGGACCGCGCGGATCCGGGCTCCCGGGGACTGGTTCGGACCGCAGCCAGCACCTACCCTCGCTGCATGCGCTGCACCTCTACCGCACCCTCGCGACGCACAGCCCTCCTCGCGGCCCTCTCGCTCACCGCGTGCTACGACACGGATCCCTCCGCGACGGGCTCCACCGGCCCCGGAACGGGAACGGGAGGGCCCCTCGCCGTCGGCGTGGCGCGCTACCAGGATGTGGATGGCGACGGCACCGTCAGCGCGGGCGACGAGCTCGTCCTGCGCTTCGACCGCGCGGTGAGCACGATGGGCGGTGCGACCTCGGGCCTTGCCCTCCCCACCGAGCGCGACGAGCTCGGGAGTGGAGCCGCGCTCGTCGAGTCCAGCGCCAGCCCCTTCGTGCGCCTCGTCCTCGGCAGCGGAGCGCAGCTGCGCACGCGCGGGGACGGCCGCCTGGGCGCCGCCATGGAGGGCAGCGCCAGCGCGCTCGCTCTGGGTCCTGAGGTGCTGATCGAGGACGCCGCTGGCAACCGGCCCGAGTCCACCCTCATCGACATCCTCCCGCAGCACGTGGCGCGTACTGAGGACCTGCCCGCACCCGCGGGCAGCAGGTGCGTCGTGGTGCGGGACCTCGACGGGGACGGGGCCCTCGAGGCACTCATCGGCGGAGCCGGCGAATCCGGCGGCCGCCTCACCGCGGTGC
This sequence comes from Planctomycetota bacterium, assembly GCA_040265735.1. Taxonomy (GTDB): domain Bacteria; phylum Planctomycetota; class UBA1135; order UBA1135. The sequence goes on along the minus strand of JBDQFW010000234.1, from coordinate 2,913 downwards.
GCCTCGAGGAGAACGGCACCTGGACCGAGCTCGGGGAGCTGACGCATGACTCTGAGGTGCGCACTCTGCTGGTGACGGACCTGGACGGGGATGGACAGCTGGAGGCCGTTGCCGGCACCGCAGGAGTAGACAGGGTGGCGCGTCTCGGGCTCGGTGGTCTTGCCTGGGTGGCGGACCTTCCCGGGAGCTCCCCAACCGAGTCGCTCGCCGCCGCGGACCTCGACCGTGACGGACAGCTCGAGCTGCTCGTGGGGAGGTCGGACGGCGCCTGGCGCGTGACCGCGCCCATGGGCGATGCAATGCCTGAGCTCCTCGAGCAGGGCCCCTGCCTGGGCCTCGTCGCGGGCGACCTCGACGGCGACGGCTGGGAGGACCTCGTCATCGCAACGGCCGACAGCCTGCGGAGCTACCGCAGCTCCTGCGCGATGGGCCTCGAGCCCTGGGGCTCGGCCGTTGCGGGAGGGACCACGGACCTCGCAGTGGGCGACGCGGACGGGGACGGGATCCTGGAGCTTGCGGCCGCGGGCCCGTGGGGCCTGCGCACCTACAGCCCGGCGACCCTCGCGGCTCCCGTGGGCATCACGACCCTTGGCCTCGGCGCGCAGCGTCAGGTCTGGTGGGACGACCATGACGGCGACACGCGTCCCTCCGTCTTCGGCTGGGGACGCGGCGCCTCCGACGCCGACCAGGATGCGCTCACCTGCTGGCCCGAGCCCCTGGAGCCCGCCGTCGAGGCCATCCAGACCGCCTCCCCCCTGCTGCCGGGCGCGAGCCTGGGCCTGGCCGATCTCGACCGCGACGGTGACCTCGACGCCCTCTCTGTCGGATCCGCCTCGGCCGCAAGCCTGCGCGGCTCCTTCTCGGGGACCCACGGGGACTGGATTCTGTCGGAGGCCAGCGAGGCCCCGCATGCCCAGGCCAGCTCGGCCGCGTGCAGCGGAGACGTGGACGGCGACGGAGATGAGGACCTGCTGGTCGCCGAGCTCGGCACCGTCACGCTGTGGAGGAACGACGGCGGCCTGCTGAGCGCAGCCGGATCGGTGGACACGGGCGCCAACCGGGTCGAAGACCTGGCCCTGGCGGATCTGGACCAGGACGGCCACGCCGACCTCCTCACGGTGGGCACCGTCCTGGGCCTGCAGGTCTTCCGAGGCGATGGCACCGGGTCCTTCGAGGCGGCGTCGGCGCTCGTCCCCCCCACTGCCCCCTCCAACGCCCTGGCCCTCGGCGATCTCGACGGAGACGGAGACCTGGACCTCGTGCTGGGCACCCTCCGCGGGCAGCCCGACCTCGTGCTCGAGAACCTTGTGGTGAGCTCCACGGGGGGCACCCAGCCCGGGGGCGACACGGTGCCTCCGTGCACCTGGGCGGGCTTCGTGGTCACCCAGGAGCTCTCGACCAAGATGACCCACGACCTGGCCTTGGACGACGTGGATGCGGACGGAGATCTGGACGTGGTCTTCGGCCACGGCGTCGGCGAACTGAGCGCCAGCTGGCGGAACGACGGCACGGGAGCCTTCACCCAGTTCGAACTCTTCCCTGACGGCTGGGCGACCCACGTGGTCCTCTTCGCGGAGCTCTGGGGCGACGCGGGGCAGGATCTCCTCCTCTTCGGCGAGGACACCACCCTGCTGCGCCGCAACGAGGAGGGCAGCTTCCCCTCGGGAACGGGGAGCTCGGTCCAGCTCCAGCGCGCTCACACCACCGCCGCCGCCCTCGCGGACCTGAACGGCGACGGGGCGCTCGACCTGGTCACGACCCACGACTTCGGCCTCCCGACCCGCGCGTGGTTCGGCCCCTGGCCCGAGTTCACGGGCCCCGCGGACCGCATCCTGCCGGCCCTCGACATGCACCAGGTCCTCGCCCTCGACCTGGACCGCGACGGCGCGCAGGAGCTCTTCCTCTCCAGCGAGATCGAGGACGTCCCGAGCCGCCTGTTCCTCGCCCGCTGAGGTGAGCCAGAGGAAGGGGAGGCCGTCGCGAGCCCCCAGTCCTAGGTCACAGCTCTAGCCGTCTGTCCTGGACGCCTCCGCCCGCGCGCGCGCTTCGGCGGCGCGACGAGCATCCGAGCCGCTCGCTTCGAGCAGGACCGCAGCCTGATTCCAAGCCTCGGCATCGGCTCGGCCCAGCGTGTCGAGCGCGAGAGCCCGAGCCCAGGCCGCCCCCGCGTGGCGCTCATCCTGGCGCACCACCACCTCGAGCTCCGCCAGTGCCTCCTCCCAGCGCTTCTGTTCGATCAGAGCCCGCGCCAGCTGGTAGCGGACGCCCACCAGCTCGGGCGCGGCTTGGAGCGCCTTGCGTGCTCGGTCCGTTGCAGCCGGGATGTCGCCGCGACCGAGGAGGACCCTCACCTCCAGCTCTCTGCTCTCCGGCAGAGGGGCCGGGAGCTGCTCGAGCTGCTCCTCCGCGCGTTCCCAGGAGCCGGCCCGCAGGAGCGCCTCGGCGTACGCAAGCCGCACATGGGGCGGAACAGGCTCGAGGGAGCTCGCCCGCGCCAGCTCCTCGAGCGCCTTGCCCACCTCACCGACCCCCAGCCAGGCCTGGCCGACCTGCATGCGCCCAACCGCCTCGGAGGGGAAGCGTGCAGATGGATCGGCCAGAAATCCCAGTGCCGTAAGACTGGCGGCGCACGCGAACCCGAGGACTCGGCTGCGCCCGTGCAGCCGGATCAGGGTCCAGCCCCCTTCTGCCGCAAGAACCGCCAGGGCGGGCCAGATGGGCAGGCGGAAGCGAGAGCACACGAAGAAGGCCACAACGCCCGCCAGATAGACCCACGGGAAGGCAACGAGAGGCGTGCGCCAGATCGCCTTCCCTCGGCGCAGCTGCCCGATGAGGGCGCCTGCCCCGAGGAGCGCGAGGGCATGCAGAGCCGCGAAGGGCACCCATCCACTCAGCAGCCAAGGGTCATAGGCC
>JBDQFW010000233.1:0-5098 GCA_040265735.1 Planctomycetota bacterium | reverse complement strand
TCACCATGCCGGTCACCATGCCGGTCACCATGCCGGTCACCATGCCGGTCACCATGCCGGTCACCATGCCGGTCACCGCGCTGGTCTCAGTGCCCTGGGCTGCCGCGGGAGCCGATCGAGGGCGCTCCGCGTGCATTCCGCCCGGCCGTGGCTCAAGACGAGCCTCGCGCGGCCGACAACCTCAGGGAGCCCCCTCAGCCATGGAGGTCCCCCGCATCCGCACCGACTCCGCGACCGCACCGCTCCGGCGGGTGGGGGCGGAGCCTGCGCGCACCGGGGACTCGGCCGCCCAACCCCGCGGCCAAGAGGGGACGGCCGGAGCCCGCACAGAGTCCTCCTCTCCGGCCGCGCCCCGGCCCGATCGGCCGCTGGAGCTCCTGGGCAGGCTCGTGGCTCTGCTGCCCGACCTGGGGCCCGGTGGCGCCGAGCCCGACGCCGCCGCCCTGCGCCTGCTCGAGGTCGCCGAGGGGGCCCTGGGTGAGGGAGCCGGTGTTCGTGAGCAGGCCGGTGCGCGTTCGAAGGCCAGCGGGCCGGACCTCGGACCTGCCGTCGTTCGGGAGCTGCTCGCGCGCCTCGTGAGGCCCGGGGCAGGAGGAGGCGACCTGCGCGCACGCGTGCGCGCGGCTGCTGGCGACCCCACCGCGCTTTTGGCCGCCCTCCAGGGCGCGCCTGGATCCAAGGGCGCGAGCGCTGCGCTGGAGGCGCTCGCTCGTCTGCTCGAACCCTCCGGCTCGGCGACCCTGCTCGACGAGTTGCCGGCCCTCGAGGCGGCCCTCCGCCAGGTGGGCCGCAGCGCGCCCGTGCGCGCCGACGGCGCCTGGGGACGCTGGCTGCTTGGGATCGCGGATGCGCTGGCGGGTGCCCTGGGGCAGGGAGCTCCGCGCTTTGCTCGCGCGCTGCGCAGGGCTCCCCTGCGCGGACGCGAAGCTCAGGCCCTGCGTGCGCTGCTCGCCTGCGGCGCACTCTCCACCCAGGCCCGGCGCGGGCTGCTGGGCGCAGCGCTCGCCGCGGCCGAGGGGCGCTCCGAGCTGGGCGCGGCGGTGGAGGCCCTCGCCGAGGGCGACGCGCGCGAGGCCGGACGGTCGGCCCTGCGCGGGCTCGAGGCCGATCGCCTGCTGGCGCTCCTCAGGCAGCACGCCGAGGGCGAGCTGCGCACCGCGCTGCCGTTCCCCGACGGCGCGGACCTGGCGCTGCTGCACCTGTTCGTGCGCCCCGACCACGGCGGAGCCTCCGCCGATGCGGAGGGCGATGCCGCCGTGGAGCCGGGCTGGAGGGTGCGGCTCGGGCTCGACCTCGCGCGCCTCGGACCCCTGCGGCTCGACCTGCTCTGGCGGCGTGACCGCCTGCTCCTCTCGATCTCCTGTGCAGCGACTCCGACTCTCGAACGCCTGCGCGAGGCCGTGAGCGAACTGCAGGAGCAGCTGTCCGCCGAGGGGCAGGAGGTCGAAATCGTTCTTGCCCTCGCCGCCGCCGAGAGCCTCGACCTCGCTCCGGAGAGTCGGCGCGTGCCCAAGCCCAGGGGCGACTCCTGGATGGACCTTGCCGGATGAGCAGCACCCTCCCGAACCCCGGCGACCGCGAGCCGGGCGACCGCGAGCCGGTCGAGCGCGAGCCCCGCACCGCCGGTCGTCCGGGGCCCGGGCAGGCGGCGCGCCGCGCGGTCGCCCTGCGGTACGAGCGTGGAGGTGCCGGCGCACCACGCGTGGTGGCGAAGGGAGAGGCCCCGGTGGCCGAGCGCATCCTCGCCCTCGCCGAGGAGCACGGGGTGCCGATCCACAGCGACCCGGACCTGGTCGAGCTCTTGAGCGCGAGTGAGGTCGGGGACGAGGTGCCCGAGGAGGTCTACGCCGCCGTGGCGCGGCTGCTGGCCTTCCTCTGGCAGCTGGGCGGCGCTCCCGAGGACCAGCCGAGCGACCGAGCTGCCTGAGGCCCAGGGGCGAGGCCCGAGCACCGGGGCTCGACCTACCGCGCCGTCCGGAGTGCGCCACTCGGGAGGCGCCGTCCCGGGTGCGCTCAGCTTCCTGCGCGAGGCAGCCGCTCGCGCCAGGCGCGCGTTCGGCGCAGGAGGAGCTCGGCCTGCTCGCCCTGGAGCGCGGGCACCTCCTCAGCCGCCGTGGTCGGCAGCTCCGGCGCGGCGAGCGAGGCCGCGCCCATCAGGGAGCCGCTGGGATCCGTCGAGCGGGTGACGCGCTGGGAGGCGCGCAGGGTCGCGAGGGCAGCGAGGAGGGCGGCGTCCTGGGCGGCGGGTCCCTCGACCACGACCTCGCCCATCCCGGCGCCGAGCTCCTCGAGGCACAGGTCGATCATCCAGGCGCCGTAGAGGGCCGCGAGTCCGTGACGCTCACCACCGGCCTCTCCCTCGATCCGACCCGCGCTCGCGCGGAAGGGTCCGCCGCTGGCGTCAAACGCGGGGAGGGGCAGCGCGCCGCTCGCGAGGGCGGGCAGCAGGTCCCCTTCGATGGAGGTCGGCCTGGGCTCCGCTCCGTCGAGGAGGGCGGCGTGCTCGAGCCCGCCTGGCGTACGCATGGTGGCCACGGGCTCGCCGGTGAGCTCGACCCCTGCCAGCTGGTCGCGCTCTTCGCGCAGGTTGCCGAGCGCGCCCCCGCGGGCCATCACCACGGTCCAGGTGCCCGTGGAAACCACGCTGAGCTGTCCCTCATGCCGCCGGCGGTGGGACCACCAGGCCGCGTTCGAGTCGTGCAGGCCCGCGAGGACCGGCGTAGCGGCGGGCAGTCCGGTGCGAGCCGCCACCTCGGGACGCAGGCCGCCGACGACCGCGTCCGCACGGGCGAGGGGGGGCAGGAGGTCGGACCAGCCGCGGTCCAGGGCCAGCCGGGAGGGTCGTCCCTCGCGCGCGTTCCACAGGTGGGTGTGGCAGCCCAGGGAGGTCACCTCGGTCACGCGCGCGCCGGAGAGCCGCCACGCCCAGACCTGGGGATGCAGGAGCAGTGCGTCGGCGCGCGCGAAGGCCTCGGGGTGCTCTGCCTGGAGCCAGGCCAGCTGGCTCGCGAGGTTGAGGCCGCCGGGCAGGCGCGGAGACAGGGTCTCGGCGAAGTGCTCCTCGCCCGGGTCCAGGCTCGGGATGGGGACGGTGTAGTCGAGGACGGGCAGAGCGAGCTCTTCGCCCGCGAGGAGAGCGGCGGTGGCTCCGTGGGCGACGGGGACGATCGCGTCCGGTGCCAGCCCGCGTGCGGACAGGTCCGCGAGCTGCTCGAGCAGCCACGCTTCGGTCTGGTCCAGGGCCAGGTGGCGATAGGGCGGCTCCTCCTCGAGGAAGCTGGCGCGGGTAGCGAGCGAGACGACCTCCGCCGTGCCTGCGTCCACCAGGGCGAGCCGCGTGTGCGTTCGCCCCACATCGAGGACGGCGACCCGCTGGCGGGCGGCCACTCAGGCGACCTCGGCCAGCACGAGCGACACGCCCGCCTCGGTCACCATGCGCCGCGCCTCGCGCGAGATGCCCGTGTCGGTGATGAGCACATCGAGCTTGCGCAGGGGGCAGGACACATGGACGCCGCGACGGTCGAACTTCGAGCTGTCCACGAGGGCGACCACCTCCTCTGCTCGCTCGAGCAGAGCGAGCGAGCCGTGGATCAGCAGCGGGTCGGTCTGCATCAGGCCGTGCAGGCCAATCGCCTGGGCGGAGAGGAACAGCCGCCGAGCGCTGAAGCCGGAGACCATGGGCTGGGGGTAGGGGCTCGCGATGACCTGCTGCTCCTGGTAGATCTCGCCCCCCAGGACCGACACGCGGTTGTTGGTCCGGGTGCAGAGGGCGTGGGCCACGGGGAAGGAGTTGGTGAGCACGCGCAGACCCATGCTGCCGAGGAACTCGGTCATGGCGAAGACCGTCGTGCCTCCGTCCAGGATGATCGAGTCCCCGGGCTCGCAGAGGGCCGCGGCGCGCTCCGCGATGGCCCGCTTCGCAGCGGCGTTGCGGGACTGGTCCGTCCCGAACTGGGGCTGACCGGTCAGAACCGGTCGCTCGATCGACTGGGCGCCTCCCCGGACGCGGCGAATCCTCCCGGCCTCCCCAAGGCGCCGCAGGTCGCGGCGAATGGTGGCTTCGGAGATCTCCAGGCGCTGCGTGAGGTCTTGGACGGACACGAAGTCCTGCTCCGCGACGACCCGGAGGATCGCCCTCTCGCGCTCTGCTTCGTACATGCCCTCAATGTGTGCGCGCAAGCGATCAAAAGCAAGCAGTTTCCGTCATGTGTCGGGTTATCTCTGACTGTCGGTGAACGCGGGTGAGCGGTAAAGTGTGCGCATGGCCCTCTCCTCCTCCTCGCCCCACATGCTGGCGGCCCGAGGTCTCGCGCCGCCGGGCACGGCCCTGGCGGATCTCGTCGCGCGCTCGCGGGCTCTCGGTGCAGACCCTCGGGTGACGAACTTTGGCGGGGGGAACACCTCGGCGAAGGCCCTCGAGGTGGACCCGCTCACGGGTGAGGCCCGACCCGTTCTGTGGGTCAAGGGCTCCGGCGGGGACCTGGGGTCGATCCGCGAGGACGGCTTCGCCTGCGTGGACCTCGCACGCCACGCCGAGCTGGAGGCCCGGGCCGAGGAGGGGGTTCCCGACGACGCCCTGGCCCGGCTGCTGCCGCTGTGCGCCTTTGGGAGCAGCACGCGCGCCGCGAGCATCGACACGCCGCTGCACGCGCTGCTTCCGTTCGCCCATGTGGACCACACGCACCCGGACGCGGTGATCGCCATGGCCTGCTGCGACCGCGGCGAGCAGCTCGTGCGCGAGGCCTTCGAGGGCCAGGTCGGCTGGGTCGGCTGGGTGCGCCCAGGCTTCACCCTTGCCCGTGCGATCCGCGAGGTCGTGCGGGCCGCGCCGGAGCTGCGCGGAGTCGTGATGGCCGGCCACGGGCTCATCTCCTGGGGACACGACGCGGAGGCGTGCCAGCGCAACACCCTCGAGCTCATCGCACAGGCGGAGGCCTTCGTGGGGGAGCGGGATGCTGCCGCTGACTTCGGCGGGCCGCGCGTGGCCCCGCTGGCCCAGCGGAGGAGCGCCCTCGGGGGCATCGCGGTCCGGCTGCGCGGGCTCCTCGAGGGGCCGCCGCGGATCGCACACCTGTGCGACGATGCGGAGGTCCTGGAC
>JBDQFW010000232.1:0-5121 GCA_040265735.1 Planctomycetota bacterium | reverse complement strand
GCCCTCCACTGCGCGCGCGAAGGCGCGCAGGCCCTCCAGGGCGGCCCCGTCGGTCTCGCGGTCGAGGTCTGGGAGGAGGCCCTCGCGCACCCGGGTGCGCGTGAAGACGGGGTCCTGGTTGCTGGCGTCCTCGCGCCGCTCGAGGCCCTGGTCGCGGAGGAGGCGCCGGACCTCCTCACGCCGCAGGGTGATCAGCGGGCGCACGATCTGGACGCCGCTGGCATGGGTGTGGAGCCGCTTGAGGCCCGGGAGCCCGGGGAGGGCAGAGCCGCGGGTCCAGCGCTGGAGCAGGGTCTCGAGGGCGTCGTCGGCGTGGTGCCCCGTCAGGAGGATGGGGATGCCGGCGGCCTCGGTCTCGCGAGCCAGGGCCTCGTAGCGTGCCTTGCGGGCGCGGGCCTCGAGGCCGACGGGTGAGGGGTCGAGGTCGAGTCGAACGCGGGCGAAGGGCACGCCGAGGCGCGCGCACAGCCGGGCGCAGAACGCTGCGTCCTCGTGGGAGGCCTCTCCGCGGAGGCCGTGGTCCGCGTGGATGGCGAGCACCCGGGGGCGCTCGGCCGCGCGCGCCAGGAGGTGCAGCAGGAGCACGCTGTCCGCGCCGCCGGAGAGCCCAAGGGCCACGGGCTGCTCCGGCCTCAGGCCGGCCGCCTGGGCCAGGCCGGACCAGCGGCTGGACCAGGGATGGGGTGCTTCGGGCTGGGTCAAGGCTGGAACTCCAGGGACAGTCTCGTTGAAGGCATCGGTGGGCGCTCTTATTCTCTGGCCCGGATTCGGCGGGATTCGTGTGGGCTCCCCTCCTGAGCCCGCGCCGCCCCTCCAGCAAACCCCCAGCGCCCCGTGGGCGCCCGACTCGCCCGGCAGGCGAGGCCAGACTCGACCCCCCATGCGCATTGCGATCAACGGCTTCGGCCGCATCGGCCGGAACGTCTTCCGGATCCTCCAGAACACCCCCGGCTGCGAGGTCGTGGCGATCAACGACCTCACCGAGCCCTCGGTGCTGGCCCACCTGCTCGCCTACGACTCCGTCCACGGCCGCTACCCCGGCAAGGTCAAGGCGGTGAAGGGCGGCATCTCGGTGGACGGGAAGCGCATCTCGGTGACCGCCGAGCGCGACCCCTCGAACCTGCCGCACGCCGCCAACAAGATCGACTTCGTGGTCGAGGCCACCGGCGTCCTTGCGACCCGCGCGGCCTGCACCAAGCACCTGGACGCGGGCGCCAAGAAGGTGCTGCTCACGGTCCCGCCGAAGGACGAGATCGACGCCATGATCGTGATGGGCGTGAACGAGGGCAGCCTCAAGGCGACCGACCGGATCATCTCCAACGCGTCCTGCACCACCAACTGCCTGGCGCCCATGGCAAAGGTGCTGGACGATGCGTTCGGAATCGAGCACGGCCTGATGACGACGGTGCACGCCTACACCAACGATCAGCGCATCCTCGACCTGCCCCACAGCGACCTGCGCCGCGCGCGCGGGGCCGCGCAGAACATCATCCCGACCAGCACCGGCGCCGCCCGCGCCGTGGGCAAGGTCCTGCCGAAGCTGGCGGGCAAGCTGGACGGCATGGCCATGCGCGTTCCGGTTCCGGACGGCTCGGTGGTGGACCTCGTGGCCACCCTGAAGAAGAAGGTCACCAAGGAGGAGGTCAACGCCGCTCTGGCCAAGGCCGCGAAGACCAAGGGCCTGAAGGGTGTTCTCGCCTACACCGACGACCCGATCGTGTCCCAGGACATCGTGGGGGATCCTCACAGCTCGATCATCGACGGCGGGGCCACGATGGTCATCGCCGACAAGACCGTGAAGGTCGTGAGCTGGTACGACAACGAGTGGGGCTACTCCAACCGGGTCGTGCAGCTCATGCGCTTCGCGCATCGCCTCAAGGCACCGCGTCGCGCCAAGCGCTGAGGTCACGAGCCCACTCCCGCGGGGCCGGTCGCCCCGCGGCGTCCGGCCTCGCTGCATGCCCAGCTGTCTCTGCTGCCGTGTCTGCCGCCGCGTCTCCTGCGGCGGCCCCTGCACCTAGTGCCCGTCCGCATCCTCTCGCTCCAAGCCCCATGACCCTCTCCCGTCGCTCCCTCCGTGATCTGCCCGTCGAGGGCAAGACCGTGCTCGTCCGTGTCGACTTCAATGTCCCCATGGGCGAGGGCGGAGCCATCGCGGACGACACGAGGATTCGCGCGTCCCTGCCCACGCTGCAGGCCCTGCTCGAGCGCGGCGCGCGTCCGGTGTGCCTGTGCCACTTCGGCCGTCCGAAGGGGCAGGTGGTGGACTCGATGCGCGTGGACCCGATCGCCCCGCGCCTCTCGGAGCTGCTGGGTGTGCCCGTAGTGAAGCTCGACGAGAGCACGGGGACAATGGCGCGGGAGGGCATCGCGTCCGCGCCGGAGGGGAGCGTGGTCCTGCTCGAGAATGTGCGCTTCCACCCCGGGGAGACCCAGGGGGACGACGAGCTGGCCCGCGAATTCGCCTCGCTCGGGGAGGCCTTCGTGAATGACGCCTTCGGCGCCAGCCACCGGGATCACGCGTCCGTGTCAGGCATCGCCCGCCACCTCCCGTCGGCCGCCGGCCTGCTGCTCGAGCGTGAGCTGGAGGCCTTCCGCTCCGTGCTGGAGGAGCCCGAGCGACCGCTCTGCGCAATCCTGGGCGGAGCCAAGGTCAGCGACAAGCTCGCCGTCGTGGACGCCCTCCTCGAGCGGGTGGACACCCTGCTCGTGGGCGGGGGCATGGCCTACACCTTCCTCGCGGCTCAGGGGCACGGCGTTGGGTCGAGCCTGCTGGAGGAGGAGCATCTGGGGACTTGCCGCGATGCCCTGGCCAAGGCCGCGGCGCGCGGAGTGGAGCTCTGCCTCCCCACGGACCATGTCGTGGCGGAGCGCTTCGCCGCGGACGCGGCCACCCGGGTTGAGGGGCCCGGCATCTCGGATGGCTGGATGGGGCTCGACATCGGGCCTGCGACGCGAGATGCGTTCTCCGAGCGGATCCGCGCGGCGCGCACCGTGGTCTGGAACGGTCCGATGGGAGTCTTTGAGTTCGAGGCGTTCCGCACCGGGACGGAGGCCGTGGGGCAGGCCCTTGGCGAGGCCTCAGGAACCACCGTCGTGGGCGGGGGCGACTCCGTGGCCGCGATCCACCTGCTGGGCCTCGAGGGGGCGGTGACCCACGTCTCGACTGGCGGAGGCGCGTCCCTGGAGCTCCTCGAGGGCAAGGTCCTGCCGGGCATCGCCGCTCTGCCCGAGGCCTAGCCTGAGTGGAGCGCGCGGCGGGGGCGGCTGTGCTGCCAAGCGCGGCGCAGGGCCTCCTCCTGGCCTCTGGACGGCCCGTTCCCAGGCCAGGGGCTAGGTCCGCGTGCCCCGCTTCGACTAGGCTTGGCCCTACGGTGAAAGCTCCTTCCCGGCCGCGCCCCATGATCCTTGCACCCAGCCTGCTCTCCTCCGACTTCGCCCGCCTCGCCGACGAGGTCCGGCGCGTCGAGGAAGCCGGTGCCGACTGGCACCACGTCGATGTGATGGACGGGCACTTCGTGCCGAACATGACCATCGGGCCTCCTGTGGTGAAGGCCCTGGCTCGGGTCGCCCAGAAGCCCCTGGATGTCCACCTGATGATCGAGCAGCCGGCGCGCTGGATCGAGGCCTATGCCAAGGCCGGCGCGCACGCGATCACCTTCCACGCCGAGGCCGTGGACGGCCTGGACGGGGCGCGCGAGGCCCTCGCGGCCTGTCGCGCCCACGGCGTGCAGGTCTCCGGCATTGCCCTCAACCCTGACACGCCGCTTGAGCCCTGGGAGGCCCTGCTGCCCGAGCTGGACATGGTGCTGATCATGAGCGTGTTCCCGGGCTTCGGGGGCCAGTCTTTCCTGGCGGACACCCTCGAGAAGACCCGTCGCCTGCGCACCCTGGGCTATGCCGGGCTCGTCGAGATGGACGGCGGCCTCAATCAGGAGACCATCCCCGCCTGCGCCGAGGCCGGGGCCGATGTCCTCGTCAGCGGCTCAGCGGTCTTCGGGGCCCCGGACCTCGCTGAGCGCATCTCCACCTTCCGTGCCGCGGCCGAGGCCGCTGCAGCCACCTCTGCCCGCTGATCACCATGGCCGAAGAGCAACCGAACGAGACGCAAGAGGACGGCCGCGGCCGCCTCTCCCGCCTGCGCTTCAAGAAGAAGGACATGCCCGGCGGGCTGTGGATGAAGTGTGAGGGCTGCGCCACCACCATCTACCGCAAGGAGCTCGAGGAGAAGGGCATGGTGTGCCCCAAGTGCGGGTTCCACTTCACCCTCCCCGGTCGCAAGCGCGTGGAGGCGACCCTGGACGAGGGGACCTTCGAGGAGCTCTTCGCCGACCTGACCAGCCTCGATCGCCTGGAGTTCGTGGACTCGGTGCCCTACGCCGACAAGATCTCGCGCACGGTGCAGCGGACGGGGCAGAACGAGGCCCTCATCTGCGGCAAGGGCGAGATCCACGGGCGCCCGGTGGTCCTCGCCGTGCTGGACTTCAAGTTCCTCGGCGGCTCGATGGGTGAGGTGGTCGGCGAGAAGATCGCGCTGGCCGCGGATGTGGCTCGCCGCGACCGGCTCCCGCTGGTGGTGTTCACCAGCTCCGGGGGCGCTCGGATGCACGAGGGCATGCTGTCCCTGATGCAGATGGCGAAGACCTCCGCCGCCCTCGCGGACCTCTCGGACGCGGGCGGGATGTCGATCTGCGTGATGACCAACCCCACCACCGGCGGCGTCACCGCGTCCTTTGCGTCCGTTTGCGACCTGACCCTGGCCGAGCCAGGAGCGCTGATCGGCTTCGCCGGCCCGCGCGTGATCGCGAGCACGATCAAGCAGGAGCTGCCCCCGGGGTTCCAGCGCGCCGAGTTCCTCCTGGAGAAGGGGCAGCTTGATCGCATCGTGGACCGCACCGAGCTGCCCTCCATGCTGGCCAAGCTGATCGACTACGGCACGGCGGCCTGGGAGTCGTACGCCGGTCGCGGCCGCGCGGACGCGGCCCTGAAGCTCGTCGCGGACGGCTCGGCTCCGGCCCAGGAGCGCAGCGGCGCCTCCTGAGAGTTTGCGCTGAGCCCTGCCCCAACGCCGAGCGGGGGGCCCGGCCCGCCGGGGCGGGGGGGGCGCCCCCCCGCCGCCCC
>JBDQFW010000231.1:0-5244 GCA_040265735.1 Planctomycetota bacterium | reverse complement strand
CCCCCTGCAAGGGCCCCCGGACCCGCCCCAGGACACCATGGAGCTCTCCAGCCGCTTCGAGCCGAGCGCGATCGAGTCGGACCTGTACGACCGCTGGGAGGCCTCCGGGGCCTTCACGCCCCCGGCCGAGGGCGAGGGCTCCGGCCGGACCTTCACGGTCATGATCCCGCCCCCGAATGTGACCGGGGTGCTGCACATGGGGCACGCGCTGAACGGGACCATCCAGGATGTGGTCGTGCGGCACCGGCGCAAGCAGGGCTACGACACCCTCTGGGTCCCGGGCACCGACCACGCCGGCATCGCGACCCAGGCGGTCGTGGAGAAGAAGCTCTTCGCCGAGGAGAGCAAGACCCGCGAGGACCTGGGCCGCGAGGCGTTCCTGCAGCGCATCTGGGACTGGAAGGAGGAGCACGGGAACATGATCCTGCGCCAGTTCCGGAGCCTGGGCTGCTCCTGTGACTGGTCGCGCACCGCCTTCACCATGGACGAGGGCCTGTCGCACGCCGTGCGCAAGGCGTTCGTGGAGCTCTGGGAGCGGGACCTGATCTACCGCGGGGCGCGCCTCGTGAACTGGGACTGCGTCCTGCAGACCGCCGTCTCCGACGACGAGATCGAGTACGAGTCCCGCAAGGGCAAGCTCTGGCACCTGAAGTACCCGCTCGTGGAGCGCGAGGGGGAGTTCCTGGTGGTCGCCACCACCCGGCCCGAGACCATGCTCGGGGATACGGGCGTGGCCGTGCACCCCGAGGACGAGCGCTACCGCGCCCTGGTCGGGACCAAGGTCCGCCTGCCCTTCGTGGACCGCGAGGTGCCCATCGTCGCCGACGACTCGGTGGACCCCGAGTACGGCAGCGGCGCCGTGAAGATCACCCCGGGCCACGACCCTGCCGACTACGAGCGCGGCAAGCGCCACGGCCTGCCGATCATCACCATCCTCGAGAAGGACGGCACCCTCAACGGCGAGGGAGGCCCCTTCGCCGGCCTGAAGCGCGAGGAGGCTCGCAAGCAGCTCGTCGCCCAGCTCGACGAGCTCGGCCTGCTCGAGAAGGTGGAGGACATCGTGCACAACGTGTCGCTCTCCGACCGGTCGAAGTCGCCCATCGAGCCCCTCGTCAGCGAGCAGTGGTTCGTGCGCATGCAGCCGCTGGCGGAGCCGGCCATCCAGGCGCTGAAGGAGGGCACCCTCGAGTTCCGGCCGGAGCGCTGGGGCAAGGTCTACCTGCACTGGCTCGAGAACGTGCAGGACTGGTGCATCTCGCGGCAGCTCTGGTGGGGGCACCAGATCCCGGTGTGGTACGACGAGGACGAGGTCCCTGCCGTCTCCCTCACCGATCTGGCCGTGGGCGACGCACACCCGACCACGGGCAAGCCCATCGTGCGCCGTGACCCGGACGTGCTCGACACCTGGGCGTCGTCCTGGCTGTGGCCCTTGGCCACCCTGGGCTGGCCCGACCACGAGGCTCCCGACCTCGCGCGCTTCTACCCGACCCAATTCCTCTCCACGGCCTCCGAGATCATCTACCTCTGGGTCGCGCGCATGGTCATGGCGGGGTACGCGTTCATGCCCGAGCGCCCGGGCCCCGAGCGCAACCCGTTCAAGACCGTCTACATCCACGCGACGGTCCTGGATGGCAAGGGCAAGCGCATGTCGAAGTCCGCGGGCAACGGCATCGATCCGCTGGACATGATCGAGCAGTACGGCGCGGACGCCGTGCGCTTCAGCCTGCTGCTGCTCACCAAGGAGGGCCAGGACGTGCGCCTGTCCCCCGACCGCTTCGAGCAGGGCAGCCGCTTCTGCACGAAGGTCTGGAACGCGGCGCGCTTCGTGCTGATGAACCTAGGCGGCGAGCGCAGCGACGACGCCACGGCCCTGGAGGATCGCTGGATCCTCTCGCGCCTCGCGCGCGTGACGGAGGAGGTCTCGGCGGCCCTCGAGGCCTACCAGTTCAACGACGCCGCCTCGGCCCTCTACCGGTTCGTGTGGAACGACTTCTGCGACTGGTACCTCGAGCTCGCCAAGAGCCGGCTGACGGAGGAGGGCGAGAGCTCCGCCGCCGCGCGGGGCACCCTGGTCCGCGTGCTGCGTGACACCCTGGGCCTGCTGCACCCCTTCACGCCCTTCTTCACCGAGACCCTCTGGGACGCCCTGCACGAGACCATCGGCGAGCAGCCGGCGAGCATGCTGTGCTCGGCACCCTGGCCCGACGGAAGCGCGGGAGCCGTGGACGCCGAGGCGGAGGCCGAGCTGGGCCTCGTGCAGGAGCTCGTCACGGCCGTGCGGCGCGTGCGCTCCCTGACCATGGTGGGGGAGCGCCTCCCCCTGCGGGCCCTGGTGGCCGCGCCGAGCGCGGAGGTGCGTGCCGTCCTCGAGGCCCAGTCCGGGCGCGCGAAGGCCCTCGCGATCCTGGAGGACCTCTCCATCGCGGAGACCGTCGAGCGGCCGCCTGCGAGCGCCGTGGCCGTGGGGCCGGGGTTCGAGGTGCTGGTGCCCCTCTCCGAGGAGGTGGACTTCGAGCGCCTCAAGGAGGTCCTGGGCGGCCGGCACAAGAAGGCTGAGGGAGCCCTGGCGGGCCTGCGCAAGAAGCTCACGAACGAGGGCTTCCTGCGCGGGGCGGACCCTGAGGTCGTGGCTGCCGAGACCGCGCGCCAGGCGGAGCTCGAGCTCGAGTGCGACCTGCTGGCGCGCAACCTGGCAGGGTTCTAGGCGCACCGGGGATCGGTTGCCCGAGCCGGGGCGCGGCAGACCGGTCGCATGGGCCGCTCGAGGCTAGAGGAGCGGCGAGAGCAGCCCGGCGGCGTTGTGGGCGATCCGGCGCAGGGGGCCGCGCCGGCTCCAGAGGCGCGGGTCGATGCGTCGAGAGCGGTCGCGGTAGGTCAGCTGCAGCAGGCGCAGGTGGCTCGCCACATCGCTGTCGTAGACCAGGGTGGAGACCTCGAAGTTGATCTCGAACGAGCGCCGGTCCATGTTCGCGCTGCCGATGAACGCGAGGGTGCGGTCCACCGTGAGGGTCTTGGCGTGCAGCATGCCTCCGGTGAACTCGTGCAGCTCCGCGCCGGCCTCCAGCAGCACCTCATAGGTGCTGCGGCTGGCCGCCCGCACCAGGCGTGAGTCGCTGCGCTGCGGGACGATCACCTCCACGCGGACCCCGCGGCGTGCCGCCGTGGTCAGGGCCGCCAGGGTCCCCTCGTCCGGGACGAAGTAGGGGGTGGTGAGGATGACCTCCTCGTGCGCGGTGTGCACGAGGGCCTGGATGATCTGCACCAGGGCGTCGTTCTCCGAGTTGGGGCCGGTCCCCATGACCTGCACCGGGACCCCGTCCTCATGGGGGGCGGAAGGAGCGATCCCCTCCAGGAGCGAGGCTCCCCCGTCCAGCTCCCAGTCCTCCGCGAACAGCTGCTCGAGGTCCGCTGCGGCCGGGCCCTCCAGGCGCAGGCTGCAGTCCACCCAGGGCTCGGCCCGGGCGCTGGGGGCGAAGTCCGCGTCGGTCAGGTTCTGGCTGCCCACGAAGGCCACGCGGTGGTCGAGGATGGCCAGCTTGCGGTGGTTCCGCAGGTCGATCCTGCCGGTCAGCAGCGGCGGGAAGGGCGGCTTCAGGGCAGCACGAACCTCAGCCCCGGCCTCCTCCATCAGGCGCTGGAGCGGCCCGCCCAGCATGGCGCGCGCGCCGAGGGCGTCGGCTAGCGCGTGGCAGGCGACCCCGCGGCGCGCGGCGCGCGCCACGGCCTCGGCGACCGCGCGGCCGCTCTGGTCCTCGCGCCAGATGTAGGTGAGGATGCAGACCGACTCCCGGGCCGCATCGATGGCGGCGACCAGCTCCTGCACGAACTGCTCCGAGTCCGGTAGCAGGCGGACCCGCGTCCCCGCGCGGGGGGCCGCTCCGCAGACCGCGAGGCCGAGCCGGGCCAGAGCCTCCTGATGCTCGGGAAGGTGGGGCGCCTGGCGACGCTCCCAGATCGGGGCAAGCCTGTCCCGAGCCCTCACCTGGAGCTGGGCGTGGCGCGCGCGTCGGGCGGCGCCAAGGCGCACCTCGCCGAGGAGCGCCCATAGGAAGATGCCCAGACCCGGCAGGAGCAGGATCACGAGGATCCAGGCCAGCGAGGAAGACTGGCGCCGCCGCGGCCGCAGCAGCACCGCCGCGGTGAGCGTGACCTGGACCGTGATGAGGCCCAGCAGCAGCACGGCGGCGAAGCCCCCGCCCTCAGCCGCTCCCGGAGGCATGGGCTCAGACCTCCTCGAGGCGCCTCAGCAACTCGCCGAGAATGCGGGCGCCGTCGGCACGCAGGCCGTTGTGCTCATAGGCGTCTGTCTCCCAGACGCTGAGCCGCGGGATGCGCTCGGCGGTCGCCAGGGAGAGGGCTCGCGGCACGTACATGTCGTTCGTGTACACCGCGGCCGCGGTGGGGACCTCGTTCTGCGCGAGGCGCTCGGGGTCGTAGAGGTGCGGCCAGTCCGCTTTTTGGGCCAGGACCTCGGCGGCGGCCGCGAGCGGGCGCAGGGCGCCGATCTGCTCGAACATCCAGGGGTGGATCATCTCTCCGTTGAGCCGGGTGAGCGGGGCGTCGGAGGAGGGGTAGCCGGGGTGCCGGGGGGCTTCTGCCGAGGCGGCCCAGGAGCTGGCCGCGCCCTGGGTGTAGCAGGCCTCGTGGAGGACGGAGAAGATCGGGTGGTGGTCGTGCAGCACCGTGCGCTCGTAGGCGCGCACGAAGCCCCGGCCGCTCGGCCCTCCACCCTCGGGCTGGGCCAGCTCCAGGAGCCCGTGCACGGCCTCGAGCCCGTCGCTCATCCCGATCTGCAGGCCGACCATCGAGAAGCGCTCGGGGGTCAGGCGGTCGCCGTCGGTGAGCAGCACCTCGTGGCGCGCGAGGTGGTCGTACAGGTCCAGCAGCCGCTGCTGGTCCTCCGGATAGCGGGCGAACCACAGCTCGTGCTTCTGCTCGCAGAGGGGGTAGGTGTGGGCATAGACCTCGGCCGCGGTGGCCTCGAGCCCGGGGATGCCGCCCGTGATCAGCGCGCCGCTGAGCCCCTCGGGCGCTGCCGACAGGTAGCGGGTGGCGCAGAAGCCGCCGAAGCTCTGGCCGAGGATGCGCCAGGGGGCTCCGCCCGTGACGCGCGGGCGGATGGCCTCGCAGTCGGCAACGATCGAGTCGGCGCGGAAGAGCGCGAGGTGCGCGGCCTGGGCCCCTGCGTCGCCGAGGGCCGCGACGGCCACGGGATCGAGGGGGCTGGAGAGGCCGGTCCCGCGC
>JBDQFW010000230.1:0-5245 GCA_040265735.1 Planctomycetota bacterium | reverse complement strand
GCGCTCGTCCAAGGGCGGGCGCGAGACTACACTGCTCGCGCCATGAGCGCCCCACTCCTCACGGACCCGGCCTCCTTCGCGGAGGCGCCTGCGGTCCTCGGCAAGCCCGAACTGGATGCGGTCCTCCCCCAGGTGAATCGCTTCCGCATGCTGGATGGACTCCTGAGGGAGGTCGGTGAGGACGGGGTCCTGGTGGGCTTCAAGGAGATCCGGGGGGACGACTGGTGGGCTGCGGACCACCTGCCCGGACGCCCGATCTTCCCCGGCGTCCTGCAGTGCGAGCTCGCCGCTCAGCTGTGCACCTGGGACATCGTGACCCGGCAGCTGCCCGAGGGGGATCGGGAGGGCGCCTTCATCGGATTTGGAGGCGTGGACAACGCCCGCTTCCGGACCGCAGTGGTCCCCGACTGCCGGCTCGTGGTGGCTGCCAAGGTCGAGAAGGCCTCACGCCGCCTGTGGCGCTACCAGGCCCAGGGCTGGGTCGGGTCGAACCTCGCGTTCGAAGCCCAGATCATGGGCGTGCGCCTGGGCTGAGGCCGCGACTCGCGGCCCAGCCAGCGGCGCGGCGGAATCCGCTGGCGCGCGCGCCTCAGGCCTCGTCCAAGCCAGCGCCGAAGGGCGTCGGCGCCTTCCAGCCGGCTCGCTCCTCGAGCGGCTCCCCGCCCTCCTGGAGGATCTCGAGCACGTCGAGCTCCTCACAGGTGCACTCGAGGCCCCCCAGCAACTCCCCTAGAGAGGGTGCGGTCTTGCCCACCTCTCCGCTGATGAACTCCTTCACGTAGGTGCCGTGCTCCGTGAGCACGGTCACCTGGAACTGGCCCTCCTCGAGCGGCTCGACGGATTCCAGCTCGACCCAGCGCTCGCGCACCTTGTCGGCGCGACGGTGAGCCACCCGGCTTGGGGTCTGCTGCTGGAGGGTGACGCGCTGACCGAGCGCCTCCCCCACCTTCTCGGAGTCGAGCGTGCCGGTGTCGATCCGCACGCGCGCGCTGTAGCGCTTGGCGTGCTTGCCCTCCTTGAGGACCCGCACGCGATCCTTCTCGGAGAAGTGCAGCCCCTCCACCTCGAGACGCCCCTCGTTGCGCTCGTTGACGAGCGTCTCCAGTGCCGCGAGGTCCGGCTGGGCGACTGAGGGGTTGATCAGCTCGAGGACGAACGGGCGGCCGCGGCCCAGCATGCGCACATCCACATCCTCGCGCCCCGACCCGTGGAACTTGTGCTTACGGGTGCCGAAGCCCTTGCCCAGCACCCAGCCGACCAGCTCCTGGACCGAGTCCCGGGTCAGCTTGCCGAAGCCCTCGCACTTCTCGCAGCCCCGGCGGCGCCTGGGATGACCCTTGCAGTCCGGACAGTGGAAGACCGTCTGGGGAAGGTCGCGGGTGAGCTTGCGGTAGCGGCCTTCGACGAAGACCTTGGCCTGGGGGCGGTTGGACATGGCTGCCTGTCTGTTCCGGCGGGGTCCGCTGGCGGAGCCCCGAACGACTCGAACGTTCGCGCGGGCGCAGAATAGCGGCGCCGGGGGCCGCCTCCCACCGTCGGCCGGCCGAGGACGGCTCGCCTGAGGACTGCGCCCCTGCGGACTGCGCCCCCCCAGGGCGCGGAGGCTACGATCCGGCGCGCCATGCACCCGATCCTCCTCGAGATCCCAGGCCTCGGCCTGCCCATTCGCTCCTTCGGAGTGATGGTGGTGCTGGGCTTCCTGCTGGCCTCGCACCTGGTGACCCGCTGGTACCTGGCGCGGTCGGACGACCCCGAGCGCGACGCGCCTGGCATCCAGGCCCTCCCCCTGTGGGTGATGGCCGGCGTCGTGGGCGGAGCGCGCGCGGTGTACGTGCTCGTCGAGGTCCTGCGGCAGAGCGAGACCGGCAAGCGCTACCTGGCGGAGCCCATCGAGATGCTCTTCGTCTGGGAGGGCGGGCTCGTCATGTACGGCGGCGCCTTCGGCGCGATCCTCGGGGGCTGGCTGTGTGTGCGCAAGTACGGGCTGAACTTCCCCCATGCCCTCGACATCGGCTTCGTCGCCGGGTTCTTCGGGCTTGCCGTTGGCCGGGTGGGCTGCCTGCTCGTGGGCGACGACCACGGCAGCGTGGTCCCCGCGGGTTCGGAGTCCCTGCCCTTCCCCATCACCCTCCGCGTCCCCGACCTCGACTGGCTGCAGGCGAACCCCGACAGCCTCTTCCCCCGCGACCTGGCCGGTGAGGTTCTGTGGGCGACCCAGCCCTGGATGACCGCGAACGGCGTGATGCTGGGCCTGATCGGAATGGCGCTGCTGAAGCGCCGCGCCTATCCGGGTCAGACCGTGCTGCGGCTGCTGGCGCTCTACAGCATCGGGCGCTTCACCATCGAGGCCTTCCGCGGGGACAAGATCCGCGGGCTCTGGTGGGAGGGCGTCCTTCCCGGCTTCGACCAGGGGATCTCCACCTCGCAGCTGGTCTCGACCGTGCTGTTCGTGGTGTGCGTGTCCCTGCTCCTGAAGAACCGCGGGCGGCGCGAGGAGGCGGCGGGCACCCTGGCCGCCGCGGCCCGTCAGGCCGCCGCGTCGTGACCGCGGGCCCGACGGTCTTCGCGGGCCTCGACGAGGCCGGTCTGGGCCCGCTGCTCGGCCCCTTCTGCGTCGGCTGGTGCGTGATCAACGCGCCTCGCGGAACCCAGGACCTCTGGGACCTCCTGAGCGAGGCCGTGACCCGGACGCCCGCGCGGGGAGACGCCCGCCTGGTGGTGGACGACTCCAAGCGCGTGCACAACGGCACGGCCCTCGGCAGGGCGAGGCTCGAGGCCACCGCTCTTGCGTTCTTGCGCGCGAGTGGGAGCGAGGCCCGCAGCCTGGGCGACCTGGAGCGGACTCCCCTCGAAGGGCTCCGCCCCCCCATGGCTCTGCTCGAGGGGCAGCCCTGGTACGCCGCCGCGCGGGAGCTTCCGGCCCATGCGGAGGCGGCTGACCTGGAGGCGCAGACAAGAGCGCTCCAAGCGGCCCTCGAGGGGGCCTCCGCGCGGGTGCGCGAGGCCGCGGTGCGCATCGTCGGCGAGCAGGAGCTGAACGCCTCCTTCGCCCGCACGCAGAACAAGGCCGCGTCGATCTGGAGCTGGGTCGGCCCGACGGTCACGGCCCTCTTCGAGCGCTACGGCGAGGAGCACCTGCACCTGACCCTCGACCGTCAGGGGGGCAGGCGGCGCTATGGCGCCCTCCTGGCGGCGGAGCTGCCGTTTGCCGAGGTGGTCGTCCGCAGGGAGGACCGCGAGGAGGCCCACCTCGAGGTGCGCGAGGGGCCGCGCAGGATGACGCTGGTGGTCCGACCGCGCGCTGAGGAGTCGAGCCTCCCGGTGGCGGTGGGATCATGCCTGGCAAAGCAGGCCCGTGAGGCCGCAATGGAGGCCTTCAATGCCTGGTTCGGCCGGCATCAGCCGGACCTGGTCCCCACCAAGGGTTATGTGCAGGACGCGCGCCGATGGCTGCAGGACGCCGGGCCCGCCCTGGCGGCGGCAGGAGTCCAGCGTGCGGCGCTGGAGCGCACCCGCTGAGCGTGTGCAGCGTGCAGGCGGAGGGCCCTTGGTGCGGCCCGGCGGCGCCCCTATCCTCGACGGTCCTCCCAGGCCTCCCGTGAAGACCGCCATCCTCGGCGCCGGCGTATCCGGCCTCGCCCTCGCACGCTCCCTGGTGGAGCTGGGGCTCGACCGTGGGGACCTGACCCTCTTCGAGGCCGCGCCCAAGGCCGGCGGGCTGTGCGGGTCCAAGACCGTCGAGGGCTTCACCTACGACGTGGCGGGCGGGCACATCCTGTTCTCGAAGGACGCGGAGGTCCTCGACTGGATGCAGCGCGCGGGCGGCGGCCCCGAGGCCTTCGAGCGCAGGGACCGCAACACGGCGATTCGCTTCGGGGATCGCTGGGTGCGCTACCCGTTCGAGAACGGGCTTGGGGACCTTCCCCCCGAGGCCAACTTCGAGTGCGTCGCGGGCTACGTCCACGCCTGGCACGCCCGGCAGGCCTCGGGTTCGGAGGCGCCGGCGGACTTCGGCTCCTGGGTGCGGTGGCGCTTCGGCGAGGGCATCGCCCGCCACTTCATGGACCCGTACAACGAGAAGATCTGGAAGCGCCCCCTCGATGGGCTGACCAGCGACTGGGTCGCGGGTCGCGTGCCGGACGCACCGATCGAGGACGTGCTGCGGGCCTCGGTCGGCATCCGGACGGAGGGCTACGTCCACCAGTCCGTGTTCTGGTACCCGCGTCGGGGCGGCTTCCAGGCGATCACCGACGGGATGGCTGCGGACCTCGCGGACCGGATCCGGCTCGGCACTCGCGTGGAGCGCGTGAGGCGCCAGGGTGAGGGCTGGAGCGTGGACGGCGAGGCCTTCGACCGGGTGGTGGTGACCACCCCCCTGGACCTGGTGCCCCGCATGGTGGAGGGGGTCCCCCCCGAGATCGCCGCGGCGATGGAGGGGCTGGAGGCCAATGGCCTGACCACGTTCCTCGTGGCGCTCGACACGCCCGAGCAGCCGAACCTCTCTTGGGCCTATCTCCCCCACCACGACCAGGGCCCCGCCAACCGCGTGACCTGGATGTCCGGCTATGCCACTGCGAACGCTCCCGAGGGCTGCTCCTCCCTGCTGGTGGAGGTCACCTGGCCGCGCCTCGAAGGCCCTCCCGGGCCCGAGTTGGAGGAGGAGGTCCTAGCGGGCCTCGTGCGGGCGGGACTGATCCGCCGGGAGCAGGTGCGCTTCACGGACCGCAGCGACCAGGACCGCGCCTATGTGGTCTATGTGCCCGGGCACGCCGCGCGCCGCGAGGCCTCCCTGGCCTGGATGGAGAGCGAGGGTCTGCTGCCCCTGGGTCGCTTCGGTCGCTACGACTACGACAACAGCGACCAGTGCGTCGCAAAGGCGCGGGCGCTGGCCGCGCGCCTCATGGCTCACTCCGACGCCTGAGGTCGGGCCTGTCCCGCCGTGAGGCACGGATTCGCGCCGTGCCGTCTCGGACTAGTGCGAAGTGACCCGGTTCGAGCCAATCCAAGGGGTCGTGCCGGATGGGGACTCCCGGGCCGAGAGCGCGGTGACAGGATCAGCACTCGACCCGTTCCCCCCAGAACTGGTCTCACCGCTACCCACCGTTTCCCGCCGTGTGCGTCCCCCCAGGGCGCCCACGCACTGCAGCCCTCGAGGTTCGCCGTGTCCTACCGCACCGTTTCACTGGCCCTGCTCTCGCTCGCTTCCCTCACCTTCCTCTCCGCCTGCGGCGGCGGAGGCGGGGGA
>JBDQFW010000229.1:0-5248 GCA_040265735.1 Planctomycetota bacterium | reverse complement strand
ACCCCTCCCCGGCGCCTGCGCGTGCTGTCCCTGTCCACCGTGTTCCCCAGCGAGGAGCGGCGGACCCATGGGCTGTTCGTGGAGGAGCGGCTGGCCTGGTGCGGGGCCCTGGCGGAGGTCACGGTCCTCGCTCCGGTGCCCTGGCAGCGCAGCGTGGGAGTGGGCCGCGGCCCGGAACGCCGGCGCGGGCTGGAGGTCCACCGCCCCCGGTTCTGGTACCTCCCGCGCGTCTGGAAGGGGCTCGACGGCGCGGCGCTCCGGCGCTCGGTCGCCGGGCTCGCGGGGCGCCTGCACGCCCAGCGCCCCTTCGACCTGCTGGACGCCCACTTCGCCTGGCCCGAGGGGGCGGCTGCCCTGGAGCTCGGGCGGGCCCTTGGGATCCCGGTGACCGTGACCCTCCGCGGGACCCTCGAGTGGCTCGCGGACGACCCGGCCCGCGGGCCGCGTATGGCCGAGGTTGTGCGGGGTGCGGACCGGATCATCGCGGTGAGCCACGATCTCGCTGCGCGCGCTCGCGCCCTCGGAGCGGCCCCGGAGAGGGTTCGCGTGGTGGCGAATGGCGTGGACGCCGAGCGGTTCCGTCCCGGGGACAGGCGCGCGGCTCGGAAGGAGCTGGGCCTCACGCCGGAGGGCCCGCTGCTCGTCTCCGTCGGGCACCTCAGCCCCCGCAAGGGGTTCCAGGATCTGATCGCCGCCCTGCCCGCCCTACGGGCCACCCACCCCGGCGCCGAGCTGGCCCTGGTGGGCGGAGCCGGAGCCGAGGGAGACAACCGCGCCCGGCTGGGGGAGCTGGCTCGCTCCAGCGGCGTCGGCGGGGCCGTGCACTTCCTCGGGCCCCGGGATCCCGACGGCGTGGCGCAGGCCCTTGCCGCCTGCGACCTGTTCGCCTTCGCCTCGCGGTACGAGGGCTGCCCGAATGTGGTCCTCGAGGCCCTCGCCTGCGGACGGCCGGTGGTCTCGAGCGCCGTGGGCGAGGTCCCGCACCTGCTCCAGCCGGAGGGAGGCCTCGTCTATGGCGCCCCCGCGGATCATGACGCCCTGCTCAGAGCCCTTCGCGAGGCGCTGGACCGCCCCTGGGAGCCCGAGGCCATCCGCGCCACCGTGGCGGCACGGACCTGGGCCCGGACCGCGGACGAGGTGCTGGAGATCTGGTCCTCGGCTTCGCAGGATGGGCCGGCCCCTGGGCGTTCCGACGCCCCGTGACGAGCTATCCGTGAAACGCCGCCTGGTCGAACTCCTGCGCTGCCCCGGCTGTGGCAGCACCCTCAGGTGCCATCCGTTCGAGGAGCGCCCCGACCCCTCGGGCCTGGCCGCGGGGGGCGAGTCCTATGGGCAGGAGATCGTGGAGGGGATCCTCTGCTGCGAGGGCTGCACCCTCGCCTATCCCGTGCACGAGGAGGTCCCGCGGGTGCTCCGCAACGCCCTCGAGGAGTATCCGGCCTGGTTCGCGACGAACCGTGAGCGGATCCGGGAGGCGACGGGCCGGGACGACCTGGCGAGCGCGTCCGTGGACGCCACGCGCTTCGACAAGCGCTCCAACGAGAGCTTCAGCCTGCAGTGGCAGAAGTACCAGTACGGCGACAAGACCTGGTTCAAGGACGACCTGGCCCTGCGCAAGGACGAGTTCCTGGACGCGATGCGCCTCGAGGCCTCGGCCCTCGAGGGTCGGCTCGTCCTGGACGCGGGGTGCGGCAACGGCCGCCTCACGGCGTCGGTGACGCGGCACGGGGCCGAGGTCGTCGGCATGGACCTCTCGCGCTCCGTGGTCCGCGCCCACCAGATGCGCGAGCAGCACGCGGGCGACCGCGTGGCGTTCCTGCACTTCGTGCAGGCCAACGTGCTGGAGCCGCCCTTCGCACCCGAGACCTTCGACCACGGTCACACCAGCGGGGTCCTGCACCACACGCCCAGCACCGAGCGCTCGTTCGACAGCTTCCTCGGCCTGATCAAGCCGGGAGGTCGGGTGTATGTGCAGCTCTACCGCAAGCGCGAGGCCTGGGTCGGCATCCCCAACCAGCTCCTGCGCGCGGTGACCTCGCGCCTGCCCGTGCGCGTTCTGTTCCAGCTGTGCCTGCTGCTCGCGCCCGTCCACCGGGCGCTGGTGCTGCTGGTGGCCCGCCTGCGCGGCGAGTCCTCCCCCATCCGCGACACCACGCGGCGCGAGCAGGCGGTCAGCCTGTTCGACAACTACTCGCCGCGGTACCAGTACCGCTACACGCCGGACGAGGTGCGGGCCCTGTTCGAGGAGCGGGGCCTCTCGAACGTCCAGGACGTGACCTTCGAGAACGAAGCCCGCCACATGGTCGCCTTCCTGGGCGACCGCTGAGCCATGTGCGGCATCGCCGGGCTCGTCCACCTCGACCCGCGCGGGCTGGCCGACGCCGGCGAGGTGGCGCGCATGACGCGCACGCTGGTGCATCGGGGTCCGGACGGGGAAGGCGTCTGGACGAAGGGCGCGGTGGGCTTCGGGCACCGACGGCTCGCGATCCTCGACCTGAGCGAGGCGGGCGCGCAGCCGATGGCTGACAGACAGGGCGAGATCACCGTCACCTACAACGGCGAGGTCTACAACTGGCGCGACCTGCGCCGCGAGCTCGAGGGGCTGGGGCACTCCTTCCACACCGAGTGCGACACGGAGGTGCTGGTGGAGGGCTGGCGCGCCTGGGGCGTGGGCCTGCTGGATCGGCTGGAGGGGATGTACGCCTTCGCCGTCCACGATGGCCGCACTGGGCAGGTCCTGCTCGCCCGCGACCGGCTGGGGATCAAGCCCCTGTACTGGGCCGAGGTCGACGGGACGGTGCTGTTCGCCTCGGAGGTCCGCGCGCTGCTCGCCTCCGGGCGGCTCACCGCGGCGCCCGACCGGGAGCGTGTGGACGCCTTCCTGACCCTGGGGTATGTGCCCGGGGAGCGGACCTTCTTCGAGGGGATCCGCAAGCTGCGCCCCGGCCATGCCTTGCTGGTAGAGGGAGGCGCGGTACGCACCTGGCGCACCTGGGATCCGGCTCGCATCCAGCCCGTGGAACTCCCCTACGCGGAGGCCCGCGCCGAGCTGGACCGCCGCTTCACGGCGACCCTCGAGCGGCACCTGATGAGCGATGTCCCCCTGGGGTGCTTCCTCTCGGGCGGGGTCGACTCCTCGGGCGTGGTCGCCTGGCTCGCGGACGACCTGCTCCTCAAGGCCGACAAGATGACGATGGCGGCCTCCATCGAGCTGCGGGTGCCGTTCCTCGACCACGGCCTCGTGGAGTTCGGCCTGGGCCTCCCACGGGAGTTCAAGGTGCAGGGCGGCGTCGGCAAGCGGATCCTGAAGGACCTCTTCTCCGAGCTCGTGCCGCGGGACCTGCTCTACCGCACCAAGCAGGGCTTCCCCGTGCCCGTGTCGCGCTGGTTCCGCGAGGGGCTCCGCGACCGCGTCGAGGGCCTCTTGACCAGCGAGCGCTGCCTGGACCGTGGCTACCTGCGCCCGGAGTATGTGCGCGGGGTCCTGCAGCGTCACGCCAGCGGGCGCGAGGACCTGGGGCGGCGCCTGTTCGCCCTGGTCGTGCTCGAGCTCTGGCACCGCCGCTGGATCGACGGCGAGACCCACCCGGCGCGCGCGCTCAGCGCGTAAGGGCCTGCTCGCCGCGGGCGGCCGGGCGCCAGCCGCGCCGGGCCAGACGGTCGAGGGCGTGGCGGTACTCGCGCTCGATGCCGTCCACGAGGGCCCCGGAGCCGCGAGCCGCGTCGGGCAGGACGCTCCAGGTGTAGGTCTCGAGCTCGAGGTGCAGCTCTCCGTCGGCCCAGCGCTCCGGCTGCTCGAGGGCCGCGTCGAGGGTCGCGTCCATGGCGCTGCGCGTGGTGCCGAGGCCTCCGACGCTGTCGAGGTCCACGGGCACATGGAAGTGACAGCGCCACTCGTCGCAGGCCAGCCAGCGCTCCGAGCCCGGAGCGTCGGGGCCCAGCTCGGTGAGGTCCGTGGCGCGCAGCAGCTCTCCGCCCGGGAGCCGGCCAGTGGTCTGATGCAGGTACACCGGCTCGTCCAGGGCGAGCAGCGCCTCGCGGCCCCGTGCGCTACGACCGGGCTCGCGCAGGGAGAGCGCGCTGGAGAGCTGGACCTTCGCGCAGGGGCCGCCGAGGGTCGCGTAGTTCCAGGCCGTGGCGCCCTCCTCGAACTCGACCGCGGCGTGACAGGTGTCCAAGCAGGTCCCGAGGATCCGCGAGGCGATCCACTCCGCCTCCTCGGCAGGTACCTGGGCCTCGTCACGCAGCAGGCGCGCGGCGCGGGTGCGCGCCACCACGAGGAACTCGGCGAGCTCGAGGAGGGTCCCCGAAGAGGCGCGCGGCTCGGCCTCGAGGGCAAGCCCCAGGGGCCGCTGACCCGCGTCCGCATGGAGGGCTGCGACGGCGCGGGCGAAGCTGTGGCTGTAGGCGTGCAGGGTCGCCGGCCCCTCCACCCAGGCGCCGAACCCGCCGGGGTGCGTGCTGAGGGAGAGGCGGCGGGGCGAACCCTGGCCCGTGGGGCACAGGTCCCGCAGGGCGCGCGCCACCTCGAGGGTGTAGTCCACGCGCGCCTCGGTGTCCCAGGCGGGCGCGTAGACGCGCTCCTTCAGGCCCTCGCGGTGGAAGCCCCCCACCGGGAACGCATTGGCGGTGAAGGGGACGAGCTGGTGGCGCTCGAGGGCGGCGCGCAGGGCGTCGCGGGCCTCCTCCTCGCGCACGACGCGATGCGCCACGGCCGCCGGGAGGTAGAGGCCGATGCCGAAGGGCTGGTCGGGAGCCAGGCGCGCCCGTAGGGGCACCGTCAGCTCCTCGAGGCCGGCAAGGATCGCCTCGAGGGTGTCGCCCGGATGGACGTTCAGGCAGTACCCGAGCCAGATCTGCCGCTCGGGGTGCTCGGGGTGGAGCAGGCGCACGGCTCAGGCCGTTGCAATGCCCTCGTCAGCGAGGAGCACGGGGATCCCGTCGCGGATGGGGTACAGGAGGCTGCCGTCCTCGCGGATGAGCGCGGCCTCGAGGGGGGCCTCCACGGCCTGCCCGCCAACGCTCGTCACGCCGCCCGCGGCGATGGCTGCGTTGCAGGCCTCCAGGTCGGCGGCCGTGGCCTCGCGCAGCGCCTGGTGGGTCACGGGGCAGGCGAGGATCTTCAGGAGCTCGGGGTCGACGACGGACATGGGCCCAGCATGGGCTTCGGCGGGGCCCGCGCCAACCCCCCGCGCCCCTCCTGTGGTTGACGCCGGCACGTGGGCAGGGGAACACTCCCCCCGTGACG
>JBDQFW010000228.1:0-5251 GCA_040265735.1 Planctomycetota bacterium | reverse complement strand
GGTGAACTCGACCGGCTCCGGCGCGGCCATCGCAGCCGTCGGCGTGGACTTCGCGGGCGGCCAACCCCTGACGCTGACCGCGACGGGGCTTCCCCAGAACCAGTTCGGCTTCTTCATCACCGGCCTTGCCCCGGGCTTCGTTGCCGGCCCCGGCGGCTCCCAGGGCAACCTGTGCATCATCGGCCAGCTCGGTCGCTTCAGCGCGCCCGGTCAGGTCCAGAACTCCGGCGTCCAAGGGCTCATCTCCCTCGATGTGGACACCAACAACATGCCCATGAATCCGCCGGTCGCCATCCAGCCCGGCGAGACCTGGAACTTCCAGCTCTGGTACCGCGACAACAACCCGCAGGCCACCTCGAACTTCACCGACGCAATCTCGATCTTCTTCAACTGAGGTCGAGTCCGCCCCACGCGCCATGCGAGCCCTGACCCTCGCCCTCGCCCTCCTCGGGGCCGGCAGTGCCCCTGCGCTGGCCCAGTCCTCCAGCAACCCCTTCGCGCCGCCCACGGGCACGGCGCTGGGGGAGCGCTGGGTGATGCTGCACTTCGTCACCACCGTCCCGGCCCATGTGGACCAGCTGACGGTGACCCTGACGGACCTGGGCCGCGGCGCGGCCGACCTGTACCTGCGCGAGCAGCTGCGCCCCACGGAGACCGAGTGGGACTTCCGCTCGGCCACGCCGGGGACGGGCAATGAGTCCATCACGGTGACTCCCCTGACGAGCCCGGCGATCCACACGGGGCTCTACCGCATCGGGGTGTTCGCTCCGCTCTCGAACCCGTTCTCCCTACAGATCGAGAAGAGCCCGAGGCCCAGCAGCCAGCCCGGCATGGGTGCGATCCCGTTCGAGTATGCGGACGGGACGACCTCGACCATGTTCCGGGTCTGGGCCCCGAACGCCGACACGGTGCATGTGGCGGGCTCGTTCAACGGCTGGAACGGCTCCTCGATCGCGCTGCAGCCCGAGGGAAACGGGATCCACTCCATCGATGTGCGCGGCGCCGAGCCCGGAGACCCCTACCGCTTCGTGATCCGCAACGGCACGCAGACCCTCTGGAAGAACGATCCCTTCGCCGCCTCGGTGACGAGCTCGGTGGGGGACTCCGTGATCGTGGACCACGGCCTCCACGAGTGGGAGGACGACGGGTACCAGTCCCCGGCCTGGAACGACCTCGTGCTCTACGAGATGCACGTGGGCACCTTCAACCCGAACAACTGGCCGCAGGTCGGGGGCTTCCAAGGCGTCATGCAGCGCCTTCCCTACCTCCAGTCGCTGGGCGTCAACGCGGTCCAGCTCATGCCCGTGGCCGAGTTCGCGGGGGATCGCTCCTGGGGCTACAACTACAGCCACCCGTTCGCGGTGGAGTCGGCCTACGGCGGGGTCGAGGGCCTGCGCCAGCTCGTGGACGCGGCGCACCAGCACGGCATCGCGATCCTGCTGGATGTGCTCTACAACCACTGGGGTCCGTCGGACCTGGACCTGTGGCGCTTCGACGGCTGGGCGAACGGCAACTGGGGCGGCATCTACTTCTACAACGACGACCGCGCCATCACCCCCTGGGGGGACACGAAGCCCGACTTCGGACGGGGTGAGGTGCGCAGCTACATCCGCGATAACGCGCTGTACTGGCTGGACAAGTTCAGGGTGGATGGCCTGCGCTGGGACTCAACCTCGACCATCCGCCGCAACCCCACCGGAGACAACCCCGACGGCTGGTCCCTGATGCAGTGGGCCAATGACTCGATCGACGGCTTCCAGGGCTGGAAGATCCAGATCGCCGAGGACATGTATGACGCGCCCAACGACTGGATCACCAAGTCGACCGGGGCTGGCGGAGCGGGCTTCGACTCCCAGTGGGACGCGATGTTCATCCACCCGGTGCGCGAGGCCATCGAGCAGCCCGACGACAACGGCCGCAACATGTGGGCGGTTCGGGACGCGCTGACGCACAAGTACAACGGCTCGGCGTTCCAGCGCGTGATCTACACGGAGTCTCACGACGAGGTGGCCAACGGCCGCTCGCGCGTGCCCGAGGAGATCTGGCCGGGGAATGCCGGCAGCTACTACTCGAAGAAGCGCTCGACCCTGGGCGCGGCCCTCGTGATGACCGCACCGGGGATTCCGATGCTCTTCCAGGGCCAGGAGTTCCTGGAGGACGGCTACTTCCACGACGACGATCCGCTCGACTGGAACAAGCTCAGCGTCTTCGACGGCATCCACGACATGTACCGCGACCTGATCCACCTGCGGCGCAACCTGTCCGGGACGACGCAGGGGCTCAAGGGTCAGAACCTCAACGTGCACCACGTGAATGACGGCGCGAAGGTGCTGGCCTTCCACCGCTGGGACCAGGGCGGCGTCGGCGACGATGTGATCGTCGTGAGCAACTTCCGCAACCAGTCGTGGGGCCAGTACCGGATCGGCCTCCCGGGGCCCGGCACCTGGCGCGTGCGCTTCAACTCGGACTGGAGTGGCTACGACCAGGGCTTCAGCAACCACCCCGCGTACGATGTGGTGGCCGAGGCGGTGCCCTACGACGGCCTGAGCCACAGCGCCAACCTGTCGATCGGTCCCTACACGACCCTGATCTACTCCCGCTGACGGCAGGCGCGCCCTCGCAGCCCGCGCCCGGGAGCCGCCGCCCCGGCGCGGTAGGATGCGCGTGCATGCAGCGCCCCCTGATCGCGGTGAACGGCCTGGCCCTCGTCGAGCCCAAGCCCGGCCTCCGGTTGGACGACCAGTACGCTCGCGCGATCCAGGCCGCGGGCGGGATCCCCGTCGCCGTGCCCCCGGTGGGAGGCGTCGCGGAGCTCGAGGCCCTGTGCGGACGCGTGGACGGCCTGCTCCTGACCGGGGGGGACGACTTCGACACCGAGCGGCTGGGCCTCGGCCCCACGCACCCCGAGGCCACAGTCACCCCGCCGGCCAAGCAGGACTTCGACTTCGCCCTGCTGGCGGCCGCCGAGCGCGCCGGGATCCCGATCCTGGGGATCTGCTACGGCATGCAGCTCATGGGGGTCGCCCACGGCGCCCCCTTCCTGCAGCACCTGCCGGAGCACCGCCCCGGCTGTCAGGAGCACCGCAACGGCGCCCTGCACACGGTCCAGGCCAGGCAGGGGTCGAAACTGGCCGGCGCGCTGGGGGTAGGCCCCGTGATGGTCGTCTCGCGTCATCACCAGGCGCTCGCAGAGGCCCCCGAGGGCTGGACCGTGGTTGCCCGTGACGAGCAGGAGCTGGTGGAGGGCATCGAGGATCCCGCGCACCCCTTCCGGATCGGGGTCCAATGGCACCCTGAGCTCTCCCCCACGGAGAGCCCCCACGGCGCGCTGCTGCGCGCCTTCGTCGAGCGCGCCGCCGCAACCGCCGCAGATAGGACAGCAACCCGATGAAGCACTCCTCCGGACGCCGCATCAGCCTCGAGGAGCTCGAGGCCATGTCGAAGCGTGACCGTCGCCGCATGATCGTCATGGGTCTTGGGGTGGTCGTCCTCGCCATCGCCGTGGTCTCGGGCAAGTACCTCGAGCAGAAGTACGCCGCGCAAGAGCAGGCCGAGCTCGCGGCACAGGCCCCCACCAGGGCTCCCGAGGCCGAGCTCTACATGCCTCCCTTCCAGGAGGAGGACCGCGCCATCCTTGCGCGCATCGCAGACGACACGCCCGAGCAGCGCATGCGCATCGACCAGGAGGTCAAGCAGACCCTCCTGAGCTACTCGAACTTCCTCACTCCCCGGCACTTCGAGGTCCTGGGCGTGCGCGCGCTGGACGCAGCCGCCCTGACGGAGCTCGCCACCGCTCCGGGTGAGCACCGCATGGATCCGTTCCTGTTCCGCGGCGAGGTCCTCACCCTCGGGCGGTTCCAGCCCGAGGGCGCGCCGTTCCCCGAGTACCGCGGGCGGATCGCCCTGGAGAGCGGCGGCGGCGCGGCCTTCGCCGTGGTCAAGGACCCTGGAGTGGACGGCCTCGAGGTGGGCTCGTTCGTGCGCATGGACGGCCTGTTCATGCAGCAGTTCCGCACCGAGACCGAGGACGGCTGGGCGGAGCTTCCGTTCTTCTGCGGTCGCGAGCTGACCCCCTCGACCCCCGCCGTCGTGCACGACGACGCCGCCCTCGAGGCCCTCCTTGCCACCGTGCAGGACGACACCCTCCAGTCCACCACCGGAATTCCCGAGGAGGCCCAGTGGGCGCTCCTGGCGAAGTGTGAGCAGGTGGAGGAGAGCTGGGAGGAGGCCCTCGAGCTCGACTCGGACACCCTCACCAGCGTCTTCAACAACCCCGCCATGTACCGCGGGCGCGCGTTCCAGTTCCCCATCTCGCGCAACATGGGCCTGGGGGCTCCGATTCACGGCGAGAACCCCCTGCGCGTCCCCGCCTTCTCCACGGGCTGGATCGGCAACCTCACCTGGCTCGGCCCGGCGCCGGTCGTGAAGTGGATCGCCGCCACCGGCGGAGAGCGCCTGCTCGACTGGGAGGGGAACTCACGCTTCGTGGAGGCCCGCGGCTACTTCCTGAAGAATGTGAACTACGAGGGCCAGGACGGTCGCCCCCTGCGCGCGCCCGTGTTCGTGCTCGAGTCCATCGCCCCCTTCATCCCGGAGTCCGACGAGCGCCCGCGGACGATCATGTTCGCCATGCTGGGCGGCACCCTAGCCCTGATCGGCCTCTTCTGGATGCTGCTGACGCGGGACCGCAAGGAGGCCGAGCGCCTGCAGCGGGAGATGGTCCGCCGTCGCCAGGAGCGACGCGCGCGGCAGGTCGCGGAGTAGACTCGCCCCCGTGGCGGACCAGGTGATCCGGATCGCGGGGGACTCCCCCAGCGAGGTGCGCGTCGGTGACGGCGCGCTGGGCGCCCTTGGCGCCCTGCTGGAGCGCGCGGACCGCGCCGCTCTGGTTGCCGACGAGCGCGCGCTGGAGCTGCACGGCGACCGGCTCCGTGCGCACGGGCTGCCCGCGGACCTCCCGACCCTGGCCCTGCCCGCCGGCGAGGCGTGCAAGGACCTCGCCCAGCTAGGGCGAGCCCTGGAGTTCTGCGCAGAGGCCGGGCTCTCGCGCCGCTCCCTCGTGCTCGGCTTCGGCGGCGGCGCCGCGACGGACCTCGCAGGCCTGGCTGCGGCACTCTTCAAGCGGGGCGTCCCGGTCGCGCACATCCCCACCACCCTGGTTGGCCAGGTGGACGCCGCCCTCGGCAGCGTCACGCACCAGGGTCATGGGGCCCCACAGGCGCTCCGTCGGGAGGCCCAGCGCGAGGAGGGT
>JBDQFW010000227.1:0-5263 GCA_040265735.1 Planctomycetota bacterium | reverse complement strand
GTGGGCGGCGTCTCCATGGGGGAGAAGGACCTGGTTCCCGCAGCGGCGGCAGAGGCGGGCTACCGGCAGCTCCTGCACCGCGTGGCCATCCAGCCCGGCAAGCCCCTGCTCCTCGCCCAGCGGGACGACGGCCGGACACTCATGGGCCTGCCGGGGAACCCCGTCAGCGTGCTCGCCACGGCGCACCTGTTCCTCGCGCCCCTCGTGGGCCGCTTCCTGGGCGGCTGGGAGCCGACCTGGCTGGAGCGACCCCTGGCAGTGGGGCACACCCATCGGGGCAAGCGCAGGCTGTTCCTGCCGGCGCGCCTGGATGAGAGCGGCCTGCACCCCATTGCGTGGAACGGCAGCGGTGACCTCTATGCCGCGGCCCACGGCGACGGGCTGGTGGACCTCGAGCCCGGCGGAGCCTGGAGCGCCGGCACGGTCCTGCGCTTCCTGCCGTACCTCGGTCAGGGTGCCGGCGAGCGCGCCCTCCTGCCCCGGAGCCCCCGCGCATGAGCATCCACGAGCAGACCTTCGAACTCACCTGGCCCGACGAGCCCACGCGCGTTGTGCGCGGGCGGGCCCTGCGCCCCGGGGGGCCCCAGAAGCGCCCGCTGCCGGCGGTCCTCGTCCTCCACGGCTTCAAGGGCTTTATGGACTGGGGCTTCTTCCCGCTCTTCGCGCGCGGCCTCGCCGAGACGGGCTTCCTTGCGGTGGTGTTCAACACCGCCGGAAGCGGCGTTGGAGAGGACCTCGTCGACTTCAGCGACCTGGCCTCCTTCGAGCGCGACACCTTCAGCCGCCAGCTGGAGGAGGTCGAGCGCGTGCGCCAGTTCGTGCTCGAGGGGCGGCTGGGTCCCGTGCGCGAGGACGCGCTCGGCATGGTGGGCCACAGCCGGGGCGGAGGGGTGGCGCTGCTGCACGCCGCGGCGCACCCGCTGCAGGCCCTCGTCACCTGGGCCGCGATCGACACGGTCGAGCGCTTCGGTGAGGACGCGGTCGAGCGCTGGCGGCGGGACGGCCACCTCGACATCCCGAACCTGCGGACGGGTCAGATCATGCGCATGGGCCGGGCCATGCTCGAGGATGTGGAGGCGAACCGCGAGGCCTTCGACATCGTTGCCGCAGCGCAGCGGGTCACGGCGCCGACGCTCCTGATCCACGGAACGGACGACGAGGCCGTGGCGCCCTCGAGCCTGGAGCGGCTGGGCGCGGCCGTGCCGGATGCACGCACCCTGCTCCTCGAGGGCGCGGGCCACACCTTCGGCGCGGCGCACCCCCTCACCGAGGTGGGGCCCGACCTGGAGCGCGTGCTGGCGGCCACGGTGGGCCACCTGCTCGAGCACCTCGGCTGAGGCCGCGCTCAGCTGGCGGTGATGTGGTGGGTCAGGTGATCCACCAGGTCCATCTTGGTCAGGATGCCGACCAGGCGATTGTCGCCCTCGACCACGATGCCGACGGAGTTGCTGCTGAAGAGGTCCAGCAGCACCGTCGCGTCCTCGTGGGCGTGAACCGTCTCGACCTTGCGGACCATGACCTCGGCCACGGTGTTGTCCATGGAGGCGGTGCCCTCGAGCAGGCGCCCGAGCACATCGGACTCGGTGACGATGCCGACCACGCGCCCATCCTCGAGCACGGGGAGCTGGCTGACGCCGTTCTGCTTCATGCGCGCCACGGCGACGCGGACGGACTCGGCGGTCTCGGCCACGAGCACCTCGCGACGAGGCAGGCGCCGCAGCACCTCGCCGATGGAGCTGGTCTCCCAGCTGTTGTCCTCGAAGCCGCTCTCGCGCATCCAGCGGTCGTCCACGAACTTCGTCATGTAGTTGCGGACCGAGTCGGGCAGGATCACGACGAAGCGCTTGCCCGGGCCCTCACGCCGCGCGATCTGCAGCGCGGCCCACATGGCGGTGCCGCAGGAGCCGCCGCAGAGCAGGCCCTCCTGGCGGATGAGCTTGCGCGCGGTCTGGAAGGAGGGGGCGTCCTCGGACTTGACCCACTCGTCCACGAGGCTGCGGTCCAGGACGTCGGGGATGAAGTCGTAGCCGATGCCCTCGACCTTGTAGGAGCCGACCGGGCCCGGCCCGGCCAGGATCGAGCCCACCGGGTCGACCCCCACGATCTTCACGTGGGGAGCGTCCTCCTTCAGCCTCCGCGCAATGCCCGATAGAGTGCCCCCGGTGCCCGCTCCGGCCACCAGATAGTCGAACTCGCCGCCGGTCTGCTCGAGGATCTCGACCGCCGTGCCGTGGTAGTGGGCGTCGGGGTTGTCGGGGTTCGAGTACTGGTCGAGGATGTGCGCGTTGGGCAGGATCGCCTGCAGCTGCTTCGCCACGCCAATGTGGCTCTCGGGGGCGTCCCAGGCCGCCTCGGTCGGCGTGCGGATGATCTCGGCACCCAGGGCCTCGAGGACGACCTGCTTCTCGCGGCTCATCTTCTCGGGCATCGTGATGATCATTCGGTAGCCCTTGACCGCTGCGGCCAGGGCCATGCCGATGCCGGTGTTGCCGCTGGTGGGCTCGATGAGGGTGTCGCCCGGCTTGATGCGGCCCGAGCGCTCGGCCTCCTCAACCATGCGCCTGCCAATCCGGTCCTTGACTGAGCCTCCAGCGTTCATGAACTCACACTTCGCGAAGAAGGTGCAGCCGGTCTCCGAGCCCAGGCGCTGGAGCTTGACGAGGGGCGTGTTGCCGATGGCTTCGAGGATGCTCGTGAGGGCAGGCACGGTACGGGCGGTCTGGGGTCGGGGCGAGGGCGTCGAGCGGTCCAGGGGGACCGCTTCGCAACGCGGAGTCTAGCGAGGCTGCGATCCCGGTCCGTCAGGCCGGGCGGGGTTCGACGAGGAAGGTCCCCCGCGGGCCAGGGGTGACCTGGAAGCACTGAATGCGGTGCCCCTCGCCTTCGGGGGGATGTAAGCACCCACCATCTGTCACCGAAAAGGACCACAAGTGCCAGGGGCAGACGATCTGCCCCTGCGCCAAGGTTCCTTCTGCCAGGGGGCCCTCCATATGAGGGCAGACGGCAGGGACGCAGACTGGCCCCTCGGGGCCCGCCACCAGCGCCAGGGCGCCCCAGGGGCTCTCGAAGGGCCTCGGAGACCTCTTCTGGAGGTCTTCTGGGGTGATCTCGCAGTCGAAAGGGCCCATGAGTTCCCCGGTTGCAACCTATCCCCACGAAGGGTGGGGACGCTACCCTCATCGGTCATGCCGCAGCGGACAGTTGTCGTCAAAGTGCCCCCTGAGCGCCGGGAGAGCCTCCAGGCCAAGCTCAAGGAGAAGGAGGATCGCAAGGAGGCGGTCTTCGAGTGGCGCACCGCTCCCCACGCTCAGTGGAGCGTCAAGGGAGAGGGTGTGGTCGCCACGCTCTACGACTCCGGAAAGCTGGTCGTGCAGGGTTCGGAGCCCGAGCGCTTCCTCGTTCGCTTCACGGACGAGCCTGCTCCGGCTCCCCCGAGGCCGCTCCGGCCCGTCCTGAGCGAGGTCAGCCTCAAGGAGCCCATGGTGGGCTCGGACGAAGCGGGCAGCGGCGACTGGTTCGGCCCCCTCGTGGTGGCTGCGGTGCGCATCGATCCCGAGCAGGCTGCCGAACTGGCGGAGTTCAACCTGAAGGATCCCAAGGAGCTGTCGGACACGCGCACCCTGCGCTTGGCCGCGATCCTGCGTGAGCGCCTTGCCCACGATGTGATCCGGATCGACCCGCCCGAGTACAACCGGCGCTACCCGGACTTCCCGGGCGTCAACGAGTTCCTGACTTCACTCCATACGCAGGCTATCCGCACGGTTGCCCAGCCCGAGGACAAGGTCGTTGTGGACCAGTTCGTGCGCGGCAACCCGGTCAAGGAGGCCCTGGCGGACACGGATCTGCGCGTCGAGGAGCGTCCGCGCGCCGAGGAGGAGCTTGCGGTCGCCGCCGCGGCCATCCTGGCGAACGCCGAGTTCCTGCTGGCAATCATGGAGCTCAGCGAGCGCTACGACATCGAACTGCACAAGGGTGCGGGCCCTCCGACCGACGAGGCGGGTGAGCGCTTCCTGGCTCACCACGGCGAGGCGCGTCTGGCCCAAGTGGCCAAGATGCACTTCAAGAACACCGAGAAGGTCCGCGCGCGCCTGAGCGGCTGAGGCCGTTCCCCAACGCGCTCGGCAGCCTGCGGGGGCGATCCTCCTGAACCTCTCGTTCGCGCGGGCTCAAGCAGTTCCGCGCGGCGACGCTCGCTGACTGGACTCGAGGCCGTCTTAGGCCTCGAGCGGAAGGCCAGGATGGCGCCGGGCGTTCGGCCGAGCGCCGCTACGATGCGCTCGCCCGATGGCCCACCTCCCCCACCTGCTCCTCGCCGTCCTGGTCCTCACGCTGGCCGAGGCCGGCTGGACCTGGGGCCCCGTGGCGCCCTGGGCGGCTGCGCTCCTGCTGCCGCTGCCGCACCTGATCGTGCTCTCGGGGAGGAATCTGACCGGCCGCGGCGCCTTCCGCGCCGGCCTGCTGGTGGGGACCCTGGGGCGGTTCTCCGGCGCGCTCGTGTACGGGCTGCTGATGCTGGGGTGTGGCTGGCTGTCCTGGCTGCGGGCTGCGACCGGGGCAGCCCTGGACCTCGATGGATGGCCCGAGCCCGCGCTGCTCTACGCGCTGGCCCCCTTCGTCCTCTACGAGGTCCTCTCCATCGACGCCCAGTCCCGCAGCGCGTGGCCGCCAGGGCGCGAGCGCGGCCGCTGGCGCGCCTTTCAGCTGCGTATGTTCGCGACGGCTCTGGTGCCCGGGCTGCTCTTCTACGGCCTCGCCCTAGCCGTGGGCTCCGTCCCCTGGCTGCGCGTCCACGTGGAGCAGGTGCAGCTCGCGGGGGCCGTGTTCCTGGTGCTCCTGCTGGTTGGGATGATGGTGCAGCTGCCCACCCTGCTGACCGTCTCCTGGCGGACGCGGCCGCTGGAGGACCCCGAGCTGCAGGCGCTCTTCGCCGAGGTCTCCGAGCGGGCGGGGTTCCGCGCGCGGCGGGTCCGCGTCTGGGAGACGGGCAACCTGGTCGCCAACGCGGCGATCGTGGGTCTCCTGCCCTCACGCCGCGATGTCCTGCTCTCCGACAGCCTGGTGGCGCAGCTCGAGCCCGAGGAGCTGGCCGCGGTGTTCGCCCACGAGGTGGGGCACTCCCGCTGCAACCACGTGCCCACCTTCCTCGCCTGGGCCATGGCCTTCATGCTGGGCGGGAACCTGGTGGCCGATCTCGCCGGAGGCCTCTTCCCCGGCGCGGGCCTCGTCGTCCTGGGGGTGACCTTCGCAGGGTGGCTGCTTGCGT
>JBDQFW010000226.1:0-5281 GCA_040265735.1 Planctomycetota bacterium | reverse complement strand
GATCTGCAGGAGGGGGGCCAGGGGGGGCTCGGGCATAGGGCCGACTCTAGCGGGCTGGAACGGTCGAGGCCCGTGTTCCATGCTCCCCGCCTGACCCGGCGTTCGAACGCCTCCCGCACCGCCAGTCCACCAGTCCCATGCGCTTCACCCAGCTCCCCCTCCTCATCCTCACCGCCGCAGCCGTCGCACCCCTCGCCACGCGAGGAGACGCCGTGCCCGCGTCGCCCGCGGCCACCGTTACGCCCCTCGGCGCGGAGGCTCGCACCTACACGATCGACGCCGTCCACTCGGCGGTCCTCTTCCGCACGACCCACCTCGGCCTGTCCGCGGCCTGGGGCCGCTTCAACGCCTTCGAGGGCGAGCTGACCTTCAGCGAGGACGCCTCCGCCTGCGCAGTTCGAGTCTCGATCGACCCCGCTTCGGTGGACAGCGCCAGCACCGGGCGGGACGACCACCTGAAGGGCCAGGACTTCCTCAACGTGGCCCAGTTCCCCAAGGCGACCTTCGTCTCTTCGAAGGTCGCTCTCGAGGAGGGCGGAGCTCTGTCGGTCTCCGGGACGCTCTCGCTCCACGGCGTGGAGAAGGAGGTGACCTTCGAGGCCCGCCTCCTCGGCGAGGGGGACCGGGGCGAGCGCTTCGGAAAGCGCATCGGCTTCGAGGGCGAGCTTGTCATCAACCGGCGAGACTTCGGAATGACCACCTATCCGAACGAGGCCATCGGAGACGAGATCCGCCTGATCCTCGCCTTCGAGGGCGCGGGCAAGTGAGCGCGGACCCTTGGAGCTCCGCGTCCTGCTGATTGCGGCCCTGGCGGCAGTTCTGCCCATGGGGCTCGCTCGCGTTCTGCGCGCGGGCGGCGTCTCGTCCGAGCAGGGGGGAGCCTGTCGCCCCGAATGTGACGCCTGGCGCCAGCGTTTGGCAGGCGCCGGGCCGATCCTTGCCGCAGCGATCGCCGCTCGCTTCGCGCTCCACGGCGCGTGGCCCGGCTGGCCGCCTCACGATGCGGGCGAGGTCCTTGCCTGGTGCACCGGCGGCATGCTCGCCTCGTTGGTCCTGCCCGTTCTGGGGTGGGTGGCCCCCGTCCTGCTTTGGGCGGCCTTTGCCCTCGAGCCCTATTGGAGTCACCTCTGGGTGGAGTCCCTGCCCTGGCTCCGCACGGCCGGTGTCGCGGGCGCTGCGCTGCTCCTGGGAGCAGCGTTCCAGCGCGGCCTTGGCGGCGGAGCTGGCGGCACGGCGTGGGGGCGTGACGACGGATTCGGGTCAAGGACGCTGGTCCTCGCGCGGGAGCGGGCAGGTCTTGGGGGTGTCGTCCTGGGCGCGGCGCTCCTGCTCGGGAACTCGACGGGGTCAGGTGCGCTCACCCTGGGTGCCCTCGGGCTTGCTCTGGCCTCGGTGACCGTGGACCAGGCTCTTCCCGGCGGGGAGCGTGCTTGGCACGGCGCGGCACTGCTCGGAGCCCTTGCCTGCGCGATCGTGGTGCAGGCGGTCCTCTACGCCTCCGTTCCCGCTGGGCCCGCGGCTCTTCTCGGCTGCGCAGCGGCTTTGCTCGCCTGGGGGCCGCCAAGCGCGGGACTCATGCTCCTACGGTCGGGAGTCATGCTGGCCGCGACCGGGCTTGCGGTCTGGTGGGGATGGCCCGAGCCCGATCCCTACGCCGGCGGCTGGTAGGCGGCTCTCTTCATGCGGCTGGGCGAAGCACCACTGGCAGCGGTCCCACCTCTTCAGGCGGCACCTCCCAGGCGACTCCGAGCCAGCCACCCTGACCGGCGGCCCTTGCCCCGCTTTCACTGCGTTCAGACCTGCGCCCGCGCTTGATGAGGTCGCCACTTGGGGCTAGATTCAAACGCTTGTTGGAATGGGAAGCTCCCAGCAGACTCGCCAGGCACTCCTCGATGCCGCTGAGGCCGTGTTCGCGGCTCAGGGCTGGTCGGGTGCGTCCATCCGCGAGATCACCTCGCGGGCGGGCACGAACGTCGCTGCGGTCCACTACCACTTCGGAGGCAAGCAGGAACTGCTGGCACGGGTCCTCGAGCGAAGGGCCTCGCAGCTGAACCGGGCCCGGATCCTACGGCTGGAGGAGCTGCGCGAGGCCGGGCTCTCGCTGGAGGGCCTTGCCCGCGCCTTTGTCGAGCCGACGCTGGAGCTCGTGGCCCGCGTGGACGGCGGCATGGTTCAGCTGCACGCGCGGGCCATGAGCGACCCCTCGGGCCCCTGGCGCGAGCTCGTGCGCGAAGGACTCTTCCAGGAGGTCCACGCCGCCTTCGCCCAGGCACTCGGCGAGCTTCTTCCCGAGCTCTCTCGCGCCGGCTGCTTCCTGCGCCTGCACTCCATGATCGGCGCGCTGACGCACCTGCTGCTGCGCGGCGACGCCCTGGGCGACGGCCGCCCACCCCTCGAACCCCTCCTCGTGAGCTCCACCGCTGCCGAGGCCCTCATCCAGTTCCTCGCCGGAGGCCTCGGGGCTCCGGTTCGATCGTCATGTCGAAGCCCGCTCTCCTGATCCCTCTCCTCGCTGCCGCCTGCGCAGCGCCCCTCCCCGTGGTGCAGGACCCCCTGCCGTCGCTGGAGCCTGCCTGGGATGCACCCGAGGCGTCGGGCGCCTTCGACCTGCTCTCCGCGCTCGGGTCGGCTGAGCTGGTGGGCTTGGTGGACGAAGCGCTCGCGTCGTCCCCTGATCTGGCGGGCGCGGTGGCGCGCCTCGATGCGGCCGAGGCGCTGCTCGGCATCTCCCAAGGTCCTCTGCTTCCCTCCATTGGCGCGGACCTGCAGAACTCGCGCAGTCAGATCAACTTGGCGGCCCGAGGCATCCCCGTGCCCAACCCCATCCGGACCTTCGGCGCGTGGAACGGCTCCTTCGCAGCCTCCTGGGAGGTGGATCTCTGGGGCCGCATTCGCGCCGGGGTGCGTGCCGCGGAGGCGGACCTCGCGGCTTCCAGCGCGGACCTCGAGGCGGCCCGCGTGTCCCTCGCCGGCCAGGTGGTGCGCGCCTGGCTGATCCTGGGTGAGGCGCGCGCCCAGAGGGAGCTGGCGGAGCGCACCCTGGAGAGCTGGCGGCAGAGCGAGCGTCAGGTGGCTCAGCGCTTCGAGGCTGGCCTGGGGCGGGCCCTGGACCTGCGCTTGCTGCGCACGAGCGTGGCCAGTGCGGTCGCCATCCTTGAGGGGGCTCGCGAGGGGGAGGCCCTGGCCGAGCGTGCGCTCGAGGCCCTCCTCGGGGGCGTGGCGGACGGAAGCCGTGCGCTGGAGGGCGCCCTGCCGAGCGCCCCGCCCGAGAGCCCTTCTGGCGTCCCGGTCGCGGTCCTCGGCCATCGC
This sequence comes from Planctomycetota bacterium, assembly GCA_040265735.1. Taxonomy (GTDB): domain Bacteria; phylum Planctomycetota; class UBA1135; order UBA1135. Next base: position 1,972 of record JBDQFW010000226.1, on the reverse strand, counting down.
CCCGACCTTCGAGGCGCGGCCCGGCGGACTGCGGCTGAGCTGGCCCGCGCCGAGGTGAGCCGCGCTGAGCTGTGGCCGCGCATCAGCTTCACCGCGAGCTCAGGCTGGAACGGAACGAAGGCCGAGGACATTGGCGACCCCGACTTCAGCGTCTGGTCCTTCGTCGGCGGTCTCTCGGCTCCGCTGTTCCAGGGGGGAGCCCTGCGCGCGCGGGTTCGCGCTGCGGACGCTCGCGTGCGCGGGGCCGTTGCGGCCTGGGAGGGGCTCGTCTTGCGAGCCTGCGCTGAGGTGGAGCGCGCCCGGGTGCGGAGCGAGGCCGCGGACCGCAGGCACGCCGCCCTGGAGGAGGCGGCCCGCGAGGCCGAAGGTGCGGAGACCCTGGCCCAGGAGCAGTACGAGGCCGGCCTCGTGGGGATCGTCGAGGTCCTCGAGTCCCAGCGCCGCCGGCTGTCCATCGAGGCGCAGGTGTTGGGTTCGCAGCGCGCGCGGCACGAGGCGCGCGTGGATCTCTGGCTCGCGCTCGGCGGGCACGGAGTGGCGGCGAGCCGCCGTGGGGACCTCGCCGACCCCGACGCTCTAGGACCCCATGACGCCGCAAGCGGGGCGTCGGATGCTCTGGAGGTGCGCCCGTGAGGGTCCTGGTTCAACTGCTGCTGGTGGCCGCGGTCCTGGCGGGCGGGTGGAAGGCCTCCACCATCCTGGCCGACCGCGGTGAGGTGGGAGGGCGCCCCACGGAGGCGATCGTGGCGCCCCTGGTCGAGACCCAGACGCCGACTCGCGCTCCGTTCATCCCGGTCCTGCAGGGCACCGGTGAGACGCGTCCCAGTCGACGGGCGTGGATCGTGCCCGAGGTCGCCGGCGTCGTGCGGTGGGTTGCCCCGGGCCTTGTCCAGGGTGCGCTCGTTCAGGCCGGGGCGCCCCTCCTCCGGCTCGACCCCACGGACCTCGAGCTCGAGCGCGAGCGGGCCCAGGCCGAGGTGGATCGAGCCCGCGCGCGCGCCAGCCAGGAGGCTGCACTGGCTGAGCAGGCTGCACGCGAGCAGGCGCTGCTTGGCGTCGAAGAGCCGGGCGACCTCGCGCTGCGCAAGCCGCAGCAGGCAGAGGCCCTTGCTGCGGTGCGCGCCGCCGAGGCTGCGCTCGCGGTGGTGAACCAGAACCTTGGTCGGCTCGAGCTGCGTGCTCCCTTCGACGCCACGGTGCAGAGCGTCGAAGTGGGGCTGGGGCAGCTGGTGCAGCGCGGCAACCGCCTCGGCGAGCTGGCGTCCACCGACGCGCTCGAGGTGGTGGTTCCCCTGCGGGACCGAGACCTCGCGCATCTGCCCTTCGCGGTTGGACAGGGACTCGCGCCGAGCGAGACGGTTCCCTGCGAGCTTGCGGCGGACTTCGCCGGGCAACGCGTGTCCTTCGAGGCGCGGCTGGCTCGGATCGACGGCAGTCTGGATCCGAGGTCTCGCCTGGTGCGTGTCGTGCTCGAGGTCCAGGATCCCTATGGCCTGGCCACCCCGCGCCCGGTCCCGCTCTTCTCCGGCAGCCATGTGGAGGCCAGCATCCAGGGCCGGGCCATCGAGAACGCTCTGATCCTGCCGCGCTCTGCCCTAGGGCCTGGGGATGTGGTCTGGGTCGCCGAGGACGAGGGGCGCCTCGCCCGACGTGAGGTCACGGTCTCCTGGCGGACAAGGGACTCCGTCGTGGTCACCGCCGGGCTCGGCGAAGGCGAGCGTGTGGTGGTCAGCCCCCTTGCGAACCCTGTCGAGGGCATGGCCGTGAGGCTCCTGCCTCGGGACGTGGAGGTCCGCTGATGGACGGCGAGCGTTCGAAGGGCGTCATCGCCTGGTTCGTCCACAACCGGGTCGCGGCGAACATCCTGATGATCCTGCTGTGCGCGGGGGGCGCGCTTGCGGTGGGGGGGCTCAAGGTGGAGGTCTTCCCCGAGTTCTCGGCTGAGATCATCCAGATCGGCGTGGTCTATCCC
>JBDQFW010000225.1:0-5301 GCA_040265735.1 Planctomycetota bacterium | reverse complement strand
GGCAACCCCCTCGAGATCTCCCTCCCGGAGGTCCCGCTGTCCGTCTGGACGGGCGGCACGGACACCAAGAACGGCGGTCGCGTCAGCCGCTTCACGAGCGCTGACGAGGACCTGCTCATCTCCGACCCCAACAACGATGACCCCTTCCCCTTCGCGGAATGGGGCGGCGACATCGTCTTCCAGCAGCAGCTCGGCGTGATCCGCCCGCGGCCCGTCAGCCGCTTCCAGGGCGTCATCGCCCGCGAGCCCGTGGCCGACAACGGCGCCCTCAGCGGCGATGTCATGGTCAACGCCATGCCGCCGAGCCCCACCGGCAAGCAGGACCCCCTCTCGCGCTTCGGCTCGCGGACCCAGTTCCTCTGGCGCTTCGTGGATGTGGGCTTCAACCTCATCGACCGCGATCCCGGCATCGACCCGGACGATCCGACCGACGACATCTACGAGCCTGACGCCAGCACCTACAACCTCGATGTCGAGGGTGCCTGGTGGACCCCCATCGCCGGCACCGCGGTTCCGGACTCCTACGACGTGTTCGAGATGCGCATGTCGCACGCGGCGTTCCTGCCGGACGAGCAGATCAACCCGATGACCCTGGCTCCGGTCTTCCCGGATTCGGGCCTCGTCACGAGCTTCAACCTGAACCAGCTGAGCACCACCGAGGACCCCCAGCGCATCGTCCACACGCGGGACCTGGGCTACATCGTGAGCCCGGGTGACCTCATCCAGGTCGGCACCAACACCAAGCTGATGCCCTGGCCGATGAACCGGACGATCCCTCCGAGCCAGCACCGGTACTACACCTGGCGTGACACGGCTCTGCGCACCCGCGGGGGCCCCGGCATCGCGGGAGTCGACCTCCAGCGCTGGTTCGAGAACAACCCCGGCGTGGCCTTCCCGCTCGTCCCGCCTCCGGGCGTCGACGTGTGTGACGACCCCATGAACCCGCCGGTCTTCCACCCCTTCTACTCGGCCGAGCAGGTCCAGAGCATTGCCCTGCCGCTGCTCATCGAGATCCGCTGCTTCCCGGACGACGGGGCCTCGGGTGCCAACAAGCTGGACACCTCGATCGCCATTCCCCAGGGCCTGACCTCCGGCTTCACCACCCCGAACTTCCGCTCCTTCGCGACGGGTGGCTACGACCAGTCAGGTAACGAGGTCTATGTGAATCCCGACCTGCAGGACTTCGCCACGGGCGGCTTCGACAACGAGGTCAACCCGAACGCGATTCCGCCCCAGGTCGGTGACGGCGCACCGACGATCCCCGTTGACAACAACGTGTACATGGGTGCTCTGGACTTCGTGGTCCGCACGAGCCGCTGCCACTCGATCTGGTGGGAGATGGTCGACGCCCAGGGCAACGGCTTCCCCACCGGCGACATCGTCACTCCGGTCTACAGCCAGCCTGTCCTGGATCCGCCGGCGACCCTCTGGCCCACCGGCACGAACATCGAGGTCGCCTTCCGCGGTGCGAGCAGCGTGAACCCCTATCAGGTTGGACCCGGTGGGATCATCGTCTTCACCGACCCCTCCTTCCAGGTGCTCGAGGCCGCGACGAAGCTGGACCGCTACGGCGACCACTACGACATCCTGCCCTCCATCTGCGACAACTCGATCAACCACAACGAGATCGATGTCTTCACGGGTGAGAACCAGGTCAACACGCCGGTCTCGTTCCTGACCGATAGCAACTGGCGCGAGGACGTGAACAGCCTCAGCAACGCCATGTACTACCAGGTGCGCATCACCTTCACCTCGAACGCGCAGAGCATGGTCTCGCCGTACCTGTCATCCTTCGCCCTGACCTGGCAGGAGTGAGTGGCACCGGGCGCTCCACGCGCCCGCTCCGCTTCGAGCCCCGGGGGCAGCTCACCGCGAGCTGCCCCCGGGCTTCGTTTGGTGCCGCTGCGCGTGCATGAGGCGCAGCATCGCGACGACTAGGTCGCCCATTCACAAGCCCTCGCTGCGCGCGCGGACCGCTCACTCAGGCCTCTGCCAACGCCTCGACTGCAGGGCACCTATGAGGCGTTCCAGCGCCGCCGCCCCAAGGTGGGCTCTCAAGCGCTGCACGGCTCTCTGCCCGAGCTCCTAGACAGCTGCCGGACCAAGCGCAGGCATGGCACAGCTGCGCCCTTCTGCTGTGATCTGCGCTGTTCGGCCGTGATCTGCCCTGTTTGGCCGTACAAGCGACTGACAGGACGTCAGAGCTCCGCAGGTGCCTCGGGCTCTTGGCTGGGGTCGAGCCAGGTCTCCAGGTCCTCCGGGTGGTGGCGCTCGACGCCAAACACAACCCATGCCGTCGCGGCCAAGAAGGACCCGACAATCAGGAGCGGGAGCCACCAGGGCAAGAGCCCCGCGCTGAGGTGCAAGCGCAGCTCCGCCCAGGTCTCTACGGGGGTCGGTCGAAGCAGCACGTGCAGGCCCCAGGCAAGGAGGAGAACCCCGTACACAGCCCAGTAGTTGCGAGTGAAGCGAGCCCTCACCGCCTGTGCCCGGGTGATCCGGAAGCGTGGCCGGAAGAGGTCATCCGCGACCAGCTCCCCCCAGCGCTCGAGGGGGCTCGATGGATCCCGCCTCAGGATCGGCGCGTAGAAGTTCTCCTCGAGCACGCGCACTCTGCTGCGCCACACGTCTGCGAACCGGAACCGTCGCGCCTCGAGGAAGAGGAACACGGTGAGTAGCGGGAAGCCCACCAGCAGCACCCACTGCGAGTGGGCGCCCTCCCCGAAGGAGAAGGTCAGCAGGCCGGCCGTGGTCAGGACGGCCCAGTTGGTGGTGTTGTCCAGCCGCAGCCTCCAGGCGTTCGCCCGATGAAGCTCCCCCCTGTAGAGGTGAACCACGGCCGTCACGTACTCAGCCCGCGTCAGCGGGGTGGCCTCGTAGTCCGCGCGGTCGCGGGCGCTGGGGCCATCCGGCTCGAACGCGGGGGTCGGCATCCCTGCAGCCTAGCTCGGCCCGCCTCCCGGTCCAATGGGCGCGGACCCCCGAGAGCCAAGCTCCCGGGGGCCCGCGCCCCGAAGCAGGGATCTCCTCAGAGTCCCTGGTCCCCCTCCGCGCGCAGCTCCTGACGGGCCATGGCCTCGTAGTCCACCTGCTCGTGGTCCTGGGTCAGGACCTCGAGGCGGGCTTCCTGCTCGGCACGGATCGTTGCGATCCGCCCCTGGATCTGGTCCAGGCTGACCGCATCCCAGGACCGGATCTTGTCCAGGGTCCGCTGCCGACGCTCCATGAGCTCGATCATGCGGTCGTTGCGGGCGATGGAGGCGACTTGGCGCTCCAGCTGCGTCAGCTGCACCTGGAACTGGGCACGCTCGGTCTCGAGCTGCTCAAGCACTTGAAGCATCCGGCTCTCCTGGGCCGACAGGGCCTGGAGATCAGCCGTGGCGTCCAGAGCCTTCCCCTCGTTGGCGAGGATGATCTGCTCAAGGTGACGGGCGCGGGAGGACGCGGCCCCGCGACGAGCTCGCGACCGGCTTGAGGTCGGCTGGGCGTGGGCCTCGTCCTGGATCAGGCCTTGGAGGTCCTCACTGGCCAGGGCGACCACGCGGGTGCAGACGGCCTGCTCCTGCTCGAGGCGCGCGATGTCCGCCCGCAGCCCAGCCAGGTCCTGCCGCACCTCGGAGATGCGCTCGGGATACTCGCGCTCGACCTCGACCAGCTGCCGGCGCAGCGCGATCGGGTCGTCCAGGTTGCGGTCGATGACGGAGCTCACCTTGCTCTTCAGCTCGTGGGCCACGGCCATGGTCCGGCCAGGTCCGGCCAGGAGGAGGCTCCCTCCCGTGATGGCCCCCACGCTGAGGGTGGCGAGGACGGCGGTCTTGGTGATGCCCTTGATGAACCCGAACATGGCTTGGTCTTCCTTTGGTGGTGGTCTGGTGGCGGGTCCCAGCTCCTGCCGGGACGGGGTCTTGATGCGGGACGCTTCCCGCTGCCGCCTTTCCTGGGAGGCCCCAGGCAGCTCTTGCAGGACACGCCAGGATTCCCGCGGCTGGGAGGGCCCCCAGCCGCTGATGGGCGCCCGGCCCTGGGCCTTGGGCCCTATGCTGGAGAGGTGCACGAGCTGACCACCCACTTCGTCGGCCGCCTTCGGTCCCGCGACCCGGACGCCTGGTTCGAGCTCTGGGAGACCTTCGGTCCGATCCTCCGCGCGCAGCTGGCCCGCTGGGGCCGGGGGCGCATTGGCCAGGAGACCGTGCAGGACCTCTCCCAGGAGACCCTGACCGCGCTCGCCGGGGCGATCGACCGCCACGATCCCAGCAAGGGCGCCAAGTTCAGCACCTGGCTGCTCGCCATCGCCAAGTACACCCTGAGTGACGAGATGGACCGCCGCAACGCGCTCAAGCGGGGCGCGGGGAAGCGCCCACTGTCCCTCAGCGGTGGCTCCGAGGATGACCCAGACCTGGATGTGGAGGGCGGCCCCAGGCCCGACGCGGACTACGAGGCGGCCGTGTTCGAGGCCAAGGTCGACGCGGCGCTGCGCCAGGTCGAGCGTGCCGCAGGCTTCGCCGACTTCGAGGTCTACCGGCAGCGCGTCCTCGAGGGCCGCAGCGGGCGCGAGGTAGGCGAGGCCCTGGGGACCTCTGAGGCGACCATCAGCCGCAAGGCCGCCCGGGTCCGCGACCTGCTCCGAGAGGCCCTCACCGAGGTCTTCGGGCGCTATGCGTTCACCGACGAGGACTGGCACGAGCTCACCCGCAACGGTCTCGAGCCCAGTCCCAAGAAGGCGCAGGACGCGGCCTTCGACGAGGCCGTCGGCGAGGTCTGGATGCGAGCTGTCCGGCGCCGCCGTCAGGCGTCCGGCTGACGACCCGCGCTCCCATGGAGATCCTCGGACTCACCTTCGCCGCCCTTGGCCTCGTTCTGGTCCTGGTCGTGGTGGTCCCCGCCACCCTGGTGTGGCTCGCGATTCGCCTCGTGGGGCTCGTCTTTCGGGTCTTCGGGCTGCGAGAGCCCTCTGGGCGCGGCCGTGGCCCTGGACGCATCTCCCGCTGGGCCCGGAGCACTCTCCGGGACACGGGCAATCTTCTGGGCAACTTGGTCGGCGCGCTGAGCCTGGGAGCCTTCTCCCTGACCCAGCTGCTCCTCCTGCGCACCGCCGCCTTCCGGCGCCTGGGCAGCGCGGCGGGCTCCGAGGTCCTTGCGGCCGCGGGGGCCGTCTACAGGCTCCTCCTTGGGCACCCCCTCCGGCTCCTCGGGCTCGGTGGGCTCGTCCGCTCCTTGGAGCATCGTATCCCCGCGGCCCTCGATGCTGCCTACGAGGCCGAGCGTAGGACCGTCCCGGCATCCCGCGAAGGGGCCAATCCC